>JAWKRT010000001.1:1503359-1804031 GCA_041389495.1 Myxococcota bacterium | reverse complement strand
ATCTCGAGCTCCCGCACCGCGAAGCGCACGCGCTGGCGCTGGGCATCCGGATCCCAGCCCTGGGGCACGCATGCGGCGTGCAGCGCGTCGGTCGCGCCGAGCACGAGCACGTCGGGCCGCGGGGCGGGCGCGCGCGCGGCGACGAGCCGGACGCGCAGGTCGGCGTCCGCCGCGCGATCGACGCGCTCGAAGCGCACGAGCCCCTCGAGCTCCCGCTCCCAGATGGCGAGCGCGCCGGCCACCGCGCCCGCGAAGCGCTCGGGTGCGACCGGGCGCAGCTCGTCCTGCAGCGCGTCGGGGAGCGGCGGTGCGTCGACGTAGACGGCGAGCGGCATGCGCGCCTCGTCCCACCGACAGAAGAGCAGGAGGTCGCCCTCCGGCCCGTCGCCCGGAAGCCGGTGCACCATGAACGGGAGGTAGTTCGGCTCGAGCACGTCGGGGTGCGCCGCGCGGAAGGCGAGATAGTCGCGGCGGTCGGGCGGCGGAGGGCGATCGGTCGCGCGCGCGACCGGCGGCGGCGAGAGCAGCGAATCGAAGCTCGACGCGCAGGCGAGCCCGCCGCCGGCGAGCGCGAGTGCGACGGCGGAGAGCCGCGCGGCGGCGCGCATCGACCGGGCGTCGCGCACCGCCCGGGCGCTCGCGCGCAGCAACGCGCGGACCCCGGCGCGACGCGCCGCCGCCCTCACCCTCGGTCGCGGCCGCGGCGCAGCGCGCGCTGCGCGTCGCGGTCGTCCATGCGCCGCTTGATCGACTCGCGCTTGTCGTAGGTGTGCTTGCCGCGCGCGAGCGCGAGCTCGACCTTCGCACGCCCATCCTTGAAGTAGAGCGAGACGGGCACGAGCGTGAGGCCCTTCTCCGCCACCTGTCCCTCGAGCCGCCGGATCTGCGCCTTGTGGAGCAGCAGCTTGCGATCGCGCAGCGGGTCGGCGTTCTCGCGCGTCGCCGGCTCGTACGGGCTGATGTGGAGCTTGTGGAGGAAGCACTCGCCGCGGCGGATGGTGGCGAACGCGTCGCCGAGGTTCGCGCGCCCCGCGCGCAGCGACTTCACCTCCGGGCCGAGCAGCGCGATGCCGCACTCGAACGTGTCGAGGAGCTCGTACTCGAAGCGCGCGCGGCGGTTCGTCGCGACGACGCCCGCGGCGCCGAGCGCATCGGACGCGCCGCGCTTGCGCGCCTTGCCGGTCTTCGCGGGCGGGGTCGGCTTCGCGGGAGGAGACACGGCGCGGAGACTAGCGGAGCGCCCGCGGCGGCCGCGCCGTCGCGCGACGCGCCCGCTCGCGCGCTACTCGCGAATGGCGTTGCGGGCGTCGACGAAGACGCGCTTCGCCTCGAACCCGTCCGCCTCGGCGTCCGCGACCTGCGTCCAGCTCGCGATGATGACGACGTCGAGCGGCTTCATCAGGTGGGCGGCCGCGCCGTTCACGCACACCTCGCCCGAGCCGCGCTCGCCCTCGATCACGTAGGTCGTCAGGCGGTTGCCGTTCGTGCAGTTCCAGATGTCCACCTGCTCGTACGGGCGGAGATCGGCGGCGTCCATGAGGTCGCGGTCGATCGTCACCGAGCCCTCGTACTCGATGTTCGCCTCGGTGACGGTGGCGCGGTGGATCTTCGACTTGAGCATGGTGCGGATCACGGCGTTCTCCTCGTGGCGACGCGCTTCGCGAGTCAGGAACGGGCCAGGACGGCCGCGGCGCCGGCTTCCGGCGGGCGCAGCACGCGGTTGTCGATCAGGCGGACGCGCGGGGCGCCCTCGGTCTCGGGCTCGAAGAAGACGGCGAGCGCGAGCAGCGCCGGGCCGTCGAGCCGCTCGGGCGCGAGCGCGAGCGTCTCGGGACAGCGCAGCTCGGCGTAGTCGACGCTCGCGCCGCGCGCGCGCGCGAGCTCGCCGCGCGCGACGTCGAGCACGCGGTCGCGCGCGCGCTCGCCGAGCGCGACCGCGCGCTCGGCCGCGTCGAGCGCGCGCCCGATGGCGAGCGCCTCGCCGCGGGCGCGCGGGCCGAGGTTCGCGTTGCGCGAGCTCATGGCGAGCCCGTCGGCCTCGCGCACGATCGCGCCGCCCTCGATCTCGACGTCGAAGCCGAGGTCGCGCGCCATGCGCCGGATGACCGCGAGCTGCTGGAAGTCCTTCTCGCCGAAGATCGCGACGTGGGGCTTGGCGGCGTTCAGCAGCTTCGCGACGACGGTCGTCACGCCGCGGAAGTGCCCGGGGCGCGCGGCGCCGCAGAGCGGGCGCGCGAGCTCCGTCACCTCGACCCACGTCTGCGCGCCCTCCGGATAGAGCTCGGCCGGCGTCGGCGCGAAGACGACGTCGACGCCGGACTCGCGACACGCCGCCGCGTCCGTCTCGAAGGTCGCGGGATAGGCGGCGTAGTCCTTCGGGTCGTCGAACTGCGTCGGGTTCACGAAGATCGAGACGCAGACGGCGTCGGCGCGCTCGCGCGCCTGCGCGACGAGCGACAGGTGGCCCGCGTGCAGCGCCCCCATCGTCGGCACGAGCGCGATGCGCCGGCCGGCGGCGCGCTCGCCGTCGGCCCACGCCTGCAGCTCCCGGATGCTCCTCACGACGCGCATGGTCCGCACCTCCGCACCTAGCGGTACGAGTGCTCCTCGTCGGGGAACTTGCGATTGCGGACCTCGTCCGCGAACGCGCGCGCCGCCTGCGCCGCGAGCTGGCCGAGGTTCGCGTACTGCTTGACGAAGCTCGGCGTCCAGTCGGACAGGCCGAGCAGGTCGTGCATCACGAGCACCTGGCCGTCGCAGCCGACGCCCGCGCCGATGCCGATCGTCGGGATCGCGAGCGTGCGCGTGATCTCGGCGGCGAGCTCCGACGGAATGCCCTCGAGCACGACCGCGAACGCGCCCGCCTCCTGGACGGCGATCGCGTCCTCGACGACGCGCGAGCGCCCCGCGTCGCCGCGCCCCTGCACGCGCAGGCCGCCCATCGCGTGCACGGACTGCGGCGTCAATCCGACGTGCCCCATCACGGGAATGCCGGCGTCGACGATGCGCCGCGTGGTCGCGAGCATCGGGCTCCCGCCCTCGAGCTTCACGGCGTGCGCGCCGCCCTCCTTCACCATGCGGATGGCGTTGCGGACCGCGTCCTCGGGGCTCACCTGGTAGCTGCCGAAGGGCATGTCGCCGACGACCATCGCGCGCGCCGCGGCGCGCGCGACGAGCCGCGTGTGGTAGATCGCTTCGTCGAGCGTCACCGGCAGCGTCGTGTCCTGGCCCTGCACGACGTTGCCGAGCGAGTCGCCGACGAGCAGCACGTCGATGCCCGCGGCGTCGAAGATGCGGGCGAAGGCGTGGTCGTACGCGGTCAGCATGCTGACCGGGCGGCCACTCCTCTTGGCGGTGCGGAGCGAGCGGACGGTGACGCGGTGCTCGCGCGTCGACGTGGCGGTGACGGTCGACATAGTCGCCTCCAGCCCGCCGCGACCCGACGGCGCGGCCGCTCGCGCGACCGCGTCGGACCACCGGAGGCCGACGACCCGAACGAGAGAGTGCCCGCCGGATGCGCGTCCGGAGGCGCTGCGAAGGGAGAGCTCGGGAGGTCGGCGAAGAGCGCGTGCGCGGGGGAGCGCGTGCGATCCTGCGATCCCGAAGGCCACCCATCGTCCGCCCCCGTATCGGTCCCTGCGTGGCTCGCGAGCGCATCGCGCGCGCGGGCCGGGATCCGACCGTTCATCGGGCTGGAGTAGGCGACTTCCTCGTGGGCCGGGCTTCCGTGGGGGGCCCCGGCTGTCTCGGGCGCCCCCGGTGGCCTCGCGGTGCGATGGCCGGGCGCGCCCTGCGTTTCGATGGACATCGCGACCTGCGATTGCCCTCAAACGGCGCGCAGGGTACCGGCCGGGCGGACGCCGGGTCAAGACGTGCGCGTCTCGAAACCCGACCGGCGCGCGGGCCCGGCCGCAGCGCGCCACTCGGGCCCTACGGACCTTCGAGTGGATCCTGCAGGAGCGCGCGCAAGGCCGGGGGAAGGAAGCGGTCTTCGAGGAAGCCCGACGCGTGGCGGCGGAGCGCCTCCCCGAGCACGGCGATGTGCCGGTCCGGCGGGTCGGCCGCGCTCAGCACGACCCACACCGCGCTCCTCACCCGGCAGACGGCGCTCGTCGGCGGCGCCTCGCCGGCGACCGCCGGGCGGGCGCCGACGCTGCGCACCTCGAGGCCCGCCTCGCGCGCGAGCTCGAGCAGCGCCTCGAGCTGGTCGGCCGTGTCCACGCGCCCGAGGTTAGTCGCGCGGGCCGGGGCGCGCGAAGGCACCGAGCTCGTCGAGCGCGCGCGCGAGCGCGCGCAGCGCGGCCGGCTCGAGGCGCTCGGCGCGCTCGCGCGCGTCGATGCCGACGCGCGCGAGCGCCTCGAGCCCGGCCGCGCCGAAGCCGCCCCCCTCGAGCCCGTTCTTGATCGTCTTGCGCCGGCGCGCGAACAGCGCGCGCACGACGCGCTCGATGCGCGCGAGCTCGTCGCGGTCGGGCTCGCCCTCGCCGCGCAGCGGCGTGATGCGCACGAAGCTCGAGACGACCTTCGGCACCGGAAAGAACGCCTGCGGCGCGACGTCGACGACGCGCTCGACGCGCGCCGCGAGCGCGTGCAGGACGGCGAACGAGCCATAGTCGTCCTCGCCCGCGCCCGCGACGAGGCGGGCGGCGACCTCGCGCTGCACCATCACCGACCAGGACGCGAACGTGTCGCGGAGGTCGAGCATGCGGCGCAGCAGCGGCGTCGCCGCCGAGTACGGAAGGTTCGCGACGAGTCGCGTCCGCGCGGGCGGCGGGGGAACGAGCGCGGCGAGGTCGACGTCGAGCGCGTCCGCGTGCACGAGCTCGACGGCGTCCGGCAGGAGCGCCAGGTCGCGCAGCGCGGCCACCACGCCCGCGTCGATCTCGATCGTGACCACGCGCGCCGCGCGCGCCGCGAGCGCGCGCGTGAGCGTGCCGAGCCCGGTGCCGACCTCGACCACGACGTCGCCCGGCTCGACGCCCGCGTGCGCGACGAGCTGCGCGGCCCGCGCATCGTCGACGAGGTAGTTCTGGCCGAGCTCGCGGCGCAGGCGAAGGCCGCGCTCGGCGAGCAGCGCGCGCGTGCGCGCGAGGTTCACGGCGCGGCGCCGTCCGCGCGGGCCGCCGCGCCCTGCCCGCCTACCGGGCCCGCCGCGCCCTCCGCGCCTACCGGGCCCGCCGCGCCCTCCGCGTCGCGCCAGGGCGCCTGGCCCACCGGAACGCGCGAGAACGCGTTGAGCGCGAGGTCGTCGCGCACGCCGCGCGCGAGCAGGCGCGCGCCCGCGGCCGCGATCATCGCCGCGTTGTCCGTGCACAGACCGAGCGGCGGGAACACGGTGCGGAAGCCGTGCGCGGCGCCGGCGCGCGCCATCTCCTCGCGCAGGTGCGCGTTCGCCGCGACACCGCCGACGACCGCGACCGTGCCGATCTCCTGCGCCGCGCAGGCGCGCGCCGTGCGCGCGACGAGCGGCGCGACGGCCGCGGCCTCGAACGAGGCCGCGACGTCGGCGACGTCGCGCGCGGGCAAGGCGTCGTCGGGCCCGACGCCCGCCGCCGCGCGGCGGCGCTGGAGCTCGAGCGCGACGGCCGTCTTGAGGCCGCTGTACGAGAAGTCGTAGCCGGGCTCGCCCTGCATCGGCCGCGGGAAGGCGACGGCGTCGCGCGCTCCGTCGCGCGCCGCGCGCGACACCGCGGGCCCGCCCGGATACGCGAGCCCGAGCAGCTTCGCGACCTTGTCGAAGGCCTCGCCCACCGCGTCGTCGCGCGTCTGCCCGAGCAGCGCGGGCTCGCCGCGCTCGGGGACGCGGTAGAGCGCCGTGTGCCCGCCCGAGACGACGAGCCCGAGATACGGCGGCGCAAGGCTCGCGTCCGCGAGCTCGGCCGACATCAGGTGGCCCACGAGGTGGTGGACGCCGACGATCGGGATGCGCAGGCGGTACGCGAGCCCCTTCGCGAACGACAGCCCGACGAGCAGCGATCCGACGAGCCCCGGCCCCGCCGTCACGGCCACCCCGTCGACGTCGCCGGCCACAGCGCCCGCTTCCGCGAGCGCGCGCGCGACGACGCCGGACACGGCGAGCACGTGATCGCGGGACGCGAGCTCCGGAACGACGCCGCCGTACGGAGCGTGCACGTCGGTCTGGGCGTGGACGACGCTCGACTCGACGACCCAGTGGCGGCCGTCGTCGACCACCACGGCCGCCGCCATCTCGTCGCACGAGCTCTCGATGCCGAGCACGCGCCAGGCGGAGCGGGCCATCAGCCGTTGCGGCGCTCGAGCTTCTCCTGCTCCGACTTGCAGTCGATGCACAGCTCGGCGACCGGCCGCGCCAGGAGGCGCTTCAGGCCGATCTCCTCGCCGCAGCTCGCGCACTCGCCGTACTCGCCCGCCTCGATGCGGTCGAGCGCCTCGAGGATCTTGCGGAGCAGGCCGCGCTCGCGCTCTCGGACCCGCCCCATGAAGGCCAGGTTGATCTCGGACGACGCGGTGTCGATCTCGTCCGGGAAGTCGTCGGGATCGAGGTGGATGTCGCCGGCCAGCGTGCGCTTGGCGTTGCCGAGCAGCTCGTCCCGCTGCTGGATGAGGATCGCCTTCAGCTTGTCCAGGTCGCGCTTCTTCAACGGTCCGCTCCCGTCGGTTCTTCGTCGTGGTCGTGGTCGTGACCGCCGCGGCGGTGAGAGGCGACGCGCGCTCCTCACCCGGCCCGCGCCACCTCGAGCCGCTTCTTCGCCTCGCCGACGAGCGCCGAGTTCGGGTAGTCCGACAGGACGCGCTCGAAGGCGCGCTTGGCGGCCTCGTGATAGCCGGGCCCGAGCTCGAGCAGCGCCTCGCCCTGCCGGAACAGCGCGTCGGGCGCCTTGTTCCCGGTCGGGTACTTCCGCACGACGTCGTCGAAGCGGAGCACGGCCTGCTTGAAGTCCCCCTGCTTGAAATAACAATCGGCCATCCAGAACGTCGCGTCGTCGGCGTACGAAGAGGACGGATGAGATTGCAGGAACTGGGCGAACTGGTCAATGCAGCCCGCGAGGTCGCCGGAGCGCCAGAGCGCGTGGGCGGCGCGGTAGCTGCGGACCTCCTCGCTCGCCTGCGGCTCGGGCGGCGCCTCGGCGGGCTCGGCCGGCGTGCCGGCCTCGCGCGTCGCCGTCTCCTGGCGGGCGCGGCGCGCGTCGTCGAGCGCGTCGGCGGCCGTCTTCTCCGCGACCTCCACGCGCCCCTTCAGCGTCTTCACCTCGGCGCGCAGCGCCTCGACCTCGGCGTTCGCGTCGGCGAGCGCGGCGCGCCAGTCGCCGCTCGACGGCCCGCCCCCGCGCTCCATCTGCAGGACGCGCCGCTCGAGCTTGCGGTGCTCGGCGACGGTCACGCACGCGGCGAGCGGCGCGACGAGCACGACACAGGCGAGCGCGCGAATCCCCCGCGCGCGGCGCGCGGAGCGTCGTCCTCGGCGATGCGACATGACGGGCCTCCTCCCCCCGGTCCCCGATCGGCGCGGAACTCTAGCAGCCGCGGGCGCGGCGGCTCCGGCCGCCCCGCTCACCGCGGATAGGGGCTCCACGAGGGATGCGTGTTGTCGCCCATCGCCTGCGTCAGGCGCTCGAGGCGCTCGCCGCTGCGGTCGACGGTGTAGATGTCCGCGCGGCCCCGGCGCTTCGAGCTGAAGGCGATGCGGCGACCGTCGGGGGACCAGTGCGGTGTCTCGTCGCTCGAAGGGTGCTCGACGATCGGGAAGTTGACCTTGCCCTCCGGGTCGATCAGCCAGATGTCGAACTGCGAGCCGACGAGCGATTGATAGGCGATCCAGCGCCCGTCGGGCGACCACGACGGCGACGTGTTGTAGCCGCCTTGATAGGTGAGCCGGCGCGTGTCCGTCCCGTCGCTGTTCATGACGAAGATCTGCGGCGCCCCCGAGCGGTCCGACACGAAGGCGATGCGGGAGCCGTCGGGCGACCACGCCGGCGAGACCTCGATGGACGGGCCGTGCGTGAGCCGCTGCATGCGACGCCCGTCGCGCTCGACGCGGAAGATCTCGGCCGCGCCGTCGACGCTCGTGACGAGCGCGAGCGTCTGACCCGAGGGCGAGAAGACACCGCGGTACTTCGGCGCGCCGGGGAGCACGCCGCCCAGGATGCGGCCCGCGCGCACGTCGGCCGCGCGCGACGCGACGAAGAGGTCCGGCTGCTCGGCCGTGACGTAGGACGTGTAGAGGATGCCGTCGGCGCCCGGCAGCCAGTCGGGGAACGCCTTCACCGAGTTGCCGCGCGTCGCCGCGCGCACGTTCGAGCCGTCCGCGTCCATCACGACGATCTCGCGGTGGCCGCTGCGCGTCGAGACGAAGGCGATCTCCGTCGATGCCGCCCCGCGCACGCCCGTCACGGCGCCGACCACGTCGTCGGCGATGCGCAGGGCGGTGCGTTCGAGCACGGCACCCGGCCGCCGGTACGTCTCGTGGAAGAGCCGCACGCAGCGCGCGACCTCCCAGACCGCGACCTCGATCACCATGCGTCCGCTGGCGTCGTCGGGCGCGATCACGCCCTCGACGAGCGCGTCGGCGCCGCTCGTGCGCCACTCCGCGCAGTCGTCGCGCGTCGCGGCGAGCTCGGGGCGCGCGTCGCGCGGGCCGAGGAAGGCGGCGTCGGGGAGCAGCAGCGTGTCGTACGAGTACGCGATGCCACGGCGCAGACCGGCGTCGAGCGCGCCCGTGCGCGATGCATCACCGCCGCGGCCGCGATCGGCGAAACGCTGCAGGGCGACGTTGAACGCCGTGCGCCCGCCGGGCGTGACGACGATCGTCGGCACGTCCTCCTCGGCGCCCGCCGCGCGCGGCACGCCGGCCGCGAGGCACAGCGCGAGCGCGACCGCCCGCGCGACCGAGATCCAGCTCGCCACCCCCATCCTCATCCGCGTCTCTCCCCCCGGCCCGTGTCGCGCGTTCCCGGCGCGCGGCGCCGAACGGTCGCACCGCGCGGCGCGCGCGGCGCGTACCGCGATCACTCTTCCGAGAACCAGATCGTCTTGTCGCCCGCGCTCGGCGGCGGCGGCAGCGGGCTCGCCTGGCCGACCGCGCGCACCGCGTTGTCGTCGTAGCGCGGGTCGCCCGAGGAGCGCTGCACGGCCGGCGCGCCGATCACGGTGCCGTCGCCGAGCACGGTCACGCGCAGCAGCGCGCGCAGCCCGCTGCCGCGGAACTCGGTGGGCACGACCCAGCTCTTCTGGATGTGGCGCTTCACGGCGAGCTGCCAGGCCGCCAGCTCGGGGTCGACGCGCCCGGGCCCGCTCGGGCCGCCCGTCGCGGTGGCGGGCGCGTCGAGCGCCTCCTCGGCCGCGTCCTCGCTCGGGCTCGCCTCGCCCGCCTCGGCGCGCAGCGCGGCGAGCGCGTCCTCGTAGCCGAGCTCCTTCGGTCGCTCGCGCCGCACGGGCGGCGCGGGCGCGGGCTTCGCCTTCGCCTGCGGCGCCTCCTTGGGGAGCACCTTCGTCTGCGCCTTCGGCGGCGGAGGCGGCGCAGGGGCGACGGTCGGCTCGGGGGGCGGCGGCGCGGCCTTCGGCGGCGCGGGCGCGGGAGCCGGGCGGCCCGGCGCGGGGGCCGCGGCCGCGCGCGGCGCGGCGACGAGATCGATCGAGACGACCGGCGGGAGCTCCGACGGCCCGGGGCGCGGGCCGACCACGAGCAGCAGCAGCACGACCGCGTGGCCGATCGCGGAGCCGACGAGCCCGTTCTTCCACTCGCGCCGCCCGCGCTCGGCGCGCGCGCGCGCGAAGCGATCCCACGCGCTCTGCTGCAGGCGATCGATGCCGAGGGTCGCGGAGCTCACCGCCGCCCTCCGATGCCGATCGGCGCGCGACCGCCCACGGCGCTACTCGGCCTCGGTGACGACGCCGAGCTGCTGCGCGCCGGCCTCGCGCGCGGCGGCCATCGCCTTGACGACGGTGCCGTACGGCGCCGCGCGATCCGCGCGCAGGTAGAGCTCCTTCGCGCCGCGCGCCTCGAAGATGGCGGCGAGCTTCGCCTCGAGCTCGGAGAGCGGCACCTCGGTCTTGCCGAGCAGGTAGGTGCCGTCCTTCTTCACCGTGAGGATGAGCGGGTCGTCGGTGACGCGCAGCGGCTGCGTCGACGTCTTCGGCAGATCGACGTCGACGCCCTGCTGCATCATCGGGGCCGTCACCATGAAGATGATCAGCAGCACGAGCATGACGTCGACGAGCGGCGTGACGTTGATGTCGGCCATCGGCCGGCGGCGACCGCCGCGCGCGAGCGACGCGCCCACGCGTCAGCCCCGCTCGCGGCGCGCCGAGGCGCGCGCACCGGTCGCCTGCGCCGCGACGAGGTCGAGATCCTGCTCGAAGTCGCCGCGGAACAGGTCGATCGCGGCGCCGATCTGCTCGATGCGCGCGACGAACGAGTTGTAGAAGATCGTGGCGGGAATCGCGGCGAACAGGCCGACCGCGGTCGCGATCAGCGCCTCGGCGATGCCGGGCGCGACGACCGCGAGGCTCGCGCTGCCCGCGCGCCCGATGCTCTCGAACGACGCGATGATGCCGATGACGGTGCCGAACAGGCCGATGAACGGCGCCGAGCTGCCGGTCGTGGCGAGGAACGAGAGCCCGCGCTCGAAGCGCTGCGCCTCGCCGGCGGTGATCCAGCCGAGCGCCTTGCGCACGCGCCGCACCTGCTCGACCTCGAGCGCATCGACCGCGCCCCCGCCCTGCTTCTTGGCGATCTGCTGGAGCTCCGCGCAGCCGCCGAGGAAGACGGCGGCGAGCGGGCTGCGGTCGAGCTCGCGCGCCGCCTCGAACGCGCGGGCGAACTCCTCTTCGCGGTAGACCTCGAGGAACGCCTCGCTGTCGGCCTCCGCGCGGCGCAGCTCGCGCCACTTGAGCACGATGATCGCCCACGAGCCGACGGACATGCCGGCGAGCAGGAGCATGACGAGCTTCACGACGAGGCTCGCCTGCCAGATCAGTCCGATCAGATCGAGTTCCACGCGACGCTCCCCGCCCGCCTCGCGGCGCACTCCGCCCGCGGCGGAGGGCTCGCGGAGGAACGCCGGGCTCTCGATGTGCTCTCGGTGATGCGGCCCGAACGCGCTATGAACGGCGCCGAGCGCGAGCCCGCGACCCCGAGGAGCTCCCTGCCGATCCAGGGTCCCGACGATCCACGACGACTCGAGGCGACCGACCTCGCGAAGCCGCCCTGCGCGACTCCGCCCCCCGAACGGTCGGCGCGCGAGTCTATGCGAGGGCTCGGGGGCCATCAAGGAAGCGGGCGGGTCGCGCGAAGCCGCACGGGCCGCTCGGCTCGCGCGACGAGCCTTCGGAGGCGACGGAGCGCCGCGAGGCGCCGCGCCGGTGGAACGCGAGCGCCGCTTCCGGCGCGAGGGGGGAACGAATGAAGATCTCGGTTCGGAGCGCGGCGCTCGACGCCGCGAAGGCGGACGTCGTGGCGATCCCGCTCGCGTCGCAGGGCGCGGCCGACGGAGCGACCGGCGGCCGGCGCGGTGCGGCGCGCGCGAAGGCCTCGGCGAAGGCGAAGGCCGCGGTGAACGGGGCGAAGCCCGTCCTGTCTCCCGCCGCGCGCGCGTTCGATCGCTCGCTCGGCGGCGCGATCGCCGACGTCGTCGAGCGCGGCGAGTTCGCCGCGAGCGCGGGCGAGGCGCTCGTCCTCTACCCCGCTCCGGCGTCGAAGCGCGCGCGCGCGGCCGCGGCGCGGCCCGCGCGCGTCGTGCTCGTCGGAATGGGCGACGCGAAGGACGTCGACGCGCACGCGCTGCGGCGCGCCGCGGCGACGGCCGTGCGCCGCGCGACCGGCAAGCGCGTCCGCTCGCTCGCGATCGCCGCGCCCCGCGTTCGCGGCGTCGCGGCCGCGGCCGCCGCGCAGGCGCTCGCCGAGGGCGTGCTGCTCGGCAGCTACCGCTTCGATCGCTACAAGGAGAAGCGCGACGACGCGCCGCCGGCCGCGGTGACGCTCGTGATCGACGGCGCGACCGACGCGGCCGCCGCGCGGCGCGGAGCCGACGCGGGCGTCGCGATCGCGACGGCGCAGAACCTCGCGCGCGATCTCTCGAACGAGCCGCCGAACGAGCTGACGCCGGCGCGCCTCGCGACCGCCGCGC
The DNA here is from genome assembly GCA_041389495.1 of Myxococcota bacterium. Classification (NCBI taxonomy): domain Bacteria; kingdom Pseudomonadati; phylum Myxococcota; species Myxococcota bacterium. The sequence goes on along the minus strand of JAWKRT010000001.1, from coordinate 1,791,927 downwards.
GCGCGACCGCGCGCGAGGTCGGCCTCCGCTGCCGCGTGCTCGAACCGGCGCAGATGAAGAGGCTCGGCATGGGCGCGATCCTCGCCGTCGGCCAGGGAAGCGCGAACCCGCCGCGCATGATCGTCCTCGAGCACGTCCCGAAGCGCCGCGCTTCGCGCGCGCCGACGCTGTGCATCGTCGGCAAGGGCATCACGTTCGACACGGGCGGCATCTCGATCAAGCCGTCCGCCGCGATGCACGAGATGAAGCACGACATGTCGGGCGCCGCGGCCGTCGTCGGCGCACTCCGCGCGGCGGCCGTGCTCGAGCTGCCGCTGCACGTCGTCGGCGTGATCGGCGCGGCCGAGAACATGCCGAGCGGCACCGCCTATCGACCCGGCGACGTCGTGCGCGCGATGAGCGGCAAGACGATCGAGATCCTCAACACGGACGCCGAGGGCCGCGTCGTCCTCGCGGACGCGCTCCACTACGCGATCTCGGAGTTCGAGCCCGATGCGGTCGTCGATCTCGCGACGCTCACGGGCGCGTGCGTCGTCGCGCTCGGGCCGTGGGCGACCGGCGTCTTCACGCGCGACGACGCCCTCGCGCGCGAGATCGTCGACGCGGGTGCGGCGTGCGGGGAGACGATGTGGCGCATGCCGCTCTTCCCGGAGCACGCGCGCGCGATGAAGAGCAGCGTCGCCGACCTGAAGAACGCGGGATCGCGCGACGCGGGCGCATCGACGGCGGCCGGCTTCCTCCAGGCCTTCGCGGGCGATCGCAGCTGGGCCCACCTCGACATCGCGGGCACCGCGTGGGGCGACAAGACGGCGGGATGGGACGTGCCGGGTGCGTCGGGCGTCGGCGTCCGCACGCTCGTCGCATGGATGGAGTCGCGCGCGCGATCGCGCTGAGCCGGGCGATCACTCCGCAACGTTTCGCTGCAGGCCCGTGTCGTTTGACGCAGGCATTGCCGCTCCGTACCTTGCGCGCGCCTCGACCCCCGGACGCGTCGCGCTCGACGCGCCTTTGCGCGTCGAGCGGTCGAACCCGAAGAGCCGTGCAGTGACGAAGTGACGAGGGCGTGGGGATCCGCGCGAATAAGTCCGGCACCCCTGCCCTCTGTGCGACCCGAACCGACGAACCCTCCGCGCGCGCGCGGAGCTCATCCGAACTGGACAAGGAGATCCGATCGATGACCCGCAAGATCGCAACGTGGATCGCGCTCGCCGCCTTCGCCGCGCCCGGCACCGCGCTCGCCGCCGACGTCGCGGCCGGCAAGACCAGCTTCGAGGCGAACTGCGCCTCGTGCCACGGGCCCGAGGGCAAGGGCGACGGGCCGGTCGGCGCCGTGCTCGACCCGAAGCCGCGCGACTTCAGCGTCGGCGACTTCAAGTACGACACGGACGGCGACGGCAAGGCCGGCACGGACGCCGACATCACGAACATCATCAAGAACGGCGCCGCGGCCTACGGCGGCAACGCGATGATGGCCCCGCTGCCGCACCTCGGCGACGAGGAGATCGCCAACATCATCGCGTTCATCCGCACGCTCAAGAAGTAGCCGCGCCTCGCGCGCCTTCGGAGCCTCGTGAGGGCGGGATCGGCCGGCGGCCGATCCCGCCCTCTTCGTTTCGCTACGTTGGCGCGACCCGTCCCCCGCGCCGAACCGCCGAGAGCCCGCCGGTGAGCCGAGACCCCCGCGAACGCGAGAGCCGAGAGGCGAGCGAGCTCGAGGGGGGAGAGCGCGCGCCCGCGCCGGGCGCCGACGCGACCGAGGACGCCGAGGAGCCGATCGCCCCCGACGAGATCGACGAAGTCGCGCCGCCCGACGGCGACGACGACGGCGACGAGCCCGATGACGGAGCCCCTGCGCGGCTCGCGCCGCGCGCCGTCCACCTCCCGGTGCTGGTCGAGGCGACGACCGCGCCCCTTCCGCTTCCCATGGCGGACACCGCCGACTTCCAGGGCGGGGACACCCTCACGCGCTACATGGCGCAGCTGCGCCACCACGCGCCCATCTCGCGCGAGGAGGAGCACGAGCTGGCGGTGCGGTGGCGCGAGCACGGGGACGTCGAGGCCGCGCGGCGGCTCGTCGTGTCGAACCTCCGCCTCGTGTTCAAGATCGCCATGGAGTACCGGCGCGCGTGGACGAACGCGCTCGATCTCATCCAGGAGGGCAACGTCGGCCTGATGGAGGCCGTGCAGCGCTTCGACCCGTATCAGGGCGTGAAGCTGTCGACCTACGCCGTCTACTGGATCCGCGCGTACGTGCTCAAGTACATCCTCGACAACATGCGCAGCGTCCGCATGGGGACGACGCGCGCGCAGCGCAAGCTCTTCTACCGGCTCAACCGCGAGCGCCGCGAGCTCGAGCGTCAGGGCTTCGAGGTCACGCCGAAGCTCATCGCCGAGCGGCTCGAAGTGAGCGAGCAGGACGTCGAGGAGATGCAGGCGCGCCTCTCGCGCCCCGACCTCTCGATGGATGCGCCGATCGGCGACGAGGACGGCTCCGCGACGTACGGCGACTTCATGAGCGCCGGCGGACCGAGCGCCGAGCGACAGGTGGGCGACGACGAGCTCCGCGGCGTGTTCGCCGAGCAGATCGCGGAGTTCAAGAAGACGCTCGCCGCGCGCGACCTGCAGATCCTCGAGGAGCGCGTGCTCGCGGAGGAGCCGCGCACGCTCGCCGACCTCGGCGAGGAGTACGGCATCACGCGCGAGCGCGTCCGGCAGCTCGAGGCGCGGCTCGTGAAGCGGCTGCGCGACCACATGAAGCAGGCGCTCGTCGACTTCGAGTACTACGCGCCGGACGCCGACGCGTGAGGCGCGGGCGGCGGGCGCAGGCAGCGGCGACCGCGCTCGTCGCGCTCGTCGCCGCAGCCGCGTGCGCCCGCTCGGAGGGCGCCGCCCGCCCGGACGCCTGGGTCGAGATCGATCGGGTCCGCGTCGCGGTCGAGCTCGCCCGGACGCCCGAAGAGCAGCGCCGCGGGCTCTCCGGCCGCGACGGCCTCGGCTGGGGAGAGGGAATGCTCTTCCTCTACCGTGACGCGGGATTCCAGCAGTTCTGGATGATCGACATGAGGTTTCCGATCGACATGGTCTGGATCCGGGACGGCCGGATCGTCGGCATCCATCACCGCGTACCGCCGCCCGCGGACGGCACTCCCCCGGACGCCCTCCCCCGCTACGCGCCGGGCGAGCTCGTCGACGCGGTGCTCGAGGTGCCGGCCGGGTTCGCGCAGGCGAGCGGGTGGGCCCGCGACAGCGCAGTCCGCTACGGGGGCGGCGCGCTCGCCCGCTAGTCGAGGGGCGCTGCGCCCCGGGCGCACGCATCCGCGGCCGATCCTGCGTTCAAGCTGCGCGCGCCGGCTGCCGTTGTAGGCCGGCGATGGAAGCCTCGCGCACCGCCATGCTGTTCTGCCCGCCGCTCCCGCCGCAGCGCGTCGACTCCGACGCCCCGGTCGCGATCGGGCGCCATCCGAGCTGTGAGTTCGCCATCCGCAAGAGCGACGTCTCGCGCCGCCACGCGGAGATCCGCGCCGTCGACGGCGGCTACGTGCTGCGCGACCTCGGCAGCACGAACGGGACGTTCGTGAACGGCGAGCCGGTCGACGGCGAGTGCCCGCTCTCGACGGGAGACCGCATCGAGATCGGATCGAGCACGATCACCTTCTGCACGCTCGACGCCGCGATCGACGACGCGCTCCTCGTCCCCGGCGAGGCGAAGACGATGATCTTCGAGCGCGCGTCGACGCGCGACGCGTTCCACGGTCAGCTCGCCGAGATCCCGCCCTTCGCCGTGCTCCAGGTGCTCGAGATGGGCGGGAAGACGGGACTGCTCGAGATCGAGGCGCCGAGCGGCATCGGCACCGTCTGGTTCCGCAACGGGCGGCCGGTCCACGCCGCGACGGAGAAGCACGCGGGCTTCGACGCCGCGGTCGCGATCGTGAACACCGACCGCGGGGCGTTCCGCTTCGAGGCGCAGGAGCTCGACGTCGAGCCGACGATCCGCGCGACCGTCACCGAGCTCCTGCTCGAGGCGAGCCGGCAGCGCGACGAGGGGCTCGCCGAGGGCCTCTGACCCGGACGCGCGCGGCACGTCCTCCCGCGCGGCGCTACGGCACGAGCGCGGGGAACTCGTCCGTGATCCGCCGCCGCACGCTGGCGTCGAGCCCGTCGGTATCGACGCCGAGCGCCTCGTGCAGCGCCTGGTCGATCGACCACCCTTCACCGAGCCGCTGCAGGAGCCGTGCGCGCTGCGGCGCCTCGGTGTGCGCCTCGATCCACTCGGCGGTCACGATCGCCTCGAGATAGGCCGCGCGCGCGTCGTCGCCGGCGAGCCCGCCGAAGCTCGGCGCGATGCGCCGGAGCGGGATCCACGCGTCGCCCTCGATCCGCGCGCGCAGCGCCGCGCGCTCGCTGCGCGTCGACGTGGGCAGCCGCCGCGCGCGCCGCTCGACGAGCTCGGCGAGCCCCTCGTTGAGCCAGTACGGCCGGTCGGCGCCGGTCTGCTCGCGGAAGAGCGCGTGCGTGTACTCGTGGAAGAGGAGCGCGCGCAGCGACTCGCCGGGGTCGGCCGGCGACGCCACGTGGATGCGCCCGTCGAAGAAGCCGACCGTCTTGAACGAGAAGCGATGGCGGTGGGCGCGCTGATAGGCGGCACTGCCGTAGAACACGACGCCGAGCGGCTCGCTCGGGACGACGCCGAGCGCCTCCGCGACGTCGCCGCGCGCCTCCTCGAGGTAGTGCAGCACCGTCGGTCCGTAGGCCGGACGGACGTCGAGCTCGGAGTCGAGCTCGACGCGGAAGTGCGAGCTCTCGCGCGCGACGAGGGCGAGCGGCGCACGCTCCGCGTCCGGGTCCGCGAGCCGCTGCTCGTCGGCGAGCGACGCGATGCGGTCGCGCGCGGCGTCGCGCCACTTCGCATAGCGCGGCGCGGTCGCGCGCCCGACGAACTCCGCGAGCTGCTCCTGCGCGCTCGCATAGCGACCGCGCTGGCGCTCGAGCTCCGCGAGATACCAGTAGGGCTCGGGGCGCCCCGGGTCGAGGCGGACGAGGCTGCGCAGCGCGGCGGTCGCGCGCGCGTGCTCGCCGCGCAGGATGTCGGCGCGCGCGCCCGCGAGCAGACGGGTGATGCGCGCGTCGTCGCCGCCCCCGGCGGCGGCGGGCGTGTCGAGCGGCGGACCGACCACGCCGTCGTCCCACAGCGCGCGCACGCGGTCGGGCGGCGCGTCGTCGGCGTCGTCGCGCGCATCCTGTGGCACGTCGCGCGGGTCGTTCGTCAGGTGCGTGACGCCGTCGTCATCGACCCAGACGTAGGCGTCCGCGCGCGCCGCTCCGCGCGGACCGACACAGACGACCACGAGACCGAGGAGCGCGAGGACGCGGCGGGCGGGCGCGATCACCCGCGCCTTGTCGGCCCCGGGCTAGCGCGTCTTGACGGCCTCGGCCGCGAGATGGCCGAGCTCCGGACCGACGAGCTTCTCGACCGCGAGCCGCACGGCGCCGCGCGAGCCCGGAATCGCGAACACGACGCGCCCGCGCGCGAGCCCGGCGATGGCGCGCGAGAGCAGCGCGGCCGAGCCGACGTCCTCGTACGACAACATGCGGAACAGCTCGCCGAAGCCCGGGATCTCGCGCTCGAGGAGCGGAGCGACCGTCTCGGGCGTGACGTCGCGCGGCGCGACGCCCGTCCCGCCCGTGAGCAGCACGGCCCCCACGCCATCGCGCGCGAGCGCCGCCTCGAGCGCGGCGCGGATCGCGGCGGGCTCGTCGGGCACGATCTCGCGCGCCGCGACGACGTGGCCCGCGGCGCCGAGCAGCTCGGCCGCGAGCGCGCCTCCGGCGTCGGTCTCGAGCGTGCGCGTGTCGCTCACCGTGATCACGACCGTCGCGACGCTCGCGACGGCCTCCCTGCGGTGGTGATGGTGCGCCGACGACGGCTTCGGGTCGCCGCTCATGCGTGATCGTCCACCCAGTACTCGCCCGACGTCGCCACCTCCTTCTTCCAGATGGGGACCGTCTGCTTGAGCGTGTCGATCGCGAAGCGGCACGCGTCGAACGCCTCGGCCCGGTGCGGCGCGGCGGCGACGACGACGACCGCGACGTCGCCGATCTCGAGGCGCCCCGTGCGATGCGCGATCGCGACGCGCGCTCCCGGCCAGCGGCGGGCGCAGTCGGCGGCGATCTTCTCCATCTCGCGCTCGGCCATCGCGGGATAGGCCTCGTACTCGAGGTACTCGATGTCGTTGCCGCGCGCGCGGTCGCGCACGGCGCCGACGAACGTGACGAGTCCGCCCGCGTCGGGGCCGGCCACGCGCGCGGCGACCTCGCGCTCGTCGAGCGGATGGCTCGAGATCGTGCAGAGGGGCGCGCGTCCCGCGCCGCCCGACACGGGCGGCAGGAACGCGACCTCGTCGCCGTTCCGGAGCGGCGTGTCGAGGCTCGCGACCTCGAGGTTCACGGAGACGGCGAGGCGCGTGCCGAGGTCGCGGAACAGCGCGTGATCGGCCGCGAGGCGATCGCGCACGACCGCGACGGTCGCGCCGTCGGCGAGCGTCATGGCGAGCTCCTTCGCGCCCACCTGCTCGCGCACGGATCCGAAGAGCTTGACGGTGACGTCCACGGCGGCGGGAGGCTAGCAAGCCGTGCGCAGGCGAGGCCCCGCGCCGTGCGCGGCGTCACCCGCGCGAGCGTCGACCGGAGCGACGGGCGCGCGCGGACGCCGACGCCGGGTCAACCCGGCGTGGGCGCGCGCCGAAACGCGCGCGCATGGAGATCCAGGGAAGGGGCCCGTCGCGGGCCGACGTCGAGAGCGCCATCGACCGCATCCGCCCGGGGCTCGTCGCCGACGGCGGCAACGTCGAGCTGCTCGACGTGGGCGCCGACGGCGTCGTGCGCGTCGCGCTCCAGGGCGAGTGCGCGCGCTGCCCGGCGCAGCCCGCGACGCTGCGCATCGCGATCGAGGAGCCGCTCCGCCGCTTCGTTCCGGGCGTCACGACGGTCGTGGTCGGCTAGCGCGACGGCGCCGCGCGCGGGCGCGCGCCGCACGGGGCGGGGGGCGAGAACGGTGGCGCGAGGGCCGCTAGCGCGGCGTGCCCGCGTCCTTCGGCGGCTCGACCTTCGGCGCCGGCTTCGCCTGCGGCTCGGGCCGCGTCATCTTGATCGCACCGTTGACGACCGCGCCCTCCTCGACGACGAGCGACGGCGTGTGCACGTCGCCCACGAGGCGGGCCGTCTTGTGGAGCACGAGCTGTCGCGACGCGTGGACGTCGCCGTGCACGGCGCCGCTGATGACGACGCTCGGCGAGTGGATGGTGGCCTCGATCTCGCCGCTCTCGCCGACGATCAGCGTGTTCTCGCTGCTGATCTCGCCGGAGAAGCGGCCGTCGATGCGGACGGTGTCCTTGAAGGAGAGCTTCCCCTCGAACTCCGAGCCCTGGTCGATGAATGCGGTCAGGTTGCCGAAGCCGCTGCTGCTCGGCGCGCTCGTGCTCGTCGCCGGTCCCATCGATCCGCCATCCTTGCCTCGACCGAACGCCATGTCCGTGCACCCCTCTCGTCGCGCGGAGATCGCCGCGCGGTGCGGCGTCGATCGGCATCGGGCACGCAACACTTGAGCGGGTCGACGACGCGGCGCGCGCCGGACTCCGTCGTCGCGACGGCCCGGTTCCCGTGCAGCTGCACGTCGCTTCCGACCGGACCGCCCGTGCTACGGTGCGCGCCCATGCCGGCCGTCCCGAGCGACCCCCGCACGCTGCTGCGCCGCGCGCTCGAGGGCGGTCGCATCCACTCCGGATACCTGCTCTCGGGCGCGACCGAGCCGGCGCGCGAGGCCGCGCTGTGGTTCGCGCGCGCGCTCGTCTGCCGGGGCGAGCGCGACGCCGATCGCCCGTGCGAGGCCTGTGGAGCGTGCGCCCGCAGCGGCCACGAGGCCGGGGACGACGGCGTCGAGATCGACGGCACGGGCCGCAGCGGCCCGTTCTTCCGGCACGTCGGCGACCACCCGGACCTCTACTGGGTCGACCGCGGCGCCGACGGCACGCGCGTCCGCATCGGCCAGGTGCGCGCGCTGCAGCGCGCGCTGCGGCTCGGCGCGAACGAGGGCGGCCGCTGCGTGGCCGTCATCGCCGACGCGGAGTGGCTCAACACCGAGGCCCAGAACGCGCTGCTCCGCCTGCTCGAGGAGCCGCCCGCGGACACGACGATCGTGCTCGTCGCCGCGAGCGCGGCCGCGCTCCTCGCGACGATCCGCTCGCGCTGCCAGCGCGTCGCGTTCCCCGTGGCGCGCACGCTCGCGCTGCGCGGCGACGACGCGAGCGAATCGGTCGCCGCGCTCGCCGAACGCCTCGACGGCATCGCACGCCTCGACGTCCCCGCGCTGCTCGACTGGGCCGAGGAGGTGCGCGGCGAGCGCGCGGCCAGCGCCGAGCTCGTGCGCGAGCTGCTCGCGACGGGCTCCGAGTGGCTGCGCGAGCGCGCGACGGCGCGCGTCCGCGACGGCGCCGCGAGCGCGCGCGCCGAGCTCGACGCCTTCGCGACGCTGAAGGCCTGCCGCCGGGACCTCGCCCAGCGCAACGCGAACCCGCAGATGGTGGCCGAGCGCGCCCTGCTCGCTCTGCACGCCGCGAGCCGCCCCGCATGACCCGCTCGTTCTACGTCACGACGCCGATCTACTACATGAACGGCGAGCCGCACATCGGCCACACCTACACGACGTGCGTCGCGGACACGCTCGCGCGCTACCACCGCATGTGCGGAGAGGACGTCTTCTTCCTCACCGGAAGCGACGAGCACGGCGAGAAGATCCTCGAGACGGCCGAGCGGGAGGGCGTCGCGCCGCGCGACGTCACCGATCGCTACTCCGCGATCTTCCGCGAGACGTGGACCGACCTCGGCCTCGGCTTCGACCGGTTCATCCGGACGACCGACGCCGACCACGTGCGGGCCGTGCAGCTCTTCCTGCAGCGGGTGCACGACGCCGGGCAGATCGAGTTCCGCGAGTACGAGGGGCAGTACTGCGTCGGGTGCGAGCGCTTCGTCACGGAGCGCGACCTCGAGAACGGCCGCTGCCGCGATCACGACCGCGTTCCCGAGCGCCGCTCCGAGGCGAACTACTTCTTCCGGATGTCGGAGCACTTCGCGTGGCTCGAGGCGACGCTGCGCGAACGCCCCGACTGGATCCGCCCCGAGCGCTACCGCAACGAGGTCCTCGGGATGCTGCGCGACGCCGCGGGCCTCGGCGACCTGTGCATCTCGCGTCCGAAGTCGCGTCTCGCGTGGGGCATCGAGCTGCCGTTCGATCGCGAGTACGTCTGCTACGTCTGGTTCGACGCGCTCGTCAACTACCTGACCGCCACCGGCTGGCCCGACGCACCGGGCTGGGAAGCGCGCTGGAGCGCCGCCGAGCACCTGATCGCGAAGGACATCCTGAAGCCGCACGGTGTCTTCTGGCCGACCATGCTGCACGCGATCGGCCTGCCGCTGCCGCGTCACGTCCACGTCCACGGCTACTGGAACGTCGACGAGCAGAAGGTCGCGAAGTCGCTCGGCAACGCGATCTCGCCGCGCGCGATGGACGAGAAGTACGGCTTCGAGGCCTTCCGCTACGTGCTGCTGCGCGAGATGAGCTACGGGCTCGACGCGAGCTTCAGCGAGGACGTGCTCGTCGCGCGCATCAACGCCGACCTCGCGAACAACCTCGGCAACTTCGCGAGCCGCACGCTCCACATGACCGCGCGCTTCGCGGAGGGTCGCGTGCCCACGCCCGGGCCCGCGGCCGCACCCGAGCGCGAGCTCGAGGCCGCCTTCGCCGACGCGGCGCGCGCGGTCGACGAGCACCTGCGCGCGACCGAGCCGCACCGCGCCCTCGAGGCCGTGCAGCGCGCGCTCGACGCGGGCAACCGCTACCTCGAGCAGCGCGAGCCGTGGAAGGCGGCGAAGGACGCCGCGCGCGCCGACGAGGTGCGCACCACCCTCTACACCGCGTGCGAGGCGCTGCGCATCGCGACGCTGCTGCTCGCGCCGTTCGTGCCGCGCAAGGCGGCCGAGCTGTGGCATCGCCTCGGCCAGGAGGGCTCGCCCGAGGACGCGCGCCTGCCCGCGGCGACGCGCTGGGGCGGGCTCGCGCCCGGCGCCGCGACGACCAAGGGCGAGCCGCTCTTCCCGCGCGTCGAGCCCGCGCCGTCCGACGCGGCGAAGCCCGCGCCGCGGAGCTAGGCGCCATGGAGCGGGACGTCCTCGAGCCGGCGCGCTGGGTCGACAGCCACTGCCACCTCACCGCGGATCGCTTCGACGACGACCGCGAGGCGGCGATCGCGCGCGCGCGCGACGCGGGCGTCGAGACGATGGTGGCGATCGGCTCCGGCTACGGCGCCGACGGGAACGGAGAGGCCGCCGCGCTCGCCGCCGCGCACGACGACGTCTTCGCGACGGCCGGCGTCCATCCGCACGAGGCCGCCGACCTCGACGACGCGGGACGCCGCGCACTGCGCGCGTGGCTCGCGCACGAGCGCGTCGTCGCGGTCGGGGAGTGCGGCCTCGACTACCACTACATGAACTCGCCGCGCGACGTGCAGCGCGAGGTCTTCGCCGAGCAGGTCGCCCTCGCGCGCGAGCTCGACCTCCCCGTCTCGATCCACGTGCGCAGCGACGACGAGAGCGCGTACGAAGAGCTCCTCGACATCTGGCGCGCCGAGGGGCGCGGCGAGCTCGCGGGCGTCCTGCACTGCTACACGGGCTCGCTCGGCTTCGCCGAGCGCGCCCTGCGCGAAGGGTTCTACGTCTCGTTCTCGGGCATCGTCACGTTCAAGCGCAGCGACGCGCTGCGCGAGGTGGCGCGCGCCGTCCCGCTCGAGCGGATGCTCGTCGAGACGGACGCCCCGTTCCTCGCGCCGGAGGGCCACCGCGGCCGGCGCAACGAGCCCGCGTGGACGCCGCTCGTCGGCGCCGCGATCGCGGCCGTGCACGGCACGACGGTCGAGCGCGTGGCGCTCCACACCAGCCGCAATGCGCGCGCGCTCTACCGGCTCGACGCGCGGGAGTCCCGATGAGCTCCGACCGCGACATCGCCGTCGCCCGCGCGCTCGCCGAGCGCCTCGCGCGCGAGGCCGGCGCCATCCAGCGCGAGCGCTACGAGACGACCTTCCGCATCGCGACGAAGGGAACGCCGACGAACCTCGTCACGGAGGTCGACCACGCCTGCGAGGAGCTGATCGTCGAGACGCTCGAACGCGAGCGGCCGGGCGACGCGATCCTCGCCGAGGAGGGCGGCGGCACCGAGCATCCCGACGCCGAATGGTGCTGGGTCGTCGACCCGCTCGACGGCACGACGAACTTCGCGCACGGCTATCCGCGCTTCTGTGTCTCGATCGGCGTCGAGCGCCGCGGCGAGCGCGCGGCGGCGGCCGTCTACGACCCGCTGCTCGACGAGCTCTACACGGCGACGCGCGGCGGCGGCGCCTTTCTCGGCCGCCGCCCGCTGCGCGTCTCCGCCGAGACGACGCTCGCCCACGCGCTCGCCGCCACCGGCTTCGCCTACGACGTCCACCGGAGCGAGGACGACAACCTCTCGAACTTCGCGCGCATGGTGAAGTCGACGCGCGCCGTCCGCCGCGACGGGAGCGCCGCGCTCGACCTCTGCTACGTCGCGGCCGGGCGCTTCGACGCGTTCTGGGAGTTCAAGCTCAGCCCCTGGGACGTCGCGGCCGGCATCCTGATCGTCGAGGAGGCCGGCGGGCGCTGCACGGACGCCGGCGGCGGAGCGGCGCCGCGCAGCGGCGTCGAGGTCGTCGCCAGCAACGGCGTCCTCCACGACGCCATCCTCGCCCTGCTCGAGCGGCACGGACAGCGCGCCTAGCATCGAACCCCGAGAGCGGGTGCGCCGGCACGATCGCGGGCTCCGGGGGTTCTCCCGATGCCGCGGCGACGGGATGCCCGACCCGCACGTCGGCGCGTCAAGCCCGCGTCCCACCGACCCGATCCGCGCCGCAGGGCAGCGCCGATCGGAAGGCCGACCGCGACTGCTTCGGAGACCCCGAGCGTCGTGCCCCACTGGTGGTTGCGAGAAGACGAAGACCCGAGCGCGAGCCGCGGCGAGGCGGCGCGCCAGCACCGCCGCACGCTGCGTCGCGTCGGCGCGCTCGTGGCGGCGGCCGCCGCCCTGCTCACGGTGCAGCACGCGGTCATCGGCGACGCGCGCGGCGTGCGCTGGGGCCTGGCGATCACGCTCCTCTTCGCGGGCGCGACCGCCTACATCGAGCGCACGCGCAGCCTCGCGCGCGCCGGACACGCGCTCGTCGCCCTCCCCTTCGCCGCGATGGTCGCGCACGAGATCGCGATCGGCGGCTTCCACTCCGAGACGTTCGGCTGGATCTACGTGCTGCCGCTGAGCGCCGTGCTCGCCATCGGCCTGCGCGCGGCGTGGGCGTGGGTCGCGATCGCGATCGCGACGGAGACGGTCTTCTGGGCGGCCAGCCACCTCGTCGGGGAAGGCGCGGCGGCCGTCGCGGAGTCGACCGGCCTCGCGGACCGCGTCGCCATCACGCTCGCCGTCGGCGCGCTCACGCACCTGCTCGTGCTCGGCCAGCGGACCGCGCACGCGCGCACCGCGCGCGCGAACGCCGAGCTGCGCCGCGAGGCGAGCTTCGTCGAGCTCATGCGCGAGATCGCACAGCTCGCGAACGGCTCGTCCGACGCACACGCCGCGCTCGAGCAGTGCCTCGCCAGCGTGTGCCGCTTCCACGACTGGCCGGTCGGACACGTCTACCTCGCCGACGACGACGGCCAGACGCTCTCGCCCACCGCGATCTGGTACGTCGCCGACGCGGCGCGCTACGGCGCGTTCCGCGCCGTCACCGAGCAGACGACCTACCCGCGCGGCACGGGCCTCCCGGGGCGCGTCCTCGCGACGGCGGACGCCGCGTGGTCCGACTGGAGCGACGAGGAGACGACGCCGTCGTGCACGCCGCGCCCGCCCGCCGCGCGCGCGGCCGGGCTGATCGGCGCGCTCGGCCTCCCGCTCGTCGTCGAGGGACGCGTCGTCGCGGTGCTCGAGTTCTTCTCGCGCCGCGTCGCACCGCCCGACACCCACGCGCTCGACGTGCTGCGCCACATCGCCGCCCAGATCGGCCGCGTGAGCGAGCGCGAGCGCGCCAACGAGCGCATCCGCCGGCTCGCGTTCTACGACGAGCTCACCGGGCTTCCCAACCGCCGCCGCTTCGGGCGCGAGCTCGAGGCCTGGATCGAGCGCTCGCGACGCACCGGCGCCCGCCTCGCGCTCCTGTTCATCGACATCGATCACTTCAAGAAGATCAACGACAGCCTCGGCCACGCGATGGGCGACCGGCTGCTCGTCGAGCTCGCCGATCGGTTCCGGCAGTGCGTCCGGTCGACGGACCTCGTCGCGCGCGACCCGGCCCCGAGCCCCGGCGCGCTCGGGGGCGACGCGATCTCGCGCCTCGGCGGCGACGAGTTCACCGTGCTCCTCCCCGGGATCGGCGGGCCGAACGAGGCCGCGCTCGTGGCGCGCCGGCTGCTCGCCGCACTCGCCGCGCCGGTGCGCCTCGGCGAGCACGACGTCGTTCCGACCGCGAGCATCGGGATCGCCATCCACCCGAACGACGGCGAGGACGCGGGCGGCCTGCTCCGCAATGCGGACGCCGCGATGTACGACGCGAAGGCGCGCGGCCGGAACACCTTCCGGTTCTTCGACCCGGCGACGAATGCGAGCGGGTCGCGCCGGCTCGAGATCGAGGCGCGGCTTCGCGAGGCGCTCGAACGCGACGCGCTCACGCTCCACTACCAGCCGATCTGGAGCGCGCGCGCGGGCCACATCGTCGGCGCCGAGGCCCTCGCGCGGCTCGTCGTCGAGGGCGAAGGCATGATCTCGCCCGCGGAGTTCATCCCCGTCGCCGAGGAGTCCGACCTGATCGTCGCCGTCGGCGAGTGGGTGCTCGAGAACGCCTGTCGACAGGCGCGCGAGTGGACGGCCGACCGCGCGCGCCCCTTCCGGATCGCCGTCAATCTCTCGGGACGCCACCTGCGCAAGCCGGGCATCGTCGAGACCGTCGAGCGCACGCTGCGTCGCACGGGCCTCCCGGCGGCGAAGCTGTGCATCGAGATCACCGAGAGCTCGATCATGCAGGACGACGACGGCACGCTCAGCACGCTGCGCCGCATCGCCGGCCTCGGCGTCGGGCTCGCGCTCGACGACTTCGGAACCGGCTACTCGTCGCTCAGCTATCTCCGCCGATTCCCGATCGACCGCGTGAAGATCGACCGTTCGTTCGTGCGCGAGATCCCCGGGAACGCCGACGACTGCTCGCTCACCGAGGCGATCGTCGCGATGGCGCACGGCCTGCGGCTCGAGGTCGTGGCGGAGGGCGTCGAGACGCCGCACCAGCTCTCGTTCCTGCGCGAGCGGGGATGCGACATGGTGCAGGGCTACCTGCTCGGAGCGCCCATGCAGGCCGGCGAGCTCGAGGCCGCTCTCGCCAAGGACGACGCCGCCCGCGACGCGGACGTCTGACGCGCGCGCCGCGGACCGCGGCGTCGTCGCCTAACGAGGAGCCGCGACGCCGGGCGCGCCATCCGCCGGCGCCGGCGCCGGCTCCGGGGGCGCCGGCGCCGCATCGCCGGACGGCGCTTCGGGCGGCGCGACGAAGCGCTCCTCGAACGCGGCGCGCGACACGGGAAGGTCGTCGGCGGCGCGCGGCGCGAGCCGGAAGAGCTCGTCGCGCCCGGCCGCCGTCGCGGCGACGCCGCGCGAAGGCGCGGCGCGCCCGAGCGAGACGTCGGCGAGCACGGGTGCCTCGCCCCCGCCCTCGGGCACCGCGCCGACCACGCGCAGCTCGACGCGCGGAGGCGCGAGGCCGAGGGCGGCCCGCTCCTCGTCGCCGATCCACTCGGCGTCCACGTCCTCCGCGACGAGCTGCGAGAGCGACGCGACGAGCGCGCTCGCCATGCCTTCGCGGAGCGGCGGCGTCGAGGTCCACGCCCCCGCCTCGCGGTGCGCCTCGAACGCGAACGTGCCCGGCCCCGACGCGGCGTCGCCGCCCTCGCCGTCGTCGTGGAAGGCGATCTCGAGCCGCTCGGCGTCTCCGATCGCGAAGCGCGCGAGCGTGCGGTCGCGGTAGTCGACGACGCGGCGCGGAAAGTCGTCCAGGCGGTCGGCGCCGACGCGGAAGAGCGTCGTGCCGGCGGTGCGCACGAGGCGTGCGCCGTCGATCTCGCCCCCGATCGCGAGCTGCAGCACGTCGCGGGCGGCGGGCGCGTCGTCCGCGTCGCCCGCGTCCGTCGCCGCGAGCTCGAGCTCGATCGCATACGCGGGCGGGTCGAGCGTCGCGCGCTCGGCCTCGCCCGGCGCGTCGACGAAGCCCTCGGCGCGCAGGTAGGAGAGATCCGAGAGCAGGTCGGCGACGCGGTCGGAGTCGGCGGGCGCATCGAGCGGTGCGGTCACGCGCCACGCGCCGTCGCGCTTCGCGAGCGCGACCTCGCCGCCCGGCCAGCGCGCGGTGAGGGCGCCCACGCGCTCGCGATCGAAGGCGAGCACGCGCGCGTCGCGCAGCGCCGCGAGATCCTTGTCGAAGGCGTTCGCCCGCCACGACGCGACGGTGAACACCCGGGCGTCGCCGTCGCGCGCGGCATAGCGCGCCGCGCCGACCGGCGCATCGCGCCCGACCCGCAGCGCGTGCTCCGCGCCCTTCGCGCCGAAGCGCACGACGTGCGCGGCGTCGCCGAGCCCGTAGACCTCGGGCGCCTGGGGCGTCGCGATGTCGGCGATCGGATCGAGCTCGGCGAGCGCGCTCGCGATGCCGTCGGCCGTGGGCTCGTCGGCCGGGAAGTCGAGCGGACGCACGAGCCGCCAGCGCGCCGAGGCGTCGCGCTCGAGGCGCGCGTCGACGCCGTCGCGCGTGCGCAGCTCGACCCAGTCGACGTCGTCGGGCTCGACGCCGACGAAGATCCGCTTCGCGGCGGCCTGCGCCGCCGAGCGGTCGGCCTCGCCGCGGATCTCGTAGAGCCAGATGAACGCGCCGAGCGCCGCGGCGACGAAGGCGAGGATCCAGGTCGTGCGCGGGTTCACGGGGCGCGCCGCCTACTGTGTGCCGCGCTTGCGCCGCGTCCACCAGGCGAGCACGCCGGCGACGGCGATCGCCTCGGGCAGCACGAAGAGCGAGAGCATCTGCACGACCGAGAACTGCTCGGCCGAGAGCGAGAGCCGCGACGCGCGCGCCTTGTGCGGGCGCACCGCGATGTGCTCGACCTCGCCCATCGCCCACGCCACGGAGTTCACGAAGAGGTCGCGGTTCAAGTAGCTGTCGACGAGCTCGTTGGTCGCGAAGTTCGAGTCGCCGAAGGCGACGAGGCGCGGGTCGTGCTCCGGCGCGCCGTCGATGCGCGGCACGCCGGCGACCGCGAGCGAGACGGGCCCGAGCGTGTCGCTCTCGGGCTCGAAGCCCGCGACGCCCTCGTCCTCCCACTTCGCGAGGTTCGTCTCGGCCCACGAGGCCTCGCCCGTCTTCACGAGGGGCACGAGTCCCGCGACGCCCGGCTCGGGCGCGACCGAGCGCGCCATGTGGAAGAGCGACGTCTCCTGGAAGCCCTTCGTGATCGGGTGGTCGGGCGCGTAGCTCGCCGCGAACGGGCTCGTCGCGCGCCCGAAGAGCGCGAGCGAGCGGTCGAAGACGACGTCGTCGCCGACTGCGACGCCGAGCTCGCCGAGCAGCGCGCCGAAGTTCGTGTTCGCGCGCGGGTCGATCATCGCGACGAGCGCGCCGCCGCCCGCGACCCAGCGCCGGAGCGCGTCGAGCTCGACGTCGAGCAGCGGCCGCGTCGGCCCCGCGACGACGACGACGTCGGCGTCCGCGGGCACGTCGCCCGTCTGGCCGAGCAGCAGGTTCTCGGTCGTGTACGTCTCGTTGCGCAGCGCGGCGGCCGCGCGCGACATGCCGTCGGGCTCGTCCGCGCCGTCGCCGATCGCGCGCCGCTCGTTGTGGCCCGTCAGGAAGTAGACCTTCTTGCCGCCCCCGCGCACGAGCTTGACGATCGCGTTCGTGATCTCGTCCTCCTCGAGATCGCTCACGTCGACGGCGCCGCCGCCGTACGAGACGTGGAGCATGCCGCGCGCGAGGTCGGCCGCCTGGAGGCCGAACGACTCCACGAGGTCGGGGCGCGCGTTCGGGTCGGCGAACTCGATCTTCACGCGCGGGCTCGCCGCCGCGTAGCGCTCGACGATCTGCCGGTGCAGCGGCTGCTCGAAGGGATCGAAGAAGCCGACCATCGAGAGCTCGCCCTCGAGCCCGTCGAGCACCTTCTGCGTCTGGTCGGAGAGCGTGTGCACGCGCTGCTCCGTCCAGTCGAAGCGCTTCGAGTAGCGCTCCGCGAGGAAGGCGAGCCCGCACAGGATCGCGACGAGCAGTGCGGCCTGGAGCAGCGCACTCGTCCCGTAGCGCCCGGCGCGGCGCCCTTCGCCCGAGCGCATGCGCTCGCGCAGCGCGTCGAGGCTCGTCCCGACCGCGGCGACGAGGAGCGCGGCGCCGACGCCGAGGTGGAGCCACAGCCACAGCGGGTTCGTGAACGGCTGGAAGATCCAGATGACGAACTGGATCAGCCCGAAGCCGAAGAAGACGAGCCCGAGCCCGCCGAGCAGCGCCGCGATGCCGGTCATCTCAGCGCCACCTCACCGACTCGACGGCCGTCTTCGTGAGCACGAGGAAGATGCCGACGACGACGCCGAAGTAGGCGATGTCGCGCGTCTCGACGAGGCCGCTCACGAGGCGATCGAAGTGCTCCATCGTCCCGACCCATCGCATCACCGCGACGAGCCCCGACTCGGAGCCGACCGCGTCGCTCGCGAGCGCGAAGCCGACGAGCGGCGGGAGCATGAGCCCGACGACGAGCAGCAGCGCGAGCGTCAGCACGAACGCGATCAGCTGGTTGCGCGTGAGCGACGAGGTGAACGCGCCGACGGCCACGTAGGCGACGCTCACGAGGAACAGGCCGAGCAGCCCGGCGCTCGTCTTCCCGACCTCCGGGTCGCCGTACACGAACAGCACGGCCGGGAAGAAGCCCGCGACGAGCGTCAGCACCACGACGAACCCCGTCGCGGCGAGGAACTTGCCGAGCACGATCTCCCACACGGTGAGCGGGCTCGTGAGCAGGAGCTCCTCCGTGCCGTTCGCCTTCTCCGACGCGAACAGCCCCATCGTCACCGCGGGCAGCGCGAACACGACGATGAACCACATCGAGTACAGGAACGGCGCGATCACGTGGTCGTTCAGGTTCAGCATCTCGAGCTGCTCGGCGACGCCGTACTGCTGGGCGCGCACGATCTCGGTGTCGAACGTGACCACGCTCGCGAGGAAGAAGACCGCCGCGAGCAGCGCCCACATCGCGAGCACGACGTAGGCGACGGGCGAGACGAAGAACGAGCGCAGCTCGCGGCTCGCGATCGCGCCGACGTGCTTCACGACGAGGCTCCTCCCGCGACGGGCGCGTCGCCTGCGGCGTCCGCATCCCCCGCCGTCACGCGGCCGAACACCTGCTCGAGGCTCTGGCCGCCCGCGACGAGGCTCGCGAGCGACTGGTCGACGACCTTGCGCCCGCGGTGGATCAGGATCACGCGGCTGCAGATCGCCTGGACCTCGGGGAGGATGTGCGTCGAGAGCAGGACCGTGTGGCGCGGCTCGCCGTCGCGCGGCGCGGCGAGCTCGGCGATGAGCGCGCGGATCTCGCGGATCTGGATCGGGTCGAGGCCGACCGTCGGCTCGTCGAGCACGAGCACCGGCGGGTCGTGCACGATGGCCTGCGCGAGCCCGACGCGCTGGCGGTAGCCCTTCGACAGGTCGCCGATCACGCGGCGGCGCACGTCGGCGAGGCCGCAGCGCACGAGCGCGCGATCGACCGCAGCGCGCCGCTCCGCGCGCGGCACGTCCTTCAGCGCCGCGACGTGCGCCACGTAGGCCTCGACGCGCATCTCCGGATAGAGCGGCGGCGTCTCGGGCAGGTATCCGATCGCGCGCCGCGCGGCGAGCGGCTCCGCGAAGATGTCGTGGCCCGCGATGCGCGCCGTCCCGTCCGTCGCCGGCAGGAAGCCCGTCAGCATCCGCATCGTCGTCGTCTTGCCCGCGCCGTTCGGACCGAGGAAGCCCACCACCTCGCCGCGCGCGACCTCGAAGGAGATGCCGTCGACGGCGACGACGTCGCCGTAGCGCTTCGCCAGGCCGCGCGCCTCGATCGCAGGGGCTCCGTCGCTCATCGATCCGGTCTCCGATCGTGCGGGGGTCGGGCGCGCGCGCACGGCCGCGGGCGTCGCAGAGGACACCGCACCGGCGGTGCGGGTTTCGGCTCGAGGGGGAGCGGCGCGCAATATACGAGGGCGCGATCGAGCGTCAAGCAGCGCGCGGCGCGCTCGCGCGCGGGGCCGAGGGGCGCGGGTACACTGGCGCGCATGCCCGAAGCCGATGCGCGCCGGCCCCTCCGCACCGCCGCGGGCCGCGCCGGCGCGCGCGCGCGACGCGCGGCCGCGCGCGGCGCCCGCACCTGACCGGCGGCGCGCGCGTGCGGATCGCCCTCGCCATCGAGCGCTTCGCCCCCGACGCGGGCGGCCTCGAGCACGCGGCCTGGCAGACGGCGCACGCGCTCGCCGAGGCCGGCGACACCGTGAGCGTCGCGTGTCGCGCCCACGCGCCGTCCGTGCGCGTCGCCGCGCGCGCGTTCCGCGTCTCGACGGCCTGGCAGCCGTGGCGCGTGCTGCGCTTCGCGGCGCGCGTCGGCCCGTGGCTCGAGGCCGAGCGCGCGCGCGGCGCGCTCGACGCCACCCACGCGTTCAGCCGCGTGCCCGGGGCGGACGTCTTCCACGCCGGCGAGGGAAGCCACCTCCACTACATGCGGCGCGCGTACGGAGACGCGGGCGCCGCCTGGCGGCGCGCATCGCCGCGCCACGCCGCGCTGCTCGCGCTCGAGCGACGCATCGACGCGCGCGCACGGACGGTCGTGCAGTGCGTGTCGCAGCAGGTCGCGCGCGAGTGGCGCGCGCGCTTCGGCGCGAGCGAGGCGCGCACGCCCGTCGTCGGCTACGGCGTCGACCTCGCGCGCTTCCATCCCGAGGACGGGAGCGGCGAGCGGCGCGCGACGCGCGCGGCCCTCGGCGCGGGCGACGGGCCGGCCTTCCTGTTCGCGGGCAGCGGCTTCCGGCGCAAGGGGCTCGACACCGCGCTGCGCGCGCTCGCGCGCGCGCGCGACGGCGGCGCCGAGCTCTGGGTGGCCGGCCGCGACGATCCGCGGCGCCACCGGGCGCTCGCGCGCGAGCTCGGCGTCGAGCGCCGCGTGCGCTTCCTCGGCCCGCGCGACGACGTCGACCGCCTGCTGCGCGCGTGCGACGCCCTGCTGCTCCCGACGCGCTACGACGCGTTCGGGCTCGTGTGCCTCGAGGCGGCCGCGAGCGGGCGCGCGTGCATCGCGAGCGGCGCGACCGGCGCGCTCGACGTCGTGCGCGACGCCGCGGTCGTCGTCGACGACCCCGAGGACGCGGCGGGCTTCGCGTCTGCGATCGACGCGCTGTGCGACGACGACCGACGCCGCGCGCTCGGCGCGCGCGGCACGGCGCTCGCGCGCGCGCACGCGTGGTCCGACGTCGCCGCGCGCCTCCGCGCGCTCTACGCGGGCGCCGCCGCGCGATGAGCGCCGCGCCGCCGCCCGCGACGGGCGCGATCGCGTGGCGCGCGGGCGAGCGCGCCCTCCGCGATCTCGTCGCGCGCGCGCTCGCGCGCGAGGCGGAGGGCGAGGTGCTCCACGACTCGGCACGCCGGCGCGTCGTGCGCGTGCGCGTCGACGACGAGCGCGGCCTCGGCCACGACGTCGTCCTGAAGCGCTTCCGCGCGCGTCGACCGCTGCGCGAGGCGCTCGCCCGCGCGCTCGGGCGCGCGCAGTCGGCGCGCGAGTGGCGCGCGCTCGCCGCGCTCGCTCGCGCGCGCGCAGCGGTGCCCGAGCCGCTCGCCCTCCTCCGCGACGCGCGCGGCGACGTGCTCGCCACCCGGTTCGTTCCCGGCGTCCCGCTCGCGCGCGCGCTCGCCGCGGCGGCTCCCGCCGAGCGCGCGCGCATCGCGCGCGCCGTCGCCGAAGCACTGCGCGCCGCGCACGCCGCGGGCTTCGCGCACGGCGACCTGCACCAGGCGAACGTGCGCGTCGACGGCGAGCGCGTGTGGATCCTCGACTGGCAGCGCGCGCGCCGCGCGCGCACACCGCGCCGCGGTGCGCGGGCGGACGCCGCGGCGTCGAGCGGCGCGCCTCCCGCGCCGCAGCCCCACCGAGCGCCTCCCACCCGGGCCGAACGGCGCGACCTCGCGGCGCTCGAGCTCTCGCTCGCGCTCTCGGGCGCGTCGCGCGCGACGCGGATGCGGCTCCGCCGCGCGCGGCTCGCGGACGCCGCCACCGCGCGCGCGCTGCGCGCCGCGGGAGCGCGCGTCGACGCCCTCGCGCACGCGCACTTCCGCGGGCGCACGCGGCGCTGCCTGCGCGAAGGGCGGCGCTTCGCGCGCCTTTGCGGCGACGCGGGCGCGGGTGTGCGCGGCATGCGCGTCGCCGAGCTCCCGGCCGCCGCGATCGCGCGCGCGCTCGCCGCGCACGACGACCCGGCCGCGCACGTGCTGAAGGACGACGCGCGCGCGCGCGTCACGCGCCTCGCGCTCGCGCCGCTCCTCGACGCGCGCGACGCCGCCGCGCGCGACGCGCTGCCCGCGACGGTCGTCGCGAAGGAGGTGCGCAAGGGCGGCCTCGCGCGGCGCGCGGCCGACGCGCTCCGCGGCTCGCCGGCGCGCCGCGCGTGGATCGCCGGCCACGGGCTCGCCGCGCGCGGCATCGCGGCGGCGCGGCCGCTCGCGTGGATCGAGCTCGGCGCGCGCGGCGGCGCGGGCGCGCGCTCGATCGTCCGGCTCGAAGACCTCGGCGGCGCGGCCTGCCTCGAGGACGCGGCGCATCCCGCGCTCGCCGCGCTCGCGCCCGAACGCCTCGCCGATGCGCTCGCCTCGCTGCTGCTCGTCCTCCACCGCCGCGGCGTCGACCACGGCGACCTGCAGGCCTCGCACGTGTTCGCGACCGGGGTCGGAGCGGACGGCGCCGCGACGCGCCTCGCACTGATCGACCTCGAAGGGCTCCGCTTCCGCCGCCGGCTCTCCGACGCGCGGCGCGTGCGCGCGCTCGCCGAGCTCAATGCGTCGCTCGCCGACGAGCGCCTCGCCGACGCGCTGCGACGCACAGCGTTCGAATGCTATGCCCGAGCGCTGCCCTTCTCGACGTCGCGCGAGCGCGCGCTGCGGGAGGTGGTGCGGCTCTCGCGCGCACGCCGCCACCGCTGGCGCGGCGACGGCTGCGCGGACGCGGCGTCGCCTAGCCTCGCGTCACCGTGAGCCACTGGAAGTAGCTCGACGAGCCCGGCACGCGGCCGCCCGCCCCCGTCTCGTACGCGATCGGCCGCGACGTCGCGGACGTCGCGAGGATCTCCTGGAAGCCGCGGATCTTGCGCTCCGGATCCTCGGGGTTCAGCCCGTGGAAGACGATCTCGACGCGCTCCTTGCCGTCGAGGACGTTGAGCACGAGCGTGGCGAGCGTGAAGAGCTTGCCGATGCCTTCGACGGCCTCGACCGAGAAGCGGGGTACGTCGATGCGGTCGATCGAGATCGAGTATTCGAGGCGCATTCGCCCTCCTGTGGCGGAAAGACGGCGCAGCGTAGGCAGGCGCCCGAGCCGTGTCGAGGCGGCGCTCAGAGCGGCTCGTGGAGGAAGCACCGGACGCGGCCTTCGGGGTCGTCCGGCGTCGGCACCTCGGGCGGCGCCGTCGTGCGACAGCGCGCCATCGCGTGGCGGCAGCGCGGGTGGAAGCGACAGCCGGGCGGCGGCGCGAGCGGCGACGGGATCTCGTCGGGCTGCGGCGACGGCGCGCCCGCCGCGGCGCTCGGCCCGTCGCCGATGCGCGGCACCGCCTCGAGCAGCGCACGCGTGTACGGGTGTGCGGGCGCGGAGAAGAGCGCGCGCACGTCGGCCGTCTCGACCACCTGCCCGAGGTAGAGGACGGCGACGCGGTGCGCGAGGTGGTGCACGACGCCGAGGTCGTGCGTGATGAACACGATCGCGAGGCCGAGCTCCTCCTGGAGGCCGCGGAGCAGCTCCACGATCTGCGCCTGGATCGACACGTCGAGCGCGGACGTCACCTCGTCGCACAGCAGCAGGTCGGGCCCGGCCGCGAGCGCGCGCGCGATGCCGATGCGCTGGCGCTGGCCGCCGGAGAACGCGTGCGGGAAGCGGCCGCGCAGCGACGGGTCGAGGCCGACGCGCTCGAGCTGCGCGCACACCTCGCGGTCGAGCGCCGCGCCGCGCAGGCCGCGGTGGATGCGCAGCGGCTCGCCGACGAGCGCGGCCGCGGTCATGCGCGGGTTCAAGCTCGCGTCCGGGTCCTGGAACACCATCTGCACGCGGCGCCGCAGCGGGCGCCACGCGCGCGGCGAGCGGCCGACGACCTCCTCGCCGTCGATGCGGATCGAGCCCGCGTGCGCGCGCACGAGCCCGGCGACCGCGCGCGCGAGCGTCGACTTCCCGCATCCCGACTCGCCGACGAGCGCGAGCGTCTCGCCGCGCGCGACGTCGAGCGAAGCGCCGTCGACCGCGCGGAGCTCCGCGTCTCCGAGCCGGAAGCGCACCACGAGGTCGCACACGGCGAGCAGCGGCGCGCGCGTCACGCGAGCTCCTCGGGCGCCGCGATGCAGCGGCGCGCGCGACCGGGCGCGGAGGCCGCGAGCGCGGGCTCGGCCTCGCGGCAGGCCGCGCGCGCGAGCGGGCAGCGCGGCGCGAACGCACAGCCGGGAGGCGGCGGCGCGTCGAGGCGCGGCGGGAGGCCGGGCAGGCTCGCGAGCCGCGCGCCGGGCGGCGCGTCGACGCGCGGCGTCGCGCGCAGGAGCGCGCGCGTGTACGGGTGGTGCGGCGACGCGAACACCTCGCGCGTCGGCCCTTCCTCGACGATGCGCCCCGCGTACATCACGAGCACGCGCTCGCACGCGCCCGCGACGACGCCGAGGTCGTGCGTGATCAGGAGCATCGCCATGCCGCGCTCCGCGCGCAGCTCGGCGAGCAGCGCGAGCAGCTGCGCCTGGATCGTCACGTCGAGCGCCGTCGTCGGCTCGTCGGCGATCAGCAGCGCGGGCTCGGCGAGCAGTGCCATCGCGATCATCACGCGCTGCCGCATGCCGCCCGACAGCTCGTGCGGGTAGGAGCGCAGACGCCGCTCCGCGTCGGGCAGGCCGACGCGCTCGAGCATCGCGCGCGCGCGCGCGAGCGCCTCGCGACGCGAGAGCCCGAGGTGCAGGCGCGGCCCCTCGACGAGCTGCTCGCCGACGCGCAGGTACGGGTTCGCGCTCGTCATCGGATCCTGGAAGATCATCGCGACGTCGCGCCCGCGCGCCGCGCGCCACGCGCGCGCGTCGCCCGCGGTCAGGTCGCGCCCCGCGAGCCGGATGCGTCCCGACGCGAGGCGCCCGCGCGGGCGCGGCAGGAGGCCCATCACGGCGAGGCTCGCGAGCGTCTTCCCACAGCCCGACTCGCCGACGAGCCCGAGCGACTCGCCGCGCGCGATCCGGAGCGAGACGCCGTCGACGGCGCGCACGGCGGGGTCGCGCGGCGTCTCGCCGTCGATGCGCACGCGCAGGTCGTCGACCTCGAGCAGCGGTTCGGCCGCGCCCCTCGCCGCGCCGGGTGCCGTCGCGTTCACGACGCGTCGCTCCGCGGGTCGAGCGCGTCGCGCAGGCCGTCGCCGACGAAGTTGAGCGCGAGCAGCGTGACGGCGAGGAACGCGCTCGGCGCCGCGAGCAGCCACCACGTCGAGCGGATCGGGTTCACGATGTCGACCGCCTCGGCGGCGAGCCGCCCCCACGAGAGCGCGACGCCGAGCCCGAGGAACGAGAGGAACGACTCGAGCAGGATCACGGACGGCACGGTCAGCGTCGCGTACACGCTGATCACGCCGAGCAGGTTCGGGAGCACGTGGCGCAGCAGGACGCGCAGGTCGCTCGCGCCGATCGTCCGCGCCGCGAGCACGAACTCGCGCTCGCGCAGCGCGCGCGTCTCGCCGCGCACGATGCGCGCCATCGTGAGCCACTGCACGAGACCGAGCGCGAGGAAGACGGGCAGCGGATTGCCGCGCGCCGTCTCGTCGAAGAGCAGCATGATCAGGATGACGAGGAACATGTACGGGAGGCCGTAGAGGAAGTCGACGAGGCGCATCATCGCCTCGTCGATCCAGCCGCCGTAGAAGCCCGCGACCATCCCGTACAGCACGCCGATCACGACGGATGCGACCGTCGCCGTGACGCCGACGAGCAGCGACGTGCGGCCGCCGACGAGCACGCGCGCGAGCACGTCCCGCCCGAGCGCGTCGCGGCCGAGCCAGGCGTCCGCCGAGGGGGCGCGCAGGTGGAGCTCGGGCGCCGTCGTCTCGGGATCGAGCGCGAGGAGCGTCGGCAGCCCGAAGCACGCGAACGCGACGAGCGCGAGCGCGACGATCCCGGCCGTCGCCGCGCGATCGCGACGCAGGCGCCGCAGCGCGAGCCGCCCGGGGCCGAGCTCGCGCGCGCCCGCGCGCGCGCCGCGAGCGCCGCGCCGCGCGTCGACCCGCGGGTCGCCCGTCGGGTCGACGGGCGGGTCGCCCGGCGCGCTCACGCGCCCTCCCCCGCCGCGTCGGCGTCGCGCACGCGCGGGTCGAGCCAGCCCTGCGCGAGGTCGACGGCGAGGTTGAAGAGCGTGATCGCGGCGAAGTAGATCGTCGCCGTGCCGAGCACGACCGCGTAGTCGCGGTTGATCGCGCCCTTCACGAACCACTGGCCCATCCCCGGGATGCCGAACAGCACCTCCACGACGAACGAGCCCGTCAGCACGCCCGCCGCCGCGGGGCCGAGGTACGCGACCGCCGGCGCGATCGCGGCCGGCAGCGCGTGGCGCAACACGACCTCGCGCTCGGGCAGGCCCTTCGCGCGCGCAGTGCGCACCCAGTCCTGCTGCATGGCTTCGATCGTTCCGGCGCGCACGAGCCGCGCGATGTACGCGGCATAGGGCAGCGCGAGCGTCACGGCGGGGAGCACGACGTGGCGCACGGTTCCCCAGCCCGCGACCGGCAGCCACCCGAGCGCGAGCCCGAAGACGAGGATGCCGAGCGCGCCGATCACGAAGCTCGGCAGCGAGATGCCGACGAGTGCGAGCGCCATGCTGCCGTGGTCGCTCCACGAGCGCGGCGCGAGTCCGGCGCGCAGACCGAC
Source organism: Myxococcota bacterium (assembly GCA_041389495.1). NCBI lineage: Bacteria > Pseudomonadati > Myxococcota > Myxococcota bacterium. The sequence continues at coordinate 1,765,651 of JAWKRT010000001.1, read as the reverse complement.
GGCGACGCCCGCGACGAGCGCGAGCGCGAGCGCGAGCAGGCCGAGCGAGAAGCTCACCGGGAGCGCGGGAAGCAGCAGGTCCTCGACGCTGCGCCCCTGCACCTTGATCGACGGGCCCATCGTCCCGTCGACGACCAGGCGCCGCACGTAGATCGCGAAGAACGCCGTCGCGCTCTCCGGCACGCCGTACTGCGCGCGCAGCGCGGCCTCGACCTGCGGCGACGACGCGCGCTCCTGCGCGAACGGGTTGCCCGGCGCCTGGAACATCAGGACGGTCGTCGCGAACACGAGCAGCACGAGCGACGGGACGAGGAAGGCGACGCGGCGCAGGAACGCGTGCGCGCCGCTCGCGAAGCCGAGCGCGGCGGCGGCGAGGCCGAGGAGCGCGGCGGCCGCGAGCACGCCCGCGTCGGAAGCGGCGCCGACCGGCGCGGCGACCGCGGCCGCCGCGCCGGTCGCGCGCGCGAGCAGCGCGCACGCGACACCGAGCCAGAGCGCGCCGACGACGCGCACCGCGCGGCGCGGGAGCCAGACGGGCGCCGTCACGACGCCGAGGCCGAGCGCGAGCGCGGCGAGCGCGCCCGCGCTCACGGGCGCGCTCCGGCGAGCGCCGTTCCGCGCGCAGGCGACGCGGCGTCCGTGATCGCGTCCGTGGCCGCGGCCGCGATCCGGATGCCGCGCAGCGGGTGGATGTCGCGCAGGTTCGGGCTGCGCGCGCCGTCGCGCTCGAGCTCGGTGTAGAGGCCCTGCACGCGCGGGGCGAGCAGGCCCGCGTTCACGCGGAAGTAGAGCGGCACGATCGGCAGGCCGTCATCGAGCAGGCGCGCTTCCGCCTCGCGCAGCAGCTGCATGCGCAGCGCCTCGAGCGCGCGCACGCGCGCCGCCGGGTCGCGGGCCGGCGCGCGCGCGGCCTCGAGCGCCGCGCGCATCGCGCCGGGCTCCTTCCACGCGTGCGCGAGCGCGTCGGGGCGCGCGACGAAGGCGCCGACGTCCGCGGCCGAGGCGATGCACAGGTCGTAGAGCGGGTCGGACCAGCCCGTGTTGTTGTTGGGCCCGTCCGTCACCCACATGTCGAGGAACGTGTTCGGATCCTCGTAGTCGCCGATCCATCCGGAGCGCGCGATCTCGAAGTCGCCCGCGCGCAGCGTCGCGAGGAACGACTGCCACTCCTGGTTGTACGCGCGCGCGCGGATGCCGAGGTGGCGCCGGAGCTGGTCGGCCACCACCTCGGCGATCTTCCGGTGCTCCTCGTTCGTGTTGTAGAGGATGCCCACCTCGTCGATGCCCTCGCCGCCCGGGTGGCCGGACTCCGCGAGCAGGCGCCGCGCTTCGGCCGGATCGAAGCGCAGCGCAGACGGCGGCGGCGTGTAGCCCGCCATGCCCGGCGGCACGAAGTGGGAGGCGGGCACCTGTCCGAGACCGAGCACCTCGTCGACGATCACGCGCCGGTCGATCGCGAGGTTGAGCGCGCGCCGCACGCGCACGTCGTCGAGCGGCGGCGCCGTCGTGCGCAGCTTGTAGTAGTACACGCTGAGCCCGGGCTGCGCGTAGAAGTCGTCGCGCGCGCGCAGCGCGTCGGCGAGCGCGGCCGGGAAGAGATCGGGCAGCCAGTCGACCTCGCCCGTCAGGTAGAGGTTGAGCGCCGTGGCCTGGTGCTCGATCGGCAGCACGTCGACGCGCGCGAGCGCGACCTCGTCGCGCCCCCAGTAGGTGTCGCTGCGCACGAGCCGGATGCGGTGGTGCACGGCCCAGCTCTCGAGCCGGAACGGCCCGTTCGTCGCGATCTTCCCGGGCAGGAACCAGTCGCTCGCGTTGCCCGGTGCCTCGACGACGTGGCGCGGCACGGGATACGCCGTGTAGAACGCGGCCACCGCCGGGAAGTACGGCGTCGGCGCGCGCAGCTCGACGACGAGCGTGCGGTCGTCGACGGCGAACACGCCCTCGTCGACGCCGAAGTGCGCGTCGGCGTCCGCGAAGGCGCGCGCGCGCCGCGCGGCCTGCGCATCGATCGCGCGCGCGACGACGTCGACCGCGGCCGCGTCGGGGAGCGCCGCGCCCGGCGCGAGCGCGCGCGCGAGCGCGGGCTCGGCGTCGCCCGCCGCGAGCTCGTGCAGGCCGTGCGCGCGCGCGAACGCCTGCCACTCCGCGGCCGACGCGCCGCGCGCGTGCGCACGCGCGAAGTCGGCGAACGCCTCGCGCACGGGTCCGCGCAGCGCGTCCGCCTGTGCGCCGTACAGATTGAGCTCCTTCGCGTGCCGCACCATGTGCAGCAGGAAGGCGTACTCCGACCCGAGCGCGGGCTGCTGCAGGCGGCGCCACGACCACGCGAAGTCGTGCGCGGTGACGGGTGCGCCGTCGCTCCAGCGCGCGTCGGCGCGCAGTCGGAACTCGTACCGCAGGCCGTCCGCCGAGACCGAATGGCTCTCCGCGACGCCGGGCACGGGCTCCATCGTGCGCTCGTCGTAGCGGAGCAGCCCCTCGAAGAGCGCGATCAGGACGCGCCCCTCCGGCTGCCCGGTCGCGAGCCCGGGGTCGAGCGTGCGCGGCTCGGTGCCGTTCACGAAGCGGAAGTCGGCGGGCGTCTCGACCGACGCGCGCAGCCCGAGCGCGACGAGGGCGAGCGCGAGCGCGACGATGGCGGCGAGCGCGACGAGCGCGCGGCTCACGAGCCGCTCGCCGACGCGCCATCGCGCGCGGGACCCGCGCCCAGCACGTCGTCATCGGTCCCGTCGACGCCGTCGGGCCCGGCGCTCGCGAGCGCATAGCCCGCGTCGTCTGCGCGATAGGTCCACGCGCGGCCCCACGGATCGAGGCCCGGGTCGGCGTTCGCGCCGTCGACGCCACCCTGCCCGGCGAGCCGCCAGCCGAGATCGCGCAGCGCATCCGGGTAGGCCCCGGTGAGCGCGTGCACCTCGGCGAGCTCGCGTTCGATCGCGGCGATGCGGGCGCGCGCGTCGCGCACGCGCGCGCGCGACGCGACGAGGCTCCCCGCGGCCTGGGACACGGCGCCCCCGCGCGCGACCGCGGCGGTCGCGCGCGCGCGGCGGCCGCGCGTCGCCGGCCGCAGCGCCAGGCTCCCGAGCGCGGCGAGTGCGAGCAGCGCGCCGAGCGAAGCCGATCCCGCGACGACGGCGACCGCGCCCGCCGCGAACGCGACGCCCTCGACGCGCGCGCGAGCGCGCAGGGCCTCGAGGCGCGCCGCGCGCGCGCGCGCATCGCGGCCGCGCTCTGCCTCGTCGCGCGCGCGCGCGCGCGCCTCGCGCGCGTCCTCGTCCCTCGCGCCGACCGCCGCGCGCCTCGCCCGCGTCTTCGTCCCGCGCGCCGACCGCGGGCAACTCGCGCGCGTCTTCGTCCCGCGCGCGCTCGTCGATCGCGCGCTCCCCGCGCGCGCGCTCGGCCGCGAGCGCGAAGCGCGAGGCGGGCGCGTCCGCGCCCGCCGTCGGCCGCCGCCGCGCGCGCTCCGCCTCGGCCGAGCGCGCGAGCGCGACGCGGTGCCAGCCCGCGTCGTCGACGAGCCCCTCCGCGTGCCAGCACTTCACGCGGTGCGGCCCGGCGCCGACGCCGAACGCCGGCGGCTCCTCGCGCGCACAGCGGTCGAACGCGGCCGGGCAGCGCGTGTGGAAACGGCAGCCGGACGGCGGATCGATCGGCGTCGGCACGTCGCCCTCGAGCACGATGCGCCGGCTGCGGTGCGCGGGGTCGGCGACCGGGATCGCGGAGAGCAGCGATCGCGCGTACGGGTGCGCGGGCGCCGCGAACAGCTCGGCGCGCGGCGCGCTCTCGACGATCTGCCCCAGATACATGACCGCCACGTCGTCGGCGATGTGGCGCACCACCGAGAGGTCGTGCGAGATGAAGACGTAGGCGAGCCCCATCTCGCGCTGCAGCGCGACGAGCAGGTTCAGCACCTGCGCGCGGATCGAGACGTCGAGCGCGGACACCGCCTCGTCGCACACGACGAGCCGCGGCTCGAGCGCGATCGCGCGCGCGATGCTGATGCGCTGGCGCTGCCCGCCCGAGAACTCGTGCGGATAGCGCCCGATCCACGCGCCCGGGATGCCGACGCGCGCGAGCACCTCGACGACCCGCCGCTCGACGTCCGCGCCGCGCGCGAGCCCGTGCACGGCGAGCGCCTCGCCGACGATGTCCGCGACCGTCATGCGCGGGTTGAGCGAGCCGAACGGATCCTGGAAGACGATCTGCAGCTCGCGCCGCAGCGCGCGCAGCTCCTGCTGCGGCAGGTGCGTGATGTCGCGGCCGCCGAAGAGGATGCGGCCGCCCGTCGGCTCGAGCAGCCGCACGATGCACTCGCCGACCGTCGTCTTGCCGCAGCCCGACTCGCCGACGAGGCCGAGCGTGCGTCCGGCGCCGAGCTCGAACGAGACGCCGTCGACGGCCTTCACCTGCCCGACCGTCCGCCCGAGCACGCCCGCCGTCACCGGGAAGTGCTTCTCGAGGCCGTCGACGCGCAGCAGCGGCTCGCCGCTCACGCCGTCGCCTCGGGCGTCGCGCTCGCGCGCGGCGCGTCGTGGGCGAGCAGGTCGAGGCCCGGCTCCTCGTCGACGGCGAAGCACGCCGACGCGTGCGCGACCGCGGCGCTCGCGTCGTTGCGCCGCCGCTCGGGCGGGGCCTCGCGCGTGCAGCGCTCGCGCGCGAACGCACAGCGCGGGTGGAACCGACATCCGGCGGGCAGCGCGAGCGCGTCCGGCACGCTGCCCTCGACGGGCTCGAGGCGTGCGCCCTCCTCGCCGAGCCGCGGAATCGAGCGCAGGAGCCCCGCCGTGTACGGATGGCGCGGGCGCGCGAAGAGGTCGGCGACGCTCGCGCGCTCGACGATGCGGCCCGCGTACATCACCACGACGCGGTGCGCGACCTCGGCGACGACGCCGAGGTCGTGCGTGATCAAGAGGATGGCGGTGCCGAGGTCGCTCTGCAGCGCGCGCAGGAGGTCGAGGATCTGCGCCTGCACGGTGACGTCGAGCGCGGTCGTCGGCTCGTCGGCGATCAGGAGCTTCGGGTCGCACGCGAGCGCCATCGCGATCATCACGCGCTGGCACATGCCGCCGGAGAGCTGGTGCGGGTAGTCGAGCGCGCGGCGCTCGGGCGCGGGAATGCCGACGCGCGCGAGCATGCCGACGGCCGCGGCGAACGCGTCCGCCTCGTCGAGCCCGCGGTGCTGCACGATGGCCTCGGCGATCTGGTCGCCCACGCGGAAGACCGGGTTCAGGCTCGTCATCGGCTCCTGGAAGATCATCGCGACGTCGTTGCCGCGGATCGCGCGCAGCTCCTCGTCGCCCGCGCGGACGAGGTCGACGACGCCGGCGTCGCCTTCGGGCGCGAACAGGATGCGACCCGCCGTGACGCGGCTCGGCGGGCTCGGCACGAGCCCGAGCACCGACAGGGCCGTCACCGACTTCCCGCAGCCCGACTCGCCGACGAGCGCGAGCGTCTCGCCCTCGCCCACCTCGAGCGACACCCCGTCGACCGCGCGCACCGTTCCGGCGCTCGTCGCGAACTCGACGTGCAGGTCGTCGATGCGCAGGAGCGGCACCGCCATGCTAGGTCCGCAGCTTCGGGTCGAGGGCGTCGCGCAGCCCCTCCCCGACCAGGTTGAGCACGCTCACGAGCGCGAAGATCGCGAGGCCGGGCGCCAGGATGAGCCAGAGCTTCCGCTCGAGGCGGCCGGCCGCGAGCGTCATGCCCCAGCTCGGCGCCGTGACGTCGCCGAGGCCGAGGAAGGCGAGGCTCGACTCGGTGAGGATGGCCGACGCGACGCCGAACGTGGCCGACACGAGCACGGGCGCGATCGCGTTCGGGAGGATGTGCCGGAAGATGATGCGGCGGCGCGGGATGCCGAGCGCGAGCGCCGCCTGCGCGTACTCGAGCGCCTTGTGGCGGAGGAACTCGGCGCGCACCAGGCGCGCGACCCCCGTCCAGCTCGTGACCCCGATGATCACCATGACGTGGAAGATCGAGCGCTCCTCGACGAAGGCCGCGAGCGTGAGGATCAGGAAGAAGCTCGGGAAGCAGATCATCACCTCGATCGCCCGCGAGACGGCGACGTCGACCCAGCCGCCGAAGTAGCCCGCGAACGCGCCGAGCACGATGCCGATCGCGACGTAGATCGAGACCGCGACGACGCCGATCGTGAGCGAGACGCGCGTGCCGTAGAGCATGCGGGCGAAGACGTCGCGCCCCTCCGTGTCCGTTCCGAGCCAGTGCGCGAGCCCCGGCGCCTGCACGGTGCGCGACGGGTCGGTGCCGCGGAAGTGGTACGGGCGGACGGGGTAGATCGCGACCGTCGGCGACGCGCCCGGCGGCGCGGCGGCGTCCATGCGCGCGAGCTCCGATTCCCAGTCGACGACCGGCGCCGTGTAGTGGAGCGGGTTCTCGAACGGCCCGACGCCCGGGAGCTGGAGCAGCGCGAACAGCGCGAGGTGCGCGGCCGCGAAGCGGCGCAGCCACGCACCGCGCACGCGCGCGAAGCCCGGGCCGAGCCGGCGGCGACCCCACGCCCAGACGAGCGCATACACGGGCGCGCCGACGAGCAGCAGGTTGAAGAAGACGTCGACCGCGTTCTCGAACACGAGCCGGTTGAAGAGCGCGCCGAACCAGGGGAACGCGGTGCGCTCCGGCCCGAGCACGACGAACGGCTGGTCGAGCGACACGAGCGGCGCGCCCGTCGCGAGCGCGAAGAACACGCCGACGGCCCACAGGCCCGCCATCGCGACGCGGTTGCGGCGCAGCTCGGCCGCGACGATCGCGCCGTAGCTCGCGTGCGGCGCGGCGCTCATTCGAAGCGGATCCGCGGATCGACGAGCGCGTAGCTCAGATCCGTGAGCAGGATGCCGACCAGCACGAGCAGCGTCGAGAAGAGCTGCACGACCATGATCGCGTTGTAGTCGCGCGCGAAGATCGAGTCGACGATCCAGAGCCCCATGCCGGGGATGCCGAAGATGTACTCGATGATGACCGCGCCCCCGAGCGCCGCGGGCAGGAGCCCTGCGAGCAGCGTGAGGATGGGGAGCAGCCCGTTGCGCACCGCGTGGCGGCCGATCACGACGATCTCGGGCAGCCCCTTCGCGCGCGCGGTGCGCACGTAGTCGGAGCGGATCACGTCGAGCAGACCCGTCCGCATGTAGCGCGACAGGCTCGCGAGCGAGCCGTAGGTCGCGCAGAACATGGGCAGCACCATGTGGTGCGCGACGTCGCGGAGCTGCCCGAGGCTCGTGAGCTCCATGTAGTCGCGCGAGCGGAAGCCCCCCGTCGGGAACAGGCGCAGCCACTCGTACTGCGACGCCGTCGAGAGGAGCGCGAGGAGCAGCGTCGCGACGAAGAAGCTCGGGAGCGAGTAGAGCATGAAGAGCACGACCGTCGTCGCGCGATCGAGCGGCGAGTCCTTCGAGACGGCGGACAGGATGCCGAGCGGGATGGCGATCGCGTACGCGAGCAGGAGCGAGCCGACCGAGAGCGTGAGCGAGTACGGGAGCTTCGCGACGAGCGTCGCGAGCACGGGCTCCTTCGTGACGAGCGAGACGCCGAAGTCGAGGCGCGCGAGGTTGCGACAGTAGGCGGCGAAGCGCGTGTCGAGGAGGAGGATGCGCAGGCGCTCGCCGGTCGAGGTGCGCCAGCGCTCGGCGTGGTCGCCGTACCACTGCTGCCACAGCCCGGCGATGCGACTCGCCTCCGCCTCGGGCGCGCCCGCGTCGTAGCGCAGGCTCCGCAGGTACGCGTTCTCCGCGTCGATCTCGCGGTTGCGCTCGCGCACGCGCTCGGGCGGGTGCGGGTCGAACGGATCCACGAGCGGCCGCGGCGCCGCGCGGCGCAGGAAGGCCACCGCCGCGTCGCGCATCCGCGCGTCGCCCGCGCGGTCGGCCTCGGCGAGCACGGCCACGAGGTGCGGAACGGCGTACCGCCCGTAGTCGTCGAGGCGCTCGCTCGCGGCGACGCGCTCCGCCGCGTCGCGCGACGCGCGGCCGATCACGACCTCGAGCGCGTCGCGCACCTCCGCCTCGTCGAGCGCGAAGAGCGTGTTGAGGAGCACCGGCTTGTCGAGGTGGAACTGCTCGCGGAAGATCCGATACGACTCGGCCGTCGCCTCCGCGCCCGGGTCGGTCGCGCTCTCCGCGCCCTTCTGCGCCGCGCCGGGCCGGCCGGGCGCGAGGTTCAGCACCGCGAACACCAGCAGGGTGATCCCGAGGAACGTCGGGATCATGAGCAGCAGCCGCTTGACGAGGTAGGCCTTCACGCGCCCTCGCTCAACGAGGCTCGATCCACCACGGCAGGCTGTCGACGAGCGGACGCGTCATCGGGAACTTCACGCCCTTCACGTCCGACCACCAGCAGAAGACCGTGTACGGCACGCGGAAGAACGACACCGCGTGCGCCTCGGCGATGCGGCGATGGATGCGCCGGTACATGCGGATGCGCTCGTCGCGGTCGAAGGTCGCCCGCAGCTCGACGATGAGGCGGTCGACCTCCGGGTCGCGGAAGCCGATGCGGTTCGAGCCCTTCGGCTCGTCGGCCTGCGACGAGTGCCAGATCTGGTAGGGGTCGCCCTCCCAGCCGACGGCCCAGCCCGCGTACATCGCGTCGAACTGCTTCTCGTCCATCTTCTTCTGCATCAGGCTCCACTCGGCGGCGTCGATCCGCATGCGGACGCCGATCTTCGAGAGGTCGTCCTTCAGCACGTTCGCGAGCGCGAGCCCCTCGGTCGAGTGCGCGAAGAGCAGCAGCGAGAACTCGAACGGCTCGCGCGTGCCGTCGCCGTCGAGGTCGCGGTCGAGCAGGCCGTCGCCGTCGCTGTCCGTCCAGCCGGCCTCCGCGAGCAGCGCGCGCGCGCGCTCGAGGTCGAACGGCTCGATCGGGACGTCGGGGTCGTTGAACGGGCTCGTCGAGAGGAAGGGCCCGGGCGCGATCTCGCCGAGCCCGACGTAGATGTCGTCGATGATGGCCTGGCGGTCGAACGCGAGCGTCATCGCGTGGCGCACGCGCGCGTCCGCGAACACCGGGCGGTCGGCGTTCCAGCCGATGTACGAGTACGCGAAGTCGAGCTGCTTCGAGCACTCGACGTCGCCGTTCAGGAACGGCGTGTCGGGCCGCTCGGCCGCCGGCACGTCCTGCCAGCGCAGGAGCTCGTTGCGGTACTGCCCGGGGCGCAGGTCGCCCACCTGGATCTCGTGCGACTTCAGCATCAGCAGCGTGCGCTCGGGATCGCTGTAGATCGAGTAGACGATGCGCTCGATGGGCGGCTTCTCGCCCCAGTAGTCCTCGTTGCGCTCGAGCGTGATCGAGACGCCCGGGCGGTACTCGGCCATGCGGTACGGCCCGGTGCCGACGACGCCCTTGCTGGCGTACCAGTGCTGGTTGAAGCGCAGCCCGATCGTCTCGTCGGGGAAGCGCTGGCCGCTCTCGTCGTACGCCCAGAGGAACTCGGGGATCACGGGCGCGCTGATCGAGAGCGACAGGTTGAAGTAGAGGGGCTTCCTCCAGCGCACGCGCACCGTGTAGTCGTCGATCGCCTCCCAGCTCTCGAGGTCGCCGTAGTAGCTCTTGATCGCGCCGTTCTCGACCTGCGGGTTCATCAGCATGTCGAAGCCGAACACGACGTCGTGCGCGGTCAGCTCGTGCTCGCCGCGCAGCCACGCATAGCGTTCGTCCGAGAGGTCGACCCCGCTCGGCACGTGCCACTTCACGCCGCGGCGCAGGTACAGGACGAACTCGGTGTGATCGTCGTTGCCCTCGACGCGCCACGCGAGCCCCTGCACCTCCTGCAGCGGGTCGGTCCAGCGCGCGACGCCGCCGAGCGACTCCATCGTGTAGTGCTCGACCTTGTGGGCGAGGTCGGCCTCGTTCTCGATCAGCGTGTTGAAGCCCTTGGGGTCGCCGGACTCCCAGCCGCGGAACAGCGTCTGGTCGTGCGGCACGTCCGGGTTCGCCCACGAGAACGGGTCGCGCGCGAGCAGGTTCGGGCGCTCGGGGTGGAGCACGGGGACGTCGGCGTAGGCGTCGGCGACGTCGCCGGCTCCCGCGACGCGCACGCCGCCGCGCACGAGCGTGTCGACGCGCGCCGCGAGCCGGTCGGTCGACGCACCGAGCTCGCGCAGCTGGCGCGCCTCGACGACGGCGCGCTCCTCGAGGTTGTGGAGCTGGAACGACTGGAAGGCGGTGACGGCGAGCAGGGCCGCGAGCAGCGCGGCCACGAGGCCTGCGAGACCACCGCTGCCCTGCACCCCGCGACCTCCCGGCGTCCGCGCGCGCCGCGCACCGCGCCGCTCTCCGCCTCCGCGCGCCCGCCCGTCCCGCGCGCGCCGCGCCGGGAACCGGCGCGGAGCGAGCACGCCGCGCAGTGCGCTGCGACGCGACAGACGCTCGTGGAAGGGCTCGTCGTGGCGCGACCGATGCGAGCGCGATCGACATCGCGCTCATCCCCCGCGCGGTACTTGTAGCACGAACAGCCCGGGCGAAAGGACGGGGTCGAGCTCGACGCTGCGGAACTCGATGCGCGCCGACGCGCCGACGCGCGGGAACTCGAGCGCGATGTCGTGCGCGAACGGGCGCCCCCCCGCGTCGCGCACGTCGCCGAAGCGCGCGCTCCAGCGCTCGCCACTCGCGTCGGTGCGCGCGGCGCGGCGAAGCTCCCCCGCCCCGTCCCACTCGAGCTCGAGACGCGCCGGCTCCGCGCGCGCCGCATCCGACACCGCGAGCGTCGCGGCGATCGCGCCGTCGGCGAACGAGCGCGCGGCGACGACGTGCGCGCCGTCGTCGATCGGCGGCGCGCCGAGCAGCAGCGCCACCGCCTCGCTCGGCGCGAGGTCGATGCGCGCCGTGCGCCAGAGCAGATCGTCGTCGACCGGCCCCTCCTCGCGCCGGCCCGACGCGAGGTCGACGAACGCGAAGCGCGCGCCGTCGGTCGCGACGATGCCGGCGACCTGGTCGAAGAGGCCGAGCACCTCGACGCGCAGCCGCGCCGGGCGCTCCGCCACGACGCGCTGCGGACGCGAGAGCCGCGCGCCCGGCGCATCGAGGGCGACGTGGGCGAGGCCGCGCAGCGCCGAGCGGCGCGCGCTCCGCTCGCGCAGCGCGGCGAGGCGCCCGCGCAGCGCGGGATCGTCCGGCGCGAGCGGCGCGCCCGCATCGACGACCGTGCGGCAGCCGCCCGCGAGCGCGGCCAGGAGGAGCGCCGCCGCGAGCCGCGCGCCCGTCCGCGCGCTGCGCGAGCGAGCGGGCGCGCCGCGCGTCACCGCGTCCCGAGCTGCGCGCGCAGCGCGTCGATCTTCGCGTCGAGCTCGGGCTGCTCGCCCTCGCGCGGCTCCTGCTCGAGCGCGCGCTCGTAGTGCTCGAGCGCGGCGGCGAGGTCGCCCGCGAGCCGGTGTACGTCGCCGATGTGCTCGGAGATCACGGGATCGCCGCCGGCCAGCTCGTCGGCGCGCGCGAGCGTCGCGAGCGCGCGCTCGATCCACGGCCGGGCCTCGGCGGCGCGCCCCGCCTCCACGAGCGGGCGCGCGCGCATGTAGTAGACCCAGCCGAGGCTGTCGGTGATGTAGCCGTCGTCGGGCGCGAGCTCGAGCGCGCGCTGGATGAGCGACTCCGCCTCGTCGAGCCGCTCGCCGCGCTCGGCGAGCGTGTACCCGATGTAGTTGAGCGCGTGCGCGTCGCTGGGCTCGATCTCGAGCGCGCGCCGCATCCACGCGATCGCCTCGTCGCGCTGCTTCGCCGCGTCGTACACGAGGCCCATCTGGTAGAGCGCGGACGCGTCCTGCGGATCGGCGTCGATCCACTCCTGCACGAGCGCCACCGCGCCGGCGAGGTCGCCCGTCCGCGCGCGCAGCCCGGCCGTCGCGAAGTCGTTCTCCTTGCCGGGCTCGAGCACGCGCAGCTCCTCGAGCAGCGCGAGCGCCCCGGCGTCGTCGCCCGCGTGCTGGCGCAGCGCGGCGAGTCGCTTGCGCGCGTCGCCGTAGCTCGGGTGCGAGGGCGGCACGCGCGCGAGCGTGGCCTCCGCGCGCTCGAGGTCGCCGAGCTCGAGCTCGACGAGAGCGAGCATGTAGACCAGGTCGAAGTCGTCCGGCGTCCGCTCGCTCGCGTCGCGCAGGCGCTCGGCCGCGAGCGCGTAGTCGCCGCGCTCGAGGTCGAGCCCGACGAGGTGCTTCACGAGCGTCGGCTCGTCGGGATACAGGCGCGCGGCGCGCTCGTAGAGCTGCGCGGCGCGGTCGAGGTCGCCCTTGCGCTTCCAGAGCTCGGCGAGCGCGCGCAGCGTGCCGAGGTGCTCGGGGTTCCGCTCGAGCAGCATCTCGTTCGCGGCGATCTCGCCGTCGACGTCGCCGTTCGCGCGGCGCACCTGGGCGAGCCGCACGTAGAGGCGCGCGTCGTCGGGGAAGGCCGCGATCGCGCGCAGCAGGACGGCCTCGACCTGGTCGCGTTCGCCCGCCTCCTCGTACACCGACGCGAGCGAGAAGTAGGCGTTCGGCTCGTCCGGGTAGCGCTCGACCAGCCCCTCCGCGGTGCCGAGCGCCTCGGCGCCGCGACCGGCCTCGAGCAGGTGCTGCACGAGCAGGATGCCGGCGTGCAACGAGATGGGAGCGCCGCTCTCGTCGCGCAGCGCGGCCTCGAAGCCGGCGGTGTCGCCCTGCTGGCGGCGCAGCCGCGCGAGCAGCACGCGCGTCTCGACGTCGCCCGGATCGAGCGCGAGCGTCCGCTCGGCGTCGCGCGCGGCCGCGTCGAACTCGCCGAGCCGTGCCGCGAGCGCGGCGGTGCGACGCGCGAGCGCCGCCGAGCCGGGGTCCTTCTCCGCCGCGCGACGATAGGCCTCGAGCGCGCCCGCGAGGTCGCCGTCGCGCGCGGCGAACTCGGCGACGAGGACGTCGTAGTCCGCGGGAAGGTCGGGCTGGACGAGCGGCGCCTCGCGCCGGGGCGCCGGGACGCCGAGCACCGCGCAGCCCCCGCTCGCGAGCGCGAGCGCGACCACGGGGGCGAGGGCCGCGCGTCGCGCGCGCGCCGCTGCGCGGGCCCGCGGCGCGGCGCCGCGCGCGACGGTCATCCGAGATAGCCGTTCGCGCGCAGGTAGCCGACCAGCTGGTCGACGCTCTCGTCGACGCTCTGCGCGCCCGTGTCGAGCACGACCTCGGGCGAGAGCGGCTCCTCGTACGGCGCCGAGATGCCCGTGAACTCCGGGATCTCGCCCTTGCGCGCCTTCGCGTAGAGGCCCTTCACGTCGCGCTTCTCGCACGTCGCGACGTCGGCGGCGACGTAGACCTCGATGAAGTCGCCGTCCGCGAGGTTGTTGCGGACGAGGTCGCGGTCGGCGCGATACGGCGAGATGAACGAGGTGAACACGATCACGCCGGCGTCGGTGAAGAGCTTCGCGACCTCGCCGATGCGGCGGATGTTCTCCGTGCGGTCCGCCGGCGAGAAGCCGAGGTTGCTGTTGAGGCCGTGGCGGATGTTGTCGCCGTCGAGCACGTAGGCGACGCGGCCTTCCTCGACGAGCCGCTTCTCGGCCGCGACGGCGACCGTCGACTTGCCGCTGCCCGACAGGCCCGTGAGCCAGACCGTCGCGCCGCGCTGCCCGAGCAGCTTCTCGCGATCGGTGCGCGACACGTCGCCCACGTGCCAGGTGATGTTGGTCGACTTCCGGTCCGCCATGCTGCGCTGTTCCTCTTCGGTGCTTCGCCCGCGCGTCGCGCGGCGGGCCTCTCGTTGCGCTCGCGTCGTCGGCGACGAGCGGGCGCGCAGGGTAGCCGCGGCCCCCGGGCGCCGCCCCTGCCGCGAAGGCGCCGCCGCGCCCTAGACGCCGCGCAGCCCGCGCACCGCCTCGACGACGCGCGCGGCGGCGTAGGCGACGTCGTCCTCGCTCGTCGCCCGCCCGAGCCCGAAGCGCAGCGACGCCCGCGCGAGGCGCGGCGGCAGGCCGATGGCCGAGAGCACGTGGCTCGGCTCGGGCTGCGCGGAGCTGCACGCCGAGCCCGTCGACAGTGCGAGGTCGGGGAGCGCGAGCAGGAGCTTGTCGACGTCGACGCCCTCGATCGAGACGCTCAGGTTCGCCGCGAGGCGCGGCGCGCCGAGCCCATTGCAGCGCACGCCGTCGAGCTCGGCGGCGAGGCGCTCCCAGAGGCCGTCGCGCAGGCGCGCGAGCCGCGCCTGCTCCGCCTCGCGCTCCGCGAGGCAGAGCTCGAGCGCGCGCGCGAGCCCCACGCACAGCGCGACCGGGAGCGTCCCCGAGCGCAGGCCGCGCTCGTGCCCGCCCCCATATTGAATGGGCTCGGGCCGCACGCGCGGGCGCCGCGCGCGCACGAAGAGCGCCCCGACGCCCTTCGGCCCGTAGAGCTTGTGGCCCGACAGCGAGAGCAGCTCGATCGGCTGCGCGGCGAGGTCGAAGGCGAGCCGGCCGGCCGCCTGCGCCGCGTCGCTGTGCAGCCACGCGCCGGCCTCGCGCGCGATCGCGCCGATCGCGTCGAGCGGCTGGAGCACGCCGATCTCGTTGTTCGCCGCCATCGCGCTGACGAGCGCCGTGCGCTCGTCGACGGCGTCGCGCAGACGGTCGAGGTCGACGAGGCCGTCGGAACCGACGGGCAGCACGACGGCGCGGAAGCCCTCGCGCTCGAGCGCGCGCAGGGGGTCGAGCACGGCGCGGTGCTCCGTCGCGAGCGCGACGACGCCGTCGCGCCCGTGCGCGCGCCGCGCGCGCGCCGCGCCGAGCACCGCGATGTTGTTCGACTCGGTCGCCCCGCTCGTGAACACGATCTCGCGCGGCTCGGCGCCGAGCGCCGCGGCAATGCGCTCGCGCGCGCTCTCGACCGCGGCCTCCGCGCGCCAGCCGTAGGCGTGCGTGCGGCTCGCCGCGTTGCCGAACTCGTCGCGCAGGAACGGATCCATCGCGTCGAGCACGCGCGGGTCGAGCGGCGTCGTCGCGTGGTGGTCGAGGTAGAGGGGCCGTGCCGCGTCGGGCATGGCGGGACGCTAGGCGGAGAACGACTGACCGCAGCCGCAGGTGTTGGAAGCGTTCGGGTTGTCGATCTTGAAGCCCGACTCCTGGAGCGTGTCCACGAAGTCGAGCCGGCAACCGACGAGATAGAGCGCGCTCTTCTCGTCGACGAGCAGGCGCACGCCGCCCGCGTCGAGCTCGGTGTCGTTCTCCTTCACGACGTCGTCGAAGGAGAGCTGGTACTGGAGGCCCGAGCAGCCTCCGCCGATCACCTTCATCCGCAGCGCGTGCGTCTCGCGCTTGCCGTCCTGGTCGAGGAGCTGGCCGATGCGGGCGCTGGCGGCCTCGGTCACGTTCACGATCGACATCCGTTCTCCTCCCCATCGTTCGGGGCGCGGCCCGGGGCGCGGGCGGCGAGGTTAGCAGCCCGCTCCCCCGGCTCGCGGCGCGGTCGGGCCGCCATCGGCGCGCGCCGGCGCGAGCCACAGGAAGATCTCGCGGTTCCCCTTGGGGCCGTGCACGCGGCTGTCGACGCGCGCGCGCTCGCGATAGCCGAGCGCGGCCGCCGCGGCCGCCACCGCGTCGACCGCCGCCGCGCGCTCCGCGTCGTCGCGCACGACACCGCCCTTCCCCACGCGCTCGCGGCCGACCTCGAACTGCGGCTTCACGAGCGCGAGCACCTGCGCGCGCGGCGCGACCGCGGCGACCGGCGCGAGCAGCAGGCGCAGCGAGATGAACGACGCGTCGAACACCGCGAGGTCGATCGCGTGCGGGAGCGCGGCGGCTTCGAGGTCGCGCGCGTTCGTGCGCTCGCGCACGAGGACGCGCGGGTCGTCGCGCAGGCGCGGGTGCAGCTGGCCGTAGCCGACGTCGACCGCGACGACGCTCGCCGCGCCGGCCTGCAGCAGGCAGTCCGTGAAGCCGCCGGTCGAGGCGCCGACGTCGAGGCAGTGGAGGCCGCGCGGGTCGAGCCCCTGCGGCGCGAGGTCGGCGAGCGCGCCCGCGAGCTTGTCGCCGCCGCGCGAGACGTAGCGCGAGCCGCCGCCGCGCACGCGCACGCGCACGCGCGACTCGGGGCGCACGCGCGTGCCGGCCTTCGTCACGGGCACGTCGTCGACGAGGACGTCGCCCGTGAGCACGAGCGCCTGCGCGCGCGCGCGCGTCTCCGCGAGGCCGTCGTCGACGAGGCGCTGGTCGAGGCGCGGGCGGCGCTCGTGCGGCGCCGCGCGCGTCGGCCGCGCTCCGTCGCCGCCGCGCTCGCGCGCCGCCGTCAGCGCGCCCCCGCGCGCCGCGCCGCGAGCGCGCGCGCGGCGGCGACGATGTCGGCGACGCCGAGGCCGATCGAGTCGAGCGTCGCGCCGTGCTCGTGCAGCTCGTCGGACGCCGCGAGCACGCGCGTCGGCACCTCGACGCCGCCCGCGGCGAGCGCCTCGAGCACCGCGCCGCCGAAGCCGCCCATGCCGCTGTGCTCCTCGAGCGTGAGCACCGCGCCGCAGCGCTTCGCGAGCGGCAGGATGCGCGCGTCGTCGAGCGGCTTCGCGAAGCGCGCGTTCACGACCGCCGCCTGGATGCCGTCCGCCGCGAGCTCGGCCGCGGCCTCGAGCGCGGGGTGCACGAGCGAGCCGATCGCGACGATGGCGACGTCGTCGCCGTCGCGCAGCAGCTCGGCCTCGCCGATCGGGATCGCCTTCAGGTCCGGGTCGAGCGGCACGCCCTGCCCCGCGCCGCGCGGGTAGCGCACGGCGGCCGGCCCCGGGTACTCGATCGCCGTCTTCAGCATGTGGCGCAGCTCGTTCTCGTCCTTCGGCGCCATCACCACGGTGTTGGGCAGCGTCCGGAAGTACGCGAGGTCGTAGAGGCCCTGGTGCGTCGCGCCGTCGGCGCCGACGAGGCCGGCGCGGTCGAGCGCGAAGGTGACGTCGAGGTTCTGCAGGCACACGTCGTGCACCACCTGGTCGAAGGCGCGCTGCAGGAAGGTCGAGTAGATCGCCGCGACCGGCTTCATGCCCTCGGTCGCGAGGCCCGCCGCGAACGTCACCGCGTGCTGCTCCGCGATGCCGACGTCGTAGAAGCGGTCGGGGAACTGGCGCGCGAACTTGTCGAGCCCCGTGCCGGGCGCCATCGCGGCCGTGATCGCGACGATGCGCTCGTCCTCCTTCGCGAGCCCGATCAGCGCGTCGGCGAAGACCTTCGTGTAGGCGGGCGGGCCGGGCTTGCTCGGCGCGAACGCGCCCGAGCCGACGTCGAACGTGCCGACGCCGTGGTACTTGAGCGGGTCGCGCTGCGCGGGGTCGTAGCCGTGTCCCTTCTCGGTGATCGCGTGCACGAGGATCGGGCCGTCGCCCTCCTCGAGCATGCGCTTCACGTTCTCGAACGTCTCGAGCACGACGTCCATGCGGTGGCCCTGGATCGGCCCGACGTACTTGAACGACAGCGCCTCGAACAGCAGGCCGGGCGAGAAGAAGACCTTGAGCGACTCCTCGGCCTTGCGCGCCCAGTGCACCATGTCGCCCGGCATCGAGCCGAGGAAGTCGCGCGCCCAGTGCTTCATGCGCCGCACCATCGGCGCCGAGAGCTTGCGCGACAGGTACGACGAGAGCGCGCCGACGTTCGGGTCGATCGACATCTCGTTGTCGTTCAGCACGACGACGAGCCGCTTCTCCTTCAGGTGCCCGGCGTGGTTCATCGCTTCGAAGGCCATGCCCGCCGTCATCGAGCCGTCGCCGATCAGCGCGATCGTGTAGCCGGGCTCGCCCTTGTGGTGCTTCGCGCGCGCCATGCCGAGCGCGGCCGAGATCGACGTGCCCGCGTGGCCGGCGCCGAAGTGGTCGAACTCGCTCTCGGAGCGGCGCAGGAACTTCGCGATGCCGCCGGCCTTCCCGATCGACTCGAACTGCGCGCGCCGCCCCGTCAGCATCTTGTGCGGATAGCCCTGGTGCCCGACGTCGAGCACGAGCCGGTCGGTCGGCGTGTCGAACACGTAGTGGATCGCGGTGATCAGCTCGACCGCGCCGAGGCTCGACGCGAGGTGCCCGCCGGTCTGCGAGATGTTCTCGAGGATCTCCTGGCGCAGCTCGCCCGCGACCTGCTCGAGGCTCTCGCGCGGCAACCTCCGCAGGTCCGCCGGCCGATCGATTCCGTGGAGCAGTCGCTCGCCCATTCCGTCCTCCCGGCTCGAAGCCAAGGCCGCCCGCTCAGTGCTCGCGGCGCACCGCGAAGCGCATCAGCTCGCGCAGCGGCTCGGCCGCCGCGCCGAGCGCGTCGAGGCGCGCGAGCGCGCTCGCGAGCAGCGCCTCCGCGCGCGCGAGCGCCGCGTCCGGCCCCGTCGCGCGCACGAGCGAGCAGTGGTCCTGCTCGTCGTCGCGATCGAGCCAGTCGTCGGCGATCTGGAACGCGACGCCGAGCTCGAGGCCGCTCGCGCGCAGCGCGTCGACGCGCGCCTCGTCGCCGCCGGCGAGCCGCGCACCGCACGCGATCGCGCACGCGATCAGCGCCGCCGACTTGCGCTCGTGCACGCGCTCGATGCGGCCGGCGAGCGCGCCGTCGGCCTCGCCCGGCTCGCGCGCGAAGTCGAGGTCGTCCACCTGGCCGCCGACGAGGAAGCGCGCACCGGCCGCGGCGGCGAGGTCGCGCACGCAGGCCGCCGCGCGCGCCGGCTCGACGTCGGGCGCGGCGAGCGCCTCGAACGCGAGCGCCTGGAGCGCGTCGCCCGCGAGCACGGCCACGGCCTCGCCGAAGGCGCGGTGCACGGTCGGCCGGCCGCGCCGCACGTCGTCGTCGTCCATGCACGGCAGGTCGTCGTGCACGAGCGAGTAGGTGTGCACGAGCTCGACCGCGGCGGCGGCGGGGAGCGCGACCTCGGGCGCGCGCCCGAGCGCCTCGGCGGCGGCGAACGCGAGCGCCGGCCGCAGGCGCTTGCCGCCCGGGAAGACGAGATGGCGCATCGCACCGTGGAGCGCGCGCGGCGGCGCGTCGGCCGGCGGCAGCAGCCGCTCGAGCCGCGCGTCGACGAGCGGCGTGCGCTCGGCGAGGTAGCCGGCCGCGTCCATCAGAACGCGCCGTCCGCGTCGTCGGCGGCGTCGTCGGCGTCGCCATCGCCTTCGGCCGCGAACGCCGCGAAGGGCTTCGCGAGCAGCTCGCCGCCCTCCTCGACCAGCAGCTCGATGCGCCGCTCCGCGCGGTCGAGCTGCGCGGCGCAGTGCTTCGAGAGCGCGACGCCCTCCTCGAACGCCGCGAGCGCGGCCTCGAGGTCGAGCTCGCCGTCGTCG
The DNA here is from genome assembly GCA_041389495.1 of Myxococcota bacterium. Lineage (NCBI taxonomy): Bacteria > Pseudomonadati > Myxococcota > Myxococcota bacterium. Next base: position 1,746,463 of record JAWKRT010000001.1, on the reverse strand, counting down.
AGCGCGTCGACGACGCCCTCGAGGCGCTCGATCGCCTGCTCGAACGGGAGATCGGCCGGGACGGCCGCCGCGCGCGGGGCGTCGGACGCGTCGGGAGCGCCGGAGGACGGCGGATTCGCGGCTTTGCCTCGGGCTCGCGGCATGGCGGCCGAAGCTAGCTCCGGCCTAGCGCGGGGTCAAAGCGACTCGCGGCGAAAACCCGCGTAACGAAAGCGGCTTTCGGGCCTAACGACGAGGCGGCCCGGCCGCGCCCGGCGGCCGGGCGCCGGCCGGCGCGGGCTCGAGCGCGCGCACCGTCTCGACCCGCGCCCGCAGCCGGGCCCGGGCGACGCGCACGTCGACGGCGGCGCCGACCTCGGCGTCGCGCGCCTCGCGCACGAGCCGCCCGTCGTCGGCGCGCCGCACGACGGCGTAGCCGCGCGCGAGGACGGCGAGCGGCGAGAGCGAGTCGAGCCGCGCGGCGCGCAGCGCGAGCGCGGCGCGCTGCGTGCGCGCGCCGCGCGCGAGCGAGCGCGCGAGCGCGGCCGCGGCGGCGGCGAGGCGCCCGCGCGCGACGGCCGTCGTCGGCGCGCGCGCGCCGAGCGCGACGACGGCGCGCGCGTGGCGCGCGCGCGCGCGAGCTCGCCGCGCCCGACGCGCGCCAGGGCGCGCGCCGCCGCGCGCCAGCGCTCGTGGCGCGCGCGCAGGCGCGCGAGCGGAGAGAGGCGCCGCACCGCGCCGCGCGCGCGGTCGAGCCGCTGCCACCGCACCTCGAGCGCGGCGCGCCCTTCCCCCGCGAGCCGGTCCCACAGCGCCGCGAGCGCGGCGCGCGCCGCCGCGCGATCGGGCAGCGCGAGCATCGCGGCCGCCGACGGGGTCGGCGCGCGCGCGTCGGCCGCGAAGTCGGCGAGCGTCGTGTCGGTCTCGTGGCCGACGCCGCTCACGACGGGAACGGGCGCGGCCGCGATCGCGCGCGCGACGACCTCGGTGTTGAAGCACCAGAGGTCCTCGAGCGAGCCGCCGCCGCGCACCACGAGCACGACGTCGACGTCGGGGAGCGCCGCGGCGCGCGCGATCGCGGCTGCGATCTCGTGCTCGGCGCCCTCGCCCTGCACGCGCGTCGGCGCGACGACGATCGGCGTCGACGGCCAGCGCCGCCCGCTCACCTGCAGCACGTCGCGGATCGCGGCGCCGCGCGGCGACGTCACCACCGCGACGCGCCGCGGGTGCGCGGGCAGCGGGCGCTTGCGCGCGGCCGCGAAGAGCCCCTCGGCCTCGAGCCGCGCGCGCAGCTGCTCGAAGGCGATCGCGAGCGCGCCCGCGCCGCGCGGCTCCGCGTCGCGCACGACGAGCTGCAGCTCGCCGCGCTGCACGTAGACCGACGGCTCGGCGTGCACGACGAGCTCCATCCCGTTCTCGATGTCGAAGCGAAGGCGGCGCGCGTCGGCGCGGAAGAAGGCGCAGCGGATCTGGCCCGTGCCGTCCTTCAGCGTGAAGTACACGTGGCCGGCCGGCGACGCGAACACGTTGCTCGTCTCGCCCGCCACCCACACGCGCCCGACGGCGTCCTCGAGCAGGCGCCGCACGCCCTCGAGGAGCTCGGCGACCGCGAGGACGCGGCGGCTCACGGCGTCGGCATCGGCGCGGCGTGCGCGAGCGGCGGCGCGGTCGACGTGCTCGTCGGCGCCGGCGCGCGCAGGTTCTCGAAGTAGGTCCAGCTCTTCAGGACCTCGAGCGCGCGGCGCACCTGGAGGTCGCTGCGCACGCGGACGGCGGCGTCCTCGGGCTCCCCGGCGGCCGCGTCGGGCTCGGCCTGCATCTCGACCTCGACCGGCACGCCCTCGTCGTCGCCGGCGTCGCCGGCCGCGTCCTGCTGCGTGAAGTGGCCGCGCAGGTCGCGCTCGCGCACGCGGCGGGGCGCGGCCTGCTCGCCCGCGGCGGGCGCCGGCTGCACCTCGATGTCGGGGCGGATGCCGACCTCCTGGATCGAGCGGCCCGACGGCGTGTAGTAGAGCGCGGTCGTGAGGCGCAGCCCGTAGTCGCCGATCGGGAACACCGTCTGCACGGATCCCTTGCCGAACGTCTGCGTCCCGAGCACGAGCGCGCGCTTGTGATCCTGCAGCGCGCCGGCCACGATCTCCGAAGCGCTCGCGCTGCCCGCGTTGACGAGCACGACGAGCGGGTACGCGCCCTGGGTGCGCTCGGGCTTCGCGCGGAACTCCTGCCGCTCGTCCTCGTCGCGGCCCTGCGTGTACACGACGAGGCCGTCGCCGAGCCACAGGTCCGCGATCTTCACCGCCTGGTCGAGCAGCCCGCCCGGGTTGTCGCGCAAGTCGAGCACGAGGCCCTCGAGCTTCCCGTCGGCCTCGTCGCGCAGCGCGTCGAGCTGGCCGGCGAGGTCTTCGGCGGAGCGCTCCTGGAACTGGCGGACGCGCACGTAGCCGTAGCCCGGCTCGAGCAGCTCCGACGAGATCGACGCGATCTGCACGACGTCGCGCACGATCGTGAAGGGGCGCGGCTCGTCGAAGCCCTCGCGCCACACGTGCACGGTGATCGCGGTGCCCTTCTTGCCGCGCATGAGCGCGACGGCCTCGACGAGCGACATGTCGTCCGTCGGCCGGCACGTCTCGCCGGGCTCCCAGTCTTCGGGGACCTCGGTCGGGCAGATCGACACGATCTGGTCGCGCGCGCGGATGCCCGCGCGGTCGGCGGGCGTGCCCTCGATCGGCGACACCACCTCGACGTACCCGCCCTGCGTCTTGTGGATTTCGACGCCGAGGCCGTGGAACTCGCCCTTCGTGTCGATCTGCATCTCGCGGTACTGGTCGGGCTCCATGAACGCCGAGTGCGGATCGAGCTCGGCCATCATCCCGCGGATCGCGCCCGCGATCAGCTCGTGGTCGTCGATCGCCTCGACGTAGTGGCGTCGCACGTGGTCGACGACGCTCGAGAAGAGGCCGAGGTCGTCGTAGCGGTTCGAGGCCTCGCTGCGCGTCGCGTCGCCGACGAGCATCGCGCCGGCCGCCGCGAGCACGCCGAGCGCGAACGAGAGCAGCATGCGCACGCGCGCCGCGCGCGCGTCCGACGGCCCACGGCGGCGCGGCGCGTGCGGCGCGCCGGGGGCGTTCGTGGCGGAGGGGTTCGTGCCCGAGCGGGAGTCCATGCGTGCGGAACCTCGTGGTCGGCGAGCGTCGCGCCACCGCGTCCGGCGATCGCGCGGACGAGGGCGCCAGAGCGTAGCGGCAACCGCGCGTCCGGCTCAGCGGGCCGCGGCCAGCCGTTCGGGCGCGAACCACGGCAGCGGGTCGATCGCGTCCTTGCCCTGCCGCAGCTCGAAGTAGAGCTTCGCGCCCGTGAGCGACCCCGTGTCGCCCGCGCGCCCGATCGCGCCCTCGGCCTCGACGCGGTCGCCGACGGCCACGTCGATTTCGGAGAGATGGCCGTTCACGGTGAAGTACGAATCGCCGTGGTCGAGGATCACGATGCGGCCGTAGCCGCGGAACCAGCCGGCGAAGCGCACGACGCCGCGCGCCGTCGCGCGCACGAGCTCGCCCTCCTCGGCCGCGAACTCGACGCCGTTGCGCACCGTCTGCGTGTGGAACTCGGCGTCGGTGACGCGTCCGAAGCGGCCCGTCACGCGCGCGTCGACGGGCAGCGGGAGCGCGCCGCGCGCGGCCGCGAAGCCCGAGCCGTCCACCCACGCCGCGTCGCGGCGCCCCGACTCGCCGATCTCCGCGAGCTTCACCTCGAGCGCGCGCGCCGACTTCTCGAGCTCGACGAGCAGCGCGCGCTCGCGCCGCCGGTCGCTGCGCACGCGCGCGAGCAGCTCGCGCTTCGCGCCGCGCTCGCCCGCGAGCGCGCGCTCCTCCGACGCGAGCTTCGCCGCGGCGGCCTCGTGCCGGGCCGTCGCGCGGTCCGCGTCGGCGCGCGCCGCGGTGTACGCCACGGCGTCGCGCTCGTAGCGGGCGACCAGCGCGCCGTCGTGCTCGAGCAGCCGCTCGAGCACCGTCACGCGCTGCATCAGCTCGCGCAGCGAATCCGCGGAGAAGAGCACGCGCAGCGGCCCGACGTCGCCCGCCTTGTAGAGCGCGACCGCGCGCGTGCGCATCGCCGCGCGCGTGCGCGCGAGCACGCCCGCGAGCCGCTCCGTCTCGCGCACGATCTCGTCGCGCGCCGCGCGCGCGCGGCGCGCATCGGCCCGCGCCGCGCGCGCCGAGACGCCGAGCGACGCGAGGCGCTGGTCGATCGCGTCGAGCCGGTCGAAGAGCGCGCGCTCCTCCGCCTCGTGCTGCTCGACCTTCCCGCGGCTCTCCTCGATGCGCTCGCGCAGCTCCTCGAGCTGCTCGCGCTCCTGCGCCGACGCCGTGCGCGCCGGAGCGATCGCCCCGACCACCGCGAGCGCGACGAACACCGCACGCGTGCCCGCCGCGCGAGCGGCCGCCGGCCGGCGCGCGCGGCGCCTCACCGCCGCCACCCGACGAGCGCGACGAGCGAGCCGAGCGCGCCGAGCGCCGCGCCGGCGAGCACCACGACGGCCGCCTCCCGGCCCGCGAAGAAGGCGGGCGCGCGGTCGCCGAGGAAGAGCGCGAGCCCGAACGAGAGGCGCGGCAGGAAGCTGCGGAAGGCGAGCCACAGCACCGCGAGCGCGACCCCGCCTCCGAGCGCGCCCTGCGCCGCCCCTTCGAGCACGAACGGCGCGCGCACGAACCCGCGGCCGGCACCGACGAGCGAGAGGATCTCGATCTCGTCCTCGCGCGCGTACACGCCGAGGCGGATCGTGTTCGCGACGATCAGCAGCGCCGCGCCGACGAGCACCGCGCCGAGCAGCGTCGCCGCGGACCGCGCCAGCGCGGCCGCGCGCGCGTAGCCCTCCACCCAGTCCTGGCCGTGCGCGAGCTCGTCGACGCCCGGGAGCCCGTCGAGCGCGGCGGCGACGACCGCGACGCCCTCGCCCGTGCGCGCGGCCTCCGTGAGCTCGAGCTCGATCGACGGCGGGAGCGGGTTGTCCTCGAGGCCGGCGAGCAGCTCGCTGCCGCGCATCGTCGCGCGGAAGCGCTCGAGCGCCTGCTCGGGCGTCACGAGCTCGACCGACGCGACGCCCTCGATCAGCTCCGCCGCGCGCGCGAGCGCGCGCTGCTCGTCCGGCGACAGGCCGGGCTCGAGGTAGGCCGTGACGTGCAGCTCGCTCGCGAAGCGGGTGAGCACGCCCTCCATGTTGCCGACGACGAGCGCGAACGCGCCGACGAGCACGAGCGCGATGGCGATCGTGACGACCGCGATCGCGCTCGGGACCGGGCTCGCGACGAGGCCGCGCCCCGCGCTCTCGAGCACGACGCGCGCGACGACGAGCGCGCGCCTCACGCGCGCGCCCCGGCCGGCACGTCCTCCACGAGGCGCCCCCCGTCGAGGTGCAGCCGGCGCTTCGCATAGCGTTCGATCAGCGCCATGTCGTGCGTCGCGACGACCACCGACGTTCCGCGCAGCGACGCGCCGACGATCAGGTCCATGATCTCGATCGTGAGCGCCGGGTCGAGGTTGCCGGTCGGCTCGTCGGCGAGCAGGAGATCGGGGTCGCCGACGAGCGCGCGCGCGAGCGCGACGCGCTGCTGCTCGCCGCCCGAGAGCGACAGCGGATGGTGGTAGCGGCGGTGCTGGAGACCGACCTCCTTCAGCCGCTGGAACACCTTCGCCTTCGCCTCGCGGCGATCGGTGCCCACGACGTCGAGCACGACGCGCACGTTCTCCTCGACCGTGCGGCGCGACAGCAGCTTGAAGTCCTGGAACACGACGCCGATGCGCCGCCGCAGCACGGGGATCGCGCGCTCGGTGAGCCGCCCGACGTTGCGACCGAGCACGATCACCTGCCCCTCGCTCGGCCGCTCGGCGGCGAAGAGCGACCGCAGCAGCGTCGTCTTGCCGGCGCCCGACGACCCGGTGAGGAACACGAGCTCGCCCTTCGCGATCTCGAGCGTCACGTCGTGGAGCGCGTACTGGCCGGCGAGGTAGGTCTTCGAGAGGTGGAAGGTGCGGACGACGGCGTCGCTGCCCGCGGCGGGCGCGCGCCGCGCGAGGCGGCTCACCGGCCCGCGCGCTTTCGCTTGCGCGCACTCTCCACGAGGTAGTCGAGCACGACCTCGTCGAGCGGCTTGGCGGACACGACGCCCTGCCCGAAGGCGCGCGCCGCCGCCGCCGCCGGACGCGCGCCGCCGGCCGCGGGCGGCGGCGGTGCGGGCGTCTCGTCCTCGGGCGGGAGCGTCGGCGATTCGGGCGTCATCGCCGCCGCGGTGTCCGTCGGATCCTGTACCTCGCCCGAGGGCGCGTCGAAGGCCTCGGGGCCGAGTCGCTCGAGGATGACCGCGTCGTGCTCGCCCGCGCGCAGGCGCTTGAGCATCGCCTTGTGCTGCGACTCCATGAGGGCGCGGACGACCTGTTCGAGGTTGCCGCCCGCCGCGAGCTGCTCCGAGTAGTCGCGCTTCTCGGAGGCCATGATGTTGCCGCCGTGGAAGAGATGCGTGATGACGTGCGGGTTCGCCTTCCCGCTGTCCTCGGTCTGCACGTGGAAGAGCACGCCGCGATGACGGATGTTCGTGTTGAATCCGGACTGCATCGCGGGCCGCGCCCCCCTAACGAACCACCGGCCGCCGCACTCGGTCGCGCAGTGTCACGCACGTGCATCCGGGCGGCAACGGGCCGGGCACGCAGCGGCGGGGTTATCGGAATCGCACACTTCGTTCTGAACGCCCGCGCGCGACGGCGCGTTCGCGCGCAGCGCGCGAGGGCGCCCCGGAGCGCGGGCTCCGGGGCGCGGGCGGCGGCGGAGAGGGGGAGCGATCCGCCGCGCCGGACCTCGCTCGCGCCGGTGGACGAGCCAGACGCGGCGCGATCGGATCGCCCGGGCCGCCGCCGGGGGGACGCGTGCCGCGCGCTCAGCCGCGGCGGCGGCCCGCGGCGCCGAGGCCCGCGAGGCCGATCGCGCACAGCAGGCCCGTGCCCGGCTCGGGCACGGGCGCGAACGCGGCGCTGCCCGGCGTCGGCGTCGCGAGCGCGACGAAGTCGAGCGCGTTGTCGTCCGTGTCCACGTTCGCGAAGACGCGCGCGAGGCTCTCGCCCGCCGGCGGGTCCACGGCCGGCGCGCCCTCGCCGGCGAAGACGTCGCCCGGCGCGAACACGCCGTAGCCCACCGCGTCGACGACGCCGCTCGCGTCGCGGAGCACGATCGAATCGGGCCCGTTCTGGAAGTCGAAGTTCGCGAGCTGGTCGAAGACGGCGACCGCCGTGAGACCGCTCCCGTCGACGTCGGCGACGACGAAGAGGCCGCTCGCCGACACGCTCCCGGAGAGCGCGATCACGGGCCCGATCGCGCCGCCCGAGCCGTTCACGCCTTCGATCGTGAAGCCGTCGAGCACGGTGCCCGCCGGCGCGTGGATCTCGACGAACGAGAGCCCGTCGTCGGACCCGACGGCGTCGTAGAAGATCTCGGAGAGCAGGGGAACGGCGCGCGCCGCGGTGGCGAGCGGGAGCGTGCCGAGCGCGGCGATCGCGAGGAGCGCGCGCGCCGCGCGCGGGCGGCGGACCGGGAGCGGACGAGGACGGAACGAGGGCATCGAGAACCTCCGGACGGCGGGACCGAGCGGGGCGGGAATCGAGACGCTCACGGCGCCTCCGCGGCGCCGGCGCGCGGATCGCGCGCGCCGCGGTCGGGGTCGTCGTCGCGCGCGCCGGCGGCGTCGGATCGCGCGGCGCGGTCGCTCGTGCGCGCGACGGGCTCGAAGAGCGCGCGCGAGAAGCCGCCGCCCGTCCAGGCGTCGAGGCCCGCCGCGAGCTCGGCCGCGCGCAGGCGCAGGCGCTCGGCGTCGATCGAGCGCGCGTCGGGCACGGCGGCCAGCTCGAGCAGTGCGCGCCGGCGCTCGAAGTAGAGCTGGTCGATCTCGTCGAGCACGTCGTCGCGCAGCGAGATCCACAGCCGCTCCTCGCGCGCGAAGTCCACCGCGTCGCCGTCGAGCACGGCGTTCGCGAGGTCCCAGTGGAGCGCGATGCCGACGTCCCAGTCGTCGCCGCGATCGCGCGCGCGGTCGACGAGGTGCTGCGTCGCGCCGGACGTGAACGTCTGGTCGAAGTCGACGGCGCGCCCGCGGTCGCCGCCGTAGTCGGCGCGCACGTCCACCTCGGGCCACCACGCGCGGCGCGCGATGCGCGCGCGCCATGTGCGCTGGCGATCGAGGTCGAGCCCCTGGTGCGCGAGCGCCATGCGATGCAGCGCGCGCAGCTCGGCCGCGATCGACGCATCGACCTGCGCCGCGCGCGCCTCGTGCGGCGGTGCGCCGTCCCCGCGCGCGGCGACCGCGCGCGCGGACGCGGCTTCCCCGGCGCCTTCGTCCGCGAGCGCCGCGAGCGGCGCCGAGACGCGTCCGCGCAGCACGCCGCTCGCCGTCGCCACCCACAGCGCCTCGCCGTCGGAGGCGACCGCGGCCGTGCCGAGCCAGCCGGCCGGCACGTCCGCACGGCGCCACGCGCCGCCCGCCTCGAAGCTCCCGTGGAGGAGACCGCGATCGGTCGCGATCCAGTCGCGCCCGAGCGCGCGCAGCGCGCGGCGCGCACCCGCTCCCGGCGGCAGCGCGGGACGCCGCAGTGCGAAGGCGTCCGGCGCGTCGGCGCGCTCGATCGCGAGCGCGCGCTCGTACACGACGACGAGCCGGCCCGCGGCGACGGCGACGTCGACGGGCGCAGCGCCGGCCGGCGCGCCCGCGACCGCGAGCTCGCGCACGCGCTGCGCGAGCGGCCGACCGGCGCGCGCCTCGAGATCCGCGCGCCACAGCGCATCGCCCGCGATCCACGCGACGTCGCACGCGCCCGCCCGACAGCGGAGCGCGACGCCGCTCGACGCCGCGCGCGGCGCCGCGCCGTCGAGCTCGCTCCACGGCCCGCCGGCGAGTGCGACGAACGCACCCGCGTCGGTCGCCGCGGCGATCCACTCGCCGTCGACGGCGAGCCGCGCGACGCGGCGGGCGTCGGCGCCGGGCGCCGGCGAGCGATCCTCGACGGCGCCGGGATCGTCGGGACGCGTGCGCCAGAGCCCCTCGTCGGTCGCGATCCAGAGCGCGCCGCGCGCGTCGAACGCGAGATCGCGCACACCCGCCCGCGCAATGCGGCGAGCGACGCGGCCGTCGCGCACGAGCGTCGCGCCGCTCGCGTCGCCGACGGCGACCCACGCGCCGCCGGGCGTCGCCGCGACCGCGACCGCGCCGCGCTCGCCCTGCCCCCACGGCTCGCGCTGCCACGCGAGCGAGGCCTCCGCCGCGCGCGCGCCGCCCGCGGCCAGGAGTGCGAAGACGAGGAGGCCGGCCGCGGAAGCGCATCGCGGCGGGAGCGGCGTCGTGCGGAGCGGGTGCGATGAGCGCATGTGCGCGCCGCATCGCAAGCCGCGTGCCCGCGCCCGCCGCGCGCTGCGACGCGGGCGGCGCGCGCAGGAACACCCGTCGGAACGGGCGGCTGCGCGGCGCTCCTCGCGCGGCGGCCGGGCGCGCGCCGAAGGCGCGGGAGCGCGCGTGAACGCGCGGACACGCGTCCGCGACGCCGTCGCGCGGCGGCGCGTTCACGCGCGCCGCCGCGCGCGCCCGCCAGCTTGACGCCCCTCCGCCACTCGCGAAGAATCGCGCGCGCCATGCCCTCCCCGCGCCCGCTGCTCGTCTCCGTTCGCGCGCGCGCGGTGCGCGTCCCGGCCGTTGCCGTGCGGACGACGACGCGCGCGGCGCGCGCCCGCGCCGCCCGCGCGCTCGCCCTCGCGGTCGCGCTCGGCGCCGCGTGCGCGAGCGCGCCGCCCGCGGTCGACACGGCCCTCCCGGACGACGCGGACGCGCTCGCGGACGCGCTCGAGCGCGACCGCGAACGCGTGCTCGACTGGCTCGCCGCACCGCCCGCCGCAGGGCGCGCGGCCGAGAGCGACGACGGCGCTCCGGCGACGCCCGTCCGCGCGCCGAGCGACGACGAGCTGCGCGCGCTCGCGCTCCGCATGCCCGCGCTCCAGGCCGCGCTCGCGCAGCGCGAAGCCGCCGCGCGCGCCGGCGCGCAGCCGTGAGCGCACGCGAGGGCCGGAGCGCGCACGTCGTCGCACTCGCCGGCGGCGTCGGCGCGTCGCGCTTCCTGTGCGGGCTCGTGCGCGTCGTCGCGCCCGAGGCGGTGACCGCGATCGTGAACACCGGCGACGACCGCGAGTTCTACGGCGTCCACGTCGCGCCCGACCTCGACATCGTGACCTACGCGCTCGCCGGCATCGTCGATCGCGAGCGCGGCTTCGGCATCGCGGGCGACACGTTCGCGGTGGTCGACCGCCTCGGCGAGCTCGGGCGCGAGGCGTGGTTCCGCCTCGGCGATCGCGACTTCGCGCACTGCCTGCACCGCACGCTGCGCCTGCGCGAGGGCGCGGGGCTCGCGGCCGTCGCGGACGAGCTGCGCCGACGGCTCGGCGTCGCGACGCGCATCCTCCCCATGTCCGAGGCGCCGTGTCCGACGATCGTCGAGCTCGGCGCGGGGCGGCGCGTCCACTTCGAGGAGTACCTCGTGCGCGACGGCGCGCCCGCCGACGTCGAGGGCGTCGACCTGTCGGCCGCGGCCGCGGCGGCACCCGCGCCCGGCGTGCTCGACGCGATCGCGAGCGCGGACGTCGTGCTCGTGTGCCCGAGCAACCCGGTCGTCTCGATCGGGCCGATCCTCGCCGTGCGCGGCGTGCGCGACGCGCTCGCCGCGACGCGCGCGCCGATCGTCGCCGTCTCGCCGATCGTCGGCGGCAAGCCCATCAAGGGCCCGGCCGATCCGCTGCTGCGCGGCATCGGCGCCGAGGTGTCGGCGCGCGGCGTCGCGCGCCTCTACCGCGACTGGATCGACGCGATCGTGATCGACGAGCGCGACGCCGCGCTGCGCGGCGACGTCGAGGCGCTCGACGTCGCGGTCGACGCGACGGACACGATCATGGTCGACGCCGACGCCGCGGCGCGGCTGGCGAGGTGCGCGCTCGCGCTCGCCGAGCGCGTCCGCGCGCGGGCCGGCGCGCGCGGACGGCGATGATCGCGGCGGTGGTCCCCGTGAAGTCGCTCGCGGAGTCGAAGTCGCGCCTCGTGGCGGCGCTCTCGCCCGACGCGCGCGGCGAGCTCGCGCTCGCGATGCTCGGCGACGTGCTCGACGCGCTCGGCGGAGCGGAGCGGGTCGACGTGCGCGCCGTCGTGACACCCGACGACGACGTCGCCGCCGCCGCCGAGCGCGCCGGCGCGCGCGCGATCGTCGCGCGCGCGCCCGGGCTCAACGCCTCGCTCGACGCGGCCGCCCTCGCGCTCGCGCGCGACGCCGGACTCGGCGCGCGGCCGGGCGACGCCCTGCTCGTCGTGCTCGGCGACGTCGCGGGCGCGACGGCGCGCGACGTCGACGCGCTGTGCGCGAGCCTCGACGGCGTCGACGGCCCGGCCGTCGCGCTCGCCGCGTCGCACGACGGCGGCACCGCTGCGCTGCTGCGCCGGCCGCCCGACGCGATCCCGTCCCGGTTCGGCGCGGCGAGCGCCGATGCGCACCGCGCCGCCGCGGCGGCTGCGCGCGTTCCCTGCCTCGAGCCGCGCGTGCCCTCGCTCGCCATCGACCTCGACGTGCCGGGCGACGTCGACGCGTTCGTCGCGCGCGGCGCGGACGGCGACGACGGCGGAGCGCGCACGCGCGCGCTGCTCGCGCGGGCGCGGACCGGGAGCGCACCCGCATGAGCCCCGCGCGCGAGCGCGCGCCCCGCACCCGCCTCGAGCTCGTCGCGCTCGAGGGCGTGCCGGAGGTCGCCCCCGGCGACGATCTCGCGGCGCTGCTCGCCGACGCGGCCGCGCGCGCGCGCCTCGCGCTCGAGCGCGGCGTCCTCGTCGTGTGCCAGAAGGTCGTGTCGAAGGCCGAGGGGCGGCTCGTGCGGCTCGCCGACGTGACGCCGTCGGCCGAGGCCGCGCGGATCGCCGCCGAGCACGCCAAGGATCCGCGCCACATGGAGATCGTGCTGCGCGAGACGAAGCGCGTCGTGCGGCGCGCCCACGGCGTGCTGATCTGCGAGACGCACCACGGCTTCGTGTGCGCGAACGCCGGCGTCGACCTCTCGAACGCGCCGGGCGAGGACGTCGCCGTGCTGCTCCCCGTCGACCCGGACGCGTCGGCCGCGCACCTCCGCGATGCGCTCGTCGCGCGCGGCGCGCGCGGCATCGCGGTCGTCGTGAGCGACACCTTCGGGCGGCCGTGGCGCGAGGGGCTCGTCGACGTCGCGATCGGCTGCGCGGGCATGGCCGCGATCGACGACGCGCGCGGCACGCTCGACCGCGCGGGACGCGAGCTGCAGGTGACCGCGATGGCGACGCCCGACCAGCTCGCGGCCGCGGCGGGGCTCCTGATGGAGAAGGCCTCGGGCGTCGCGGCGGTGTGGGTCGCGGGCTTCGCGCCGGAGGGCGACGGCCGCCTGCGCGACCTGCTCCGCGACCCGGCGACCGACCTCTTTCGTTAGTCGCCGCCGGCGGCCGCCTCGGCCGCGTCGCGCACGCGTTCCAGGATCGCCCGCCACAGCGCGTCGATGCCGTCGCCCGACTCCGCCGACGTCGCGACGATGCGCGCGGGCGCGAGCGGCAGCTCCGCGCGCAGCTCGCGCAGCCGCTGCGCGCGGCGCATCGGCTTGAGCTTGTCGGTCTTCGTGATCGCGACGAGCGCGGGCACGCGCTGCTCGTCGAGCCAGTCGAGCAGCAGGCGCTCGTCGTCGCCGACGTCGCGCCGCACGTCCTGGAGAAGCACGGCCGCACACAGCCCCTCGCGCTGCGCGAGGTAGCCCTCGATCATCGTCTTCCACGCGTCGCGCTCGCGCTTCGCGACCTTCGCGTAGCCGTAGCCGGGGAGATCGACGAGCCGCACGCACTGGCCGGCGATCTCGACCTCGTAGAGGTGGAGGAGGCGCGTCTTGCCGGGCGTGCCGCTCGTGCGCGCGAGCTGCTTGCGGCGCACGAGCGCGTTCAGGAGGCTCGACTTGCCCGCGTTGCTGCGCCCGAGGAAGGCGACCTCGGGCCGCGCGCGCGGGTCGGGCGCGGGAAGCCCGGCGACGTTCGCGGCCGTCGCGACGTGCTCGGCGCGGCGGAGCGGGAGGCTCACCGCGCGCGCTCCGCGGGCGCGACGGGCGGCGTGACGGGCGGCGCGCTCGCGCGCGCGGCGTCGGCGAGCCGCGGCAGCGCGTCGGCGATGCGCGCGAGCGCCTCGTCGATCGCGTCGTCGGCCACCGCATAGCAGAAGCGCAGCCAGCCCTCGGCGGCCGCGCCGAAGTCGACGCCCGGCGCGACGCCGACGCCCGCCTGCTCGAGCAGCGCGAACGCGAGCGCGCGCGAGTCGGCGCGCGGCCCGGCGACGGGCCGCGCATCGGCGAGCACGTAGAAGGCGCCCTGCGGCGCGCGCGGCACGCCGAAGCCGAGCGCGCGGAGCCCCGCGACGAGCCGGTCGCGGCGCCGCGCGTACCCGTCGCGCATGTGCGCGACGTCGGCCGCGCCGCCCTCGAGCGCGGCCACCGCCGCCTCCTGCGCGAACGAGGACGCCGAGATGAACAGGCTCTGCTGCAGCACCTGCAGGTCGCGCGCGAAGGCGGACGGCGCGACCACCCACCCGAGCCGGAAGCCCGTCATCGCGTAGCGCTTCGAGAAGCCGTCGAGCACGAAGGCGTCGTCCGTCACCTCGAGCGCGCTCGCGGTGCGCGCGCCGTCGTAGACGAGGCCGTCGTAGATCTCGTCGGACACGAGCGTCGGGCCGAGCGCGGCGAGCGCCTCGAGCGTCGCGCGCGACTGCACGGCCCCCGTCGGGTTCGCGGGCGAGTTCACGACGATCGCCTTCGTGCGCGGCGAGATCGCGCGCGCGACGCGCTCGGGGTCGAGCCGGTAGCCGTCGGCCGGGTCGGTCTCGACGAGCACGGGCACGCCGCCGCAGACGCGCACGAAGTTCGGGTAGCAGGGATAGTGCGGCGTCCCGAGCACGACCTCGTCGCCCGGGTCGAGCAGCGCCTCGAAGACGAGCAGCATCGCGGGCGAGGTGCCCATCGTCACGACGATGCGCGCCGGGTCGACCGACCCGCCCCGCACCGGGAAGCGCGCGGCGAGATCGCGCGCGATGGCCTCGCGCAGGCGCGCGGTGCCGCGCGAGTCGGTGTAGTGGGTGACGCCGCGGTGCAACGCTTCGATGCAGGCTTCGGTGGCGCAGGCGGGCGGCGGGAAGTCGGGCTCGCCGACCTCGAGATGGACGACCGCCGCGCCGGCGCGCTCGAGCTCGAGCGCGCGCTCGAGCACCTCCATCGCGAGGAAGGGCTCGACCTGGCGGAGGCGGTGTGCGCGCGCGGCCGGCATGCGCCGCGGAGTAGCCGTGCGCGCGAGCGGTGTCAAACCGCGCGAACGCCTGTCGAGGCACGCGTTCATCGAATGCAAATGCCCGGAATGCGTGCGCTTTCGACGCGTGCGCGCTTTGACGCTCGCGGGGGCCGGTGATAACGTGCGGCGCGCTCTCACCGCCCCCCGCGCCCGTCCTCCAACGCGCACGCGCCCGACCCCCGCGACCGCTCGCGCACGCGCGCGCCCCGTGCGAGGTGCATCGATGCAGACCGACGACGCGACCGTGAAGCGGGTGCCGAAGGGCGTGCAGATCGCGATCGGCGCGCTCGTCTGCGCCGCGCTGCTCGGCTGGTACGGCGCGACGAACCTCGGCGGCGAGGCGAGCTACCGCTACTTCGACACGCTCGAGGAGTTCCTCGCGGCCGGGCCCGCCACGCGCGCGGGCGAGCGGCTGCGCATCAAGGGCTACGTCGCGAACGGCTCGATCGAGCGCGAGCTCGACGCGCGGCGCGTGCGCTTCGCGATCCAGAACGACCCGCCGCACGCGGTGGGCGACGCGACCGAGCGGCTCGCCGTCGACTTCGCGAGCCTCGAGACGCCGGACCTCTTCAAGGACGGCGCCGAGGTCGTGGTGGAAGGCCGCGTCGAGGCGGGCGGCGGCACGCCCGTGTTCTTCGCGGACAACGTCCTCGCGAAGTGCCCCTCGAAGTTCCAGGCGAAGGCCGAGGGCGCGGCGGACGAGGCGACGCCGCTCTAGAGGGCGCCCGCGGCGGCGCGGCGCCCGCACGGCGCGCGCACCGCGACGACGGAACGGCGATCCGCGAGGGCCGCCGGACGGCAACCGGAATGGAGGGGCACTGCGTGGCCGACCTCGGGCTCCACAGCTTGCGATTCGCGCTGCTCTTCGCAGTGGTCGGGTTCGCGACGGCGATCGCCGCGGGCCTGCGGCGCGAGCGCGGCGAGGCGTGGACGCTCGTCGCCGAGCGCTGCGTCGCCGTCGTGTTCGCGTTCGCGAGCGTCGCGATGGCGGCGCTGTTCCACGCGCTCGCGACCAACGACTACCGGCTCGCCTACGTCGCCGCGCACTCGGCCAGCACGATGCCGCTGCACTTCCGCCTCGCCGCGCTGTGGGGCGGCCAGGCCGGCTCGCTGCTGCTGTGGTGCTGGATGGCGTGCTTCTACGGCGCGCTCGCGCTCCGCGCCAACCGCCACCACCACCGCGCGCTCGCGCCGTGGGCGGCGGCCACGATGCTCGCGAGCTCGATCTTCTTCCTCGTGCTCGTGAACTTCGTGACCGAGCCGTTCGAGCGCGTGCCGGCCGCGCAGGTCGTCTCCGACGGCAACGGCCTGAACCCGCTGCTGCAGCACCCGGCGATGATGATCCACCCGCTCATGCTCTACGCGGGCTTCGTCGGCTTCTCCGTGCCGTTCGCCTACGCGTTCGCGGCACTGATCACGGGTCGGCTCGACACGACGTGGTTCCGCATCACGCGCCGCTGGTCGCTCTTCGCGTGGGCCGTGCTCGGCTGCGGGCTCATGCTGGGCGGTCGCTGGGCCTACGAGGTGCTCGGCTGGGGCGGCTACTGGGCGTGGGACCCGGTCGAGAACGCGGCGCTCATGCCCTGGCTCGTCGCGACGGCCTACCTGCACTCGGTGATGATCCAGGAGAAGCGCGACATGCTGAAGGTGTGGAACCTGGTGCTGATCGGGCTGGCCTACGCGCTCTGCCTGTTCGGCACCTTCCTCACCCGCAGCGGCGTCGTGCAGTCGGTGCACTCGTTCACGAACGCGGGCTGGTTCGGGTACATCTTCCTCGGCTACGTCGCGACCGTGACGCTCGCCTACTTCGCGGCGCTCGCGCGCCGCGTCCCGCAGCTGCGGTCGCCGAGCCAGCTCGAGTCGATGGTCTCGCGCGAGGCGAGCTTCGTCGTCAACAACTGGCTCTTCCTCGCGCTGCTCGTGATGGTCTTCTGGTTCACGCTGCACCCCGTCTTCAGCGAGGCGCTCTTCGACAAGCGCACGACGTGGGGGCCGCACGCGTACAACCTGTTCGGCGCGCCGATCGGGCTCGCGCTCCTGTTCCTGACGGGCTTCGGGCCGCTGATCGCGTGGCGCCGCGCGACCTCGACGAGCCTGCGGCGCCAGTTCCTCGTGCCGGGCTCCGTGGGGCTCGCCGTCGGCATCGCGCTCGCCGTGTCGATCGGCCGCGAGCCGATGGCGATCGCCTACTGGGCGACGTGCGCCTTCGTGATCGCGACGATCGCGCAGGAGTACACGCGCGCGGTCGCGGCGCGCACGCGCCGCGGCGAGTCGGTGCCGACCGCGCTCGCGACGCTCCTGCGCCGCAACCAGCGGCGCTACGGCGGCTACGTCGTGCACCTCGGCATGGTGCTCGCGATGGGCGGCATCGCGGGCGCGGCCTTCGACCGCGAGGTGCTCGCGAACGTGCGCCCCGGCGACTCGATCGCGCTCGGCGACGTGCGCGGCGAGTTCCTGACGGCGGTGCCGATCGAGCAGCAGCACTACGGCGGCGCGCGCGCGCGCGTCGCGCTCTTCCGCGGCGACGATCCGCTCGCGACGCTCGTCCCGGAGAAGCGCACGTACTGGCTCGAGCAGCAGCCGAGCTCGATCCCCGCCATCTACTCGACGCTGCGCGAGGACGTCTACCTCGTGCTCACCGCGATCGAGCCCGACGGCTCGGCGACGCTCAAGCTCTATCGCAACCCGCTCGTGAACTGGCTGTGGGTCGGGCTCGGCGTGTTCATCGCGGGCAGCGTGCTCGTGCTGTGGCCGCCGCCCGCCCGCGCGCGCGCGGCCGCGCAGGAGGCCTAGGTGCGAGCCCCGCGCTCGAGCGGCGCGCCGGTCGCGCTGCTCCTCCTGACCCTCGCCGCGCTCGTCGCGGCGGATGCGCGCGGCGCGTCGACGGACGGCGCCGCGGTGCCCGCGCCGCCGCCGCTGCCGCAGGGCGACGGCGTCGTGACGGGCGCCGTCCTGCGCGCGGGCGCCGCCGACGGCGCGCCGGGCCTCCCGGGCGTCCCCGTCGTCCTCTACGGGCTCTCGCAGACGGGCGAGCCCGGCGTCGCCGACACCGTCACCGATGCGTCGGGACGCTTCCGCTTCGAGAACGTCTCGAGCGAGCCCACGATGGCCTATCTCGTTGGCGCGAAGTACGGCGGCATCCCGTTCTTCGGGCCGAGCGTGCGCTTCACGGAAGGCGTGCGCGCACTCGAGGCGAACGTCGAGGTGACGGAGCCGACGGCGGACGCGAGCGGCATCGCGGTCGACGAGGCGATCGTCGAGCTCCAGTGGACGGGCGGCAAGCTCGCCGTGCAGGAGCTCCACCGGCTCGAGAGCGCGGGCGGCCGCGTCGTGCTCGTGCCCGAGGACGCGCGCGACGGCCGCACGCCGGCGCCGTTCGAGACGGCGCTGCCCGCCGGCGCGAGCGACTTCCTGCCGATGACGGCCGGCTTCGAGGACGCGCTCGTGCGCAGCGGCGAGCGCGTGCGCTTCTACGGCCCCGTCTACCCGCGCGGCCAGGACGTGCGCTTCCAGTACCTGCTGCCGATCGACGGCGAGCGCACGCGCGTCGCGCTCGCGTTCCCGATGGGAGCGCGGCACCTGCGCGTGCTCACCGCCGTCGGCGGCCCGGACGTCGCGGGCGCGCCGCCGCTCGCTCGCGGCGAGGACGCCGACGTCGACGGGCGCCGCTACCGCGTGCTCGAGGCGAGCGACGTCGCGAAGGGCGCGCGCATCGCGCTCGACGTGTCGCTGCCCGCGACCGACGCCGACGCGACGCGGCTCTCGCTGCCGCGCGCCGACCTGTGGCTCGAGCTCGACGACACGCAGCTCGTCGCGAACGCGAGCCTCGCCCTCGAGGTCGCGGGCGCGCACCGGCTCGCGAGCGTCGGCGATGCGCCGCTCGCGCGCTTCGCGCTTCCCGCCGAGGCCGCCGACGTCGAGATCCCGCCCGATGCGCGCGCGCTCGGCGCGAGCGTCGACGGGAGCGCGATCGTCGTGCGCGGCCCGCTCCCGCCCGGCGAGTCGACGCTGCGCGCGCGCTTCCGCGTGCCCGCGACGCCCGAGGGCGCACGCCTCGACATCGCCTTCCCGCTCGAGGTCGCGACGCTCAACGTGCTCGTCGCCGACACGGGCGTCGACATCGAGAGCGACCGCCTCCACCGCCGGCGCCCGTTCCGCCAGGGCACGCGCACCTACCTCCACCGCGAGGCCTTCCACGTGGAGCCCGCCGAGACGCTCGCGCTCGGGCTCGCGCCGATCCGCCGCGGCGGGCTCGGGAGCCGCGGTGCGGCAGTCGGCGTGCTCGGCCTCGTCGCCGCGGCGGTCTGGTACCTGATGGCGCCGCTGCGCGCGGAGCGCGCGAACGAGGCGGACGAGTCGCTCGCCACCTCCGCCGCGCAGCGCGAGGCGATCTACCAGGACATCCGCGACCTCGACCACGACTTCGAGACGGGCAAGCTCGACGAGGACGACCACCGCGCGCTGCGCGCGCAGCTGCTCGCACGCGCGGCGGCCTCGATCGAGCTCGAGCGCCGCGATGCGGCGGATGCGACCGACGCAGCGGAGGCGGCGAACGACGCGAGCGCCCCGACGAGCGCGGCGCGCACACCGACCGCGCGCGACGGCGTGCGCACCGCGCCCGCGCCGCACGCGGCGGACGGGACGGGCCGCCCCGTCCCGCTCGGCGCCTTCTGCCCGCGCTGCGGCGGTCGCATCGACGCGAGCTGGGCCTTCTGCTCGCACTGCGGCGCCGCGCTCGGCGCCGAGCGGACGCCGGGAGCGCGCGAGGCGTGAGCCTCGCGCTCCGCGCGCGAGGGCTCGAGAAGCGCTTCGGCGCGTTCGCCGCGCTGCGCGGCGTCGACCTCGACCTCGCGGCGGGGAGCTGCCTGGCCGTGCTCGGGCCGAACGGCGCCGGCAAGTCGACGCTGCTGCGCCTGCTCGCCGGGCTCGCGCGCCCGACGCGCGGCGAGCTCGAGCTCGTCGCGGACGGCGCCGGGGCGACGCGCGGCGCGGCGCGCGCGCACGTCGGCTACCTCGGCCACGCGACGCTCCTCTACGCGGAGCTCACGGCGTTCGAGAACCTCGTGTTCGCGGCGCGCCTGTGCGGCGTCGCCGACCCCGCGGCGCGCGCGCACGCGCTGCTCGAGGCCGAGGGGCTCGCGCACGCGGCCGACCGCCGCGCGGGCGACTTCTCGCGCGGCATGAGCCAGCGCCTCGCGATCGCGCGCGCCCTCGTGCACGACCCGCGCCTCGTGCTGCTCGACGAGCCCTTCACCGGCCTCGACCGCAGCGCGGCCGACCGGCTGGCCGAGCGCCTCGCGGCCCTGCGTGCGCAGGGCCGCACGTGCGTGCTCGTCACGCACGAGCTCCGCGCCGCGTCGCGGCTCGCGGACGAGGCGATCGTGCTGCTCGGCGGGCGCGTGCGCGCGCGGCTCCGCGGCGCGGAGCTCGAGCGCGAGGCGCTCGAGCGGGCCTACGGCGCGGCGACGGCGCTCGCCGGCGACGGCGCGGGCGACGACGGTGCCGGAGGCCGCGCGGCGTGAACGTCGTCCTCGCGATCCTCTGGAAGGATCTGGTGACCGAGTGGCGCTCGCGCGAACGCCTCGGCGCGATGCTCGCGTTCGCACTGCTCGTCGTGATCGTCTTCCACTTCGCCCTGCCGGAGGGAACGGCGTCGGGCATCGGCGACAACGCCGCGGGGCTGCTGTGGGTGGCCTACGTGTTCGCCGCGCTGCTCGGGCTCGGCCGCTCGTTCGCGCAGGAGCTCGAGAACGACGCGCTCGCCGGCCTCGCGCTCGCGCCCGCGGACCGCGGCGCGGTCTTCGCCGGCAAGGCGCTCGCGAGCTTCGTCGTGACGGGCGGCGTCGAGGCGGTCGTCGCCGCGGCGTTCGCGCTCGTCTTCGGCCTCGACCTGCGGCCGGTCGCGCTCCCGCTCGCGGGCGTCGTGGCACTCGGAACGGCGGGCATCTGCAGCGTCGGGACGCTGCTGTCGGCGATGGCCGTGCGCACGCGCTTCCGCGAGCTCCTGCTCCCCATCCTGCTGCTGCCCGCCCTGCTGCCCGTGCTCGCGGGCGCGGTGCGCGGCACGGCCGCCGCGATCGCCGGCGAGGGCATCCCGTTCGAGGCGCTCCAGCTGCTCGTCGTCATCGACGGCATCTACGTGACCGTCTCCTATCTGGTATTCGAGTACGTTCTCGACGAGTAGGGGTATCTGCCCCGCGAGCCGAGTCTTTCCGACTCGCAGATCGACGCCGGAAGCGCCTGAACGAAAAGCCGGTTGACAGCTCGGCGACCGCGGCCGTATAAAGCGCGATGGCCCCCGAGCGGGCCGTTCACGCCGCTTCCGAGCCCGTCGCCGTCCCTGTCGCCGAAGCCCGCCGCGATGCCTCCCGCTCGCGTCGGGCGAGACGGACTGCGACGAAACTTGCGGAGTGGAACGGCGGTGCGCCGCCGTCGAGGACTGGAAGGAAGAGCGCTTCCCCGCACGCGCGGCTCGTCGCGAGAGCACGTGCCCGGCAGCACGAAGGCAGGACCCACGACAACGGTGCGGCGACACGAGGGTCGGCCGCATCGCCTCGCCGCGTGGCACGCGGCTTGCTCCGACTCCCCCCAAACCGGCCCACACCGGATTCGGAGCACGAACGCACCGGGCCAGAGGGCGCATCGACGGGATGGCCAGCATGAAGCGCGGCGTCGGCTACTGCGAGAACACGGATTGCGAGGACTACGCCAAGGGCGTGTTCCTCCTCAACCACGGCGACACCTTCTACTGCCCGCGCTGCCGTCAGCTCGGCAAGGTCGAGAAGGAGCGCGGCTTCTACACGGGGAACTCGGACATCTTCAAGGAGGTCCGGGTCGAGTACAACTTCGATCCGATCAACGGCGTCTACCGCGAGATCGCGATCGTCCGCGACGAGAGTCTCTGGGGCCGCAACAACGTCTACACGCTGCAGTCGCCGCTGATCAAGACGGAGAAGCGCGCGCTCAAGGTGGCCGAGGCGATCCTCGCGAACCTCAACCGCTACCGCGGGCTGCTGAACGGCGACGACATCCCGCGCACGACCGAGATCATCCTGTCGTTCGACGACCCCTTCGAAGAGTTCTCCGCGAAGCTCAAGCAGCTCTCGAAGGAGTGGGAGGCGAGCGGGCTGCGCGAGCAGCGACGCTAGTCGCAGGTCACCGAAGAGAAACGTTCATCCGTCAATTGGACGATCCCTTCGAAGGACGCCCTCCGCACCTCACGGCGCGGGGGGCGTCTGCGTTTCGGGCTCCGGCCCGGCCGCGCGGCGCACGAGCTCGCCGCCGCACTCGAAGCAGAAGCGCGCCGACGGGCGGTGCCCCTCCTCGAGGCAGTGCGGGCAGACGCGCGTCGTGATCGGTGCGGGGTGCTGGCGCACGCTCTCGACGATCTCCGCCGTCACGATCCCCGTCGGCACCGCGATGATCGCGTAGCCGAGGATCATCACGGCCGCCGCGAGCGTCTGCCCCGGGATCGTCCGGGGTGTGATGTCGCCGTAGCCGACCGTCGTCATCGTCACGATCGCCCAGTAGATGCTGCGCGGGATGCTCGTGAAGCCCGCGTCCGCGCCCTCGACCAGGTACATCACCGAGCCCAGGATCGTGACGAGGATGAGCACCGTCCCGAGGAACACGACGACCTTGTGCCGGCTCGCGCGCATCGCGTCGACGAGCACGTTCGCCTCGCCGAGGAAGTGCGCGAGCTTGAGCACGCGGAACACGCGCAGCAGGCGCAGCGCGCGGATCACGATCAGCGACTGCGAGCCGGGGAGCGCGATGCTCAGGTAGGTGGGCGCGATCGCGAGCAGGTCGACCACGCCGAAGAAGCTGCGCACGTAGCGCAGCGGGAACGGCGAGCAGTAGATGCGGACGAGGTACTCCGCGGTGAAGAGCAGCGTGAACGCCCACTCGGCCGTGCGCAGCAGCGCGCCGTGGGCGGTGCGCATCGCCTCGACGCTCTCGAGCATCACGGCGACGACGCTCGCGACGATCCCCCACAGGAGCGCCACGTCGAACGCGCGGCCCGCCGGCGTGTCCGCCTCGAAGATGATCTCGCGCAGCCGCTCGCGGCGGGGCGACGCGCCGGCGCGCGCCGCGGCCTCGTTCTCGCTCCCGTTCCCGGACGTCATCGCGGGCCGAGCCTAACGCGCGGTGGCGGCTCCGGCAGGCGCCGCGGGTGCCGCCGCGGCCTCGCCCGCGGACGCGCGCTCGCCGATCGCGCACACCGCACACGCGGGCGTGAGCGGGAGCGTCTCGACGCGGACGCGCGCGAGGCCCGCGGCGCGCAGCCACGCCGCCGCCTCCTCGCCCGCGCGCAGCGAGTCCGCATCCGAAGCTCCCGCCCTGCGCGACTGCGTCGCGATCGCGAGGCGCCCGCCCGGGCGGAGCCGCGCCGCGAGCGCGCGCACGAGCGCGGCCGGGTCGTCGTCGAACTGCACCGCGTTGACGGCGAAGATCGCGTCGAACGCGCCCGCGACGCGCGCGAGCTCGGCGAACGAGCCCGCGACGAGCTCGACGCGCCCCTCGCGCACGGCCGCGCGATTGCGACGCGACGCCATGCGGTGCATGGCCTCGGAGTGGTCGAGCCCGACCACCCTCCCCCTTTGCGCGCGGCGCGCGGCATCCGCGATCGCGAGCCCGGGCCCGAACCCGAGCTCGAGCACGTGGTCGTCGGGGCGGATGGCGAGCCGCTCGACGACCCACGCGTTGCGCGCGCGATTCGAGGGCCGGCGCGCGAGCACGAGGCCTGCGAGCGCGCCGAACGCGCCCGTCGGCCGGTGGAACTGCGCGACGACGGCGCGGCGCAGCCGGTCGCGCGCGCTCACGACGCCGCTCCGGCGGCGCGCCCCGAGCCGGCGCGCGCCGGGGCGCCGCGGCGCCGCAGCGGAGCGAGCAGGAGCGCGACGAGCCCGAGCCGCTCCGCGCCCGGCTCGTCGTCGAGCCCGAGCGCCATCGTCGCCGGGTCGTCGCGCGGCTCGCCGCGGTAGGTGCCGAGCACGACGTCCCAGATCGGGAAGACCGCGCCGTAGTTGCTGTCCGTCTCCGGCGCCCAGCGCGAGTGGTGGATGCGGTGGAGCTCGGGCGTCACGACGACGACGCGCAGCGCGCGCTCGAGCCCGCGCGGCAGGCGCAGGTTCGCGTGCGAGAAGAGCGTGACGACGACGTCGAGCAGCTCGTAGAGCGCGAGCGCCCACGGCTCGAGGCCGCCCGCGAGCACGAACGGCAGGCCGAGCAACGGCCCGGTGAGCATCTCGAGCGGGTGGAAGCGGACCGTCGAGGAGACGTCGAGCTCGGCGTCGAGGTGGTGCACGCGATGGATGCGCCACAGCAGCGGAACCTGGTGGTGCAGCAGGTGCGTGATCGTCGAGAGGAGACCGCGCACGAGCAGCGTCGCGAGTGCGGCGAGCGCGGGCGGGAGCGCCACGGCGTTCAGCACGCCGACGCCGTGCGCGCGGGCCCAGAGCGCCGCACCGACGAACGACACCGGCACGAAGCCGAGCGCGACGACGTTCAGCGCCGTGAGCGCGAAGTTGACCGGCCAGCGCTGGCGTCGCCGCGCCGGCGCGCGACGGCGCGGTCGCCAGGCCTCGAGCGCGAGCAGCGCGAGCAATGCGCCGCCGAAGGCGACCTCCTGCGCGGTGCCGGCGTTCGCGAGGATCCAGGAGTCGAGCGGACCGGAGACCGACATGGGCCACCTCGGGCGCGCGGCGCGGCGGGCACGGGACGCGCGCGGCGCCGCGAGGAATCGCATATTGACAACACTGTTGTCAAGTTGACAGGCGGCCTCCGGAGCGCGAGCCTGCGGGCGATGGCCGACGATGCCCCCGCCCCGCTCGACGAGCTGATCGACGAGGTGCGCCTGCTCTGGAACGCGCTCGTGCAGCGCGCCGAGCGCCTGCACCGCGGCTCGGGCGTCACCGTCGCCATGCGCGCCGTGCTGGAGTTCCTCGCGCGCGCGGGCCCGACTTCGGTGCCCCACGTCGCGCGCGCGCGGCGCGTCTCGCGCCAGCACATCCAGGCGATCGCCAACGCACTCGTCGAGCGGGGGCTCGTCGCGACCGACGCGAACCCCGCCCACCGCCGCTCGCCGCTCCTGCGCCTCACGCCGAAGGGCGCGCGCGCGATCGCGCGCATGCAGGACAGGGAGCAGACGACGCTCGCGGCCGCCGCTCCCGTCGCCACGCCGGCCGAGCTCGCGCGCGCCGCGGCGACGCTGCGGAAGGTGCGCGGGGCGCTCGAGGGCCGGGCCGCCGGCCTAACGAGACCGTAGCCGCTCGGCGCGCGTCGCGAGGTCGATGCGCGCGCCGGCCGCGATCTCGCGCCAGCCGTTGCGCTCGCGGCGCTCGACGGGCGGGAGCTCGCCGCTCGTCGCGAGCAGGAAGGCCTCGGCGTACCACGGGAAGAGCGTCGCGGGCGGAGCGTCGGCCGGGAACCACGCGGCGTCGAGCGTCTCGTCGCCGAGCGGGCCGCGCGCGCACGGCTCGTCGGCGGTCGCGCACACGAAGACGTGCGCGGTGTGCGGGCGGTAGCCCGTGCGCACCCACGTCCCGACGCGCCGTCCGACCGCGGCGTCGATGCCGAGCTCCTCGCGCAGCTCGCGCGCGAGCGCGCGCTCGGGCGACTCGCCGGGCTCGACGGTGCCGCCGGGAAGCTCCCAGCCCTGGAGGTCGCGCCGCAGCGCGAGCAGCACGCCGCGCGCGGGGTCGAGCACGACCGCCTGCGCGACCACGAGCGGGCGGCTCTCGCCGACGGCGAGGCCCCAGAAGCCGAGCTTCGCCCAGCTCCACGCCGCCGCGCCGAGAGCGCCCGCGAGCCGGAGCACGGCGCGCTCAGTCGATCAGCTTGTTGAGGGGGGTCTCGATGATGCCGCGCGCGCCCGCGTCCTTGAGGCGCGGGATCAGGTCGCGCACGGTCTTCTCCTCGACGACGGCGGTGACGTCGACCCACTCGTCGTCCGCGAGCGTCGAGATCGTGGGCGTCCCGAGCGACGGGAGGATGCCGAGCACGGCGTCGAGCCGCGTGCGCGGCACGTTCATCGCGAGGCAGACGCGCGTCGCCGCGGCGATCGCGCCGCGCAGCAGCAGCAGCAGCCGCTCCATCTTGTCGCGCTTCCACGGGTCGGCGAGCGCCTGCTTGTTGGCGATGAAGCGCGGCGTGCTCTCGAGCACGACGTCGAGCACGACGAGGTCGTTCGCGCGCAGCGACGAGCCCGTCTCCGAGACGTCGACGATCGCGTCGGCGAGGAGCGGCGGCTTCACTTCCGTCGCGCCCCACGAGAACTCGACGTTCGCGGTGATGCCCTTCCCGGCGAGGTAGCGCTGCGTCATGCCGACCGCCTCGGCGGCGATCCGCTTGCCGGCGAGGTCCTCGACCTTCTCGAAGGGCGAGCCCTCCTTCACCGCGAGCACCCAGCGGACGGGCCCGTAGTTCGGCCACGGCGCGCGCAGGTCGGCGAGCTCCGCGACGTCCGCACCCGTCTCGAGCACCCAGTCGAGGCCGGTGATGCCGCAGTCGATGACGCCCTGCGCGACGTAGCGCGCCATCTCCTGCGGGCGCATCAGGATGCAGGAGATCTCGTCGTCGTCGATCGTCGGATAGTAGGAACGCGAGGAGATGCGCAGGTCGAAGCCCGCCTTCGCGAACAGCGACTGCGTGGTCTCCTGCAGGCTGCCCTTCGGAAGCCCGAGCTGCAGCGTCGTCGCGCGCTCGCTCATTTCCCGTACACCTCGTCCGGATCGAAGACCTGCACGCCGACGTCGGTCACGCGGCCGTCGGCGACCTTGCGGAAGAAGCAGCTGCGCTTGCCCGTGTGGCAGGCCGCGCCGCCCACCTGCTCGACCCGCAGCAGCACCGCGTCGGCGTCGCAGTCGACGTAGAGCTCCTTCACGAGCTGCACGTTCCCGCTCTCCTCGCCCTTGTGCCAGAGCTTGCGGCGCGAGCGCGTCCAGTAGACGGCCTGCCCCGTCTCGAGCGTGCGGCGGAACGCGTCCTCGTTCATCCACGCGAGCATCAGGATCTCGCCGGTCGCGTGATCCTGCGCGATCGCGGCGACGAGCCCGTCGCCCTTGCGGAAGTCGAGCAGCGAGGCCGGGTCTTCGGGGAGGGCGGTCGTCATGGGGGCGCGCAGGCTACCGCTCGGCCAGCTCCGCTGCCAACCGGTCGCGCAGGCTCGCGAGCTCCTCGAAGCGCTCGCCGCGCACGAGGTCGGCTCCGCTTCCGCCGCCGTCGGCGCGCGCGAGCACCTCGCTGCGCACGAGCCAGTCGAGCGCGTTCGCGAGCGTGGTCGGGTTGAGCGCCTCGGCGCGTTCGGCCTCGCCGAGCAGGCGCGCGCGCTCGACACGCGCGCTCGCGAGCTTCGCGAGCTCGCGCCGCGAGAGCGCGCCGCCCTGCTCGATCGCCACGTCGCAGACCGCCGCGTAGACCTCGACGAGGCCGCGCGTCTGCTCGGCGAGCGAGCGCAGGAACGGCTCGCCCGCCTCCGTGGCGCGCCACAGCCCGTCGCGCTCCTCGGCGAAGCCGCAGCGCTCGAAGTGCGCGAGCACGATCGCGACGTCGCCGCGTCGCGCGTCGATGCGCGCGGCGAAGAACTCGTGCTCGAAGACGAGCTGCGCGCGCTCGACGTCCTCGTCGAGCTGCTTGCGCGAGCACTCGCCGAGCAGCGCGCGCGCGACGAAGCTCGGCGCCGCGAGGTAGTGCGCGATCGCGTTGCGGTAGATGTCGAGCGCGCGCCGGCGCGACTCGTCGAAGTAGACGATCTCGCCGCGCGGGTCCGACTCGACGTGCACGAGCGAGGCACCCGACAGGAACGCGAGCGACTCGACGAACCCACCCTCGTCGCGCGCGAGCGCCTGCGTCATGCGCACGTCGAGCGCGCGCAGCAGGTCGACCGTCCACTGCATGCGCCGCACGAACTCCGCGCGGCGCATGCCGCGGTGCGGATGCCCGAGCAGGACGCTCGCCGCCACCGACGTCGCGTTCGCGAACAGCGACCAGTTGATGCGCTCGACGATGCGATAGCCGAGCGACTGGATGAAGCGCCGCTTCTCGGCCTCGACCGCTTCGCCGCCGTCGCGCGCGAAGGAGTCGCGCCGCGCGCCGAGCGCCCGCGCCAGCGAGATCGGCTCGTCGAAGTGGATGTGCACGCTGCCGAAGCGACTGCGCAGGAAGCGCCGGGCGCGCACGAGCCCGAGCATGCTCTCGTCCTTCTTCTCGCCGCCCTCGAGCTCGTCGACCATCGAGCCCTCCTCGACGAGCCGTTCGTACGTGATGCCGATCGGCACGAAGAGCAGGTCGCGGCGCCGGCTCTGGAGGAAGCCCTCGACGTCCCACGACAGGATGCCGAAGCGCGGCGCCAGGCTCTTGCCCGTGCGCGACCGCCCCCCCTCGATGAAGAACTCCTGCGTGAAGCCCTCGCGCACGAGGTAGGAGACGTAGGCGCGGAACACCTCCTTGTAGAGCTCGTCGTCGAAGCGGCGCCGCATGAAGAACGCACCCGCGCGCCGGAACACGAAGCCGAACGGCCCGAAGGACATGTTCTCGCGCGCGACGATGTGGGGCGGCACGAGGAAGTTCTGGTAGAAGAGCCACGACAGGATCAGGAAGTCGAAGTACGAGCGGTGGTTCGGCACGAGCACGAGGGCCTGGCGCTTCGCGTGCTCCTTGACCGCCTCGAGTCCGGTCGTCTCGATCGACGAGAACATGCGCCGGAAGATCCACCCGACGACGGCGCCGAGCACGGCGAGCAGCGTCGAGTTCATGTTCGCCGCGATCTCGCGGAAGCGGCGCTCGGCGTCGCGCTCGGCGCGCTCGATCGAGACGCCGCGCTCCTTCGCGTAGGCGTCGACCGCGCGCCGCACGCCCGCGTCCGCGAGCACCTCCTGCAGCACGCGCGAAGGCGAGCGCAGCGTCGGCCCCTCGACGACCTTCTCCTCCGCGGAGAAGTAGACGAGCATCGAGCGCCGCACCTTGCGCGCGAGCAGGCGCAGGTCGTCGCCCGGGCGCTCGCGCACGAACTCGAGCAGGTCGATCGGCTCGCCCGTCTTCACGGCGAGGTCGCGGTACGTCGAGAAGAAGGACGTCACCTTCGCGAGGTCGCTCGGGCGCGTGACGGCGCCGTACGACAGGTTCAGGAAGCGGCTCTCCGCGCGCGGCCCCTTGCGCCAGAAGAGCGCGAGGGGAACGAAGAAGACCGGGCGCCCGGACTCGATCGACTCCGCCGCCGCCACCTCGATCAGGTCGAGCTCGCGCGCCTCGGCGAGCGCGCGGCGCCCGCGCAGCAGGCGCCGCAGCCGCTCCGTCCGCAGGAACAGGAACATCGACTCGCCCGCGCGCACGAGCGCCTGCACGCGCTCGCGCCGCTCCGCGTGCCGCACCTCGCGCGGGAGCCCGCGCCTCCGGAACAGGAACGTGCGCAGCGCGTCGCGCAGCGGGTGGTAGTAGTAGAAGTGGATGCCGTTCGCGAAGCGCGACAGCCGCAGCCCGTGGCGCACGAAGAGCGTGTTGAACAGGAAGTAGTCGAGGCGGCTCGAGTACCGCATCACGTAGACGACCGAGCCGCGGTCCTCGAGCGCGCGCAGGCGCTGGACCGTCTCGTCGTCGAGCCCGAAGTGGCCGAAGAAGCGGCGCGCGAACCAGCGGAAGGCGAGGTTGAAGCGCGGCGCCATCGCCGACAGCACGTCGGCGAGCGCGCGCCGATCGGGACGCCCGCTCGGGGCTCGGGTCGTCGGAGAGCTCATCGGCGCGCGAAGGTACCGCACCGCCCGCGCGCTAGTCCGACAGCAGGATCTTCCCCGGCTGCATGGCGTCGGCGATCTCCTGCGCCGTCCACAGGCCCCCGCCGTCCTTCTTGGTCACGCCCTCGGCCGTGACCATCCGCATCTCGGCGATGCGGCCGCCGCCCGCGAAGAAGGTCGTGCCGGTGCGGTCCTTCGACAGGTCGCTCGCGAGGTACACGATCAGCGGCGAGACCAGCTTCGGATCGAGCGAGCCCTGCATGTCGCCGCTCATGAGGTCCTCGGTGAGCCGCGTGAACGCGACCGGCGCGAGGATGAACGCGCGCACGCCGTACTTCTTGCCCTCGATCGCGAGGCAGCGCGTGAAGCCGGCGATGCCCGCCTTCGCCGCGCCGTAGTTGCACTGGCCGAAGTTGCCGTTCAGGCCCGACGTGGACGAGGTGTTGACGATCACGCCGCCCTGCCCGCGCTCGAGCATGTGCGTGTAGACGGCGTGCGTGACGCAGTACGTGCCCTTGAGGTGCACCTGCACGACGGGGTCCCACAGGTCCTCGGTCGTGTTCTTGAACGACTTGTCGCGCAGGATGCCCGCGTTGTTCACGAGCACGTCGATCTGCCCGAACGCGTCGACGGCCGCCTGCGCGATCGCCTTGCCGCCCTCGACGGTCGCGACCGTGTCGTAGTTCGCCGCCGCCTCGCCGCCGGCCTCGCGGATCTCGGCGACGACGTGGTCGGCCATGTTGTGGCCGGCGCCCGTGCCGTCGCGCGAGCCGCCGAGGTCGTTCACGAGGACGGCCGCGCCCTCCTTCGCCAGCGCGAGCGCGTGCTCGCGCCCGAGCCCGCCTCCCGCTCCCGTCACGATCGCCACCTTCCCGTCGAGCAGGCCCATGCGTCCGATCCTCCGTGGTGCGCGTCGCGGCCGCGGCGGACCGTGCGCGCGGCCCATCCTACGGAATGCGCCGCTACGCGAACAGGATGGTTCGCAGGGTGTCGAACGGGCGGAAGCCGAGCTTGGCGTAGAGCGACATCGCGGGCGCGTTGCCGTCGACGACGGCGAGCTGCACGTGGCCGGCGCCGGCCTCGAAGCCCTCCTCGACGATCGCGCTCATGCCCGCCGCCGCGAGGCCCGTGCGGCGCGCCTCGGGCCACGTGTAGACGCCCTGCACGAGCCAGCCCTCGGGCCGCCGGACGTCCGCGTAGCCGACGAATGCGACGCGGCCGTCGCGCTCGACGACGCGCGCGCGCTCGAGACGGCCGCGCACCCAGCGCCGGAAGCCCGTCGGGTCGCCGTCGAACGGGTCGGGCCGCCCTTCCTCGCGCAGGCTCGCGCGCGCTGCGTGCACGAGCGCCTCGAGGTCGCGCGGCGCGGCGCGGCGCAGCAGCGCGCCGAGCGGAGCGGGCGCGGGCCGCAGCGCGCCGCGCTCGACCGCGAGCGCGTGCTCGCGGCGGTCGATGACCGCCGACTTGCCGCGCCGCGCGAGCCGCCGCCACAGGAGCTCGACGCCCGACGCCTCGCTCTTCACGAGCCCGGACTCGATCGTCTCGACGTAGGGCAGCACCGCGTCGAGCGCGCCCTCGTCGAGCTCCGCTTCGAGCACGAGGCTCGGGCGCAGCGCCACGACGCCGCACAGCTCGTCGCCGTCGAACGCACCGACCGCCTGGGCGGGCACTTCGTACGGCGACGCGGCGCGGCCGATCGAGGCGACGACGTCGAGCAGCATCAGATTGCGGCGCGCCGACCGCGCGAGGCGCGCGACGGCCTCGTCGCGCTTGGCGCCGGTGAGGAGACGGGGCCGCGGCCGTCCGCGCTCGGAGACGAGACCGTGGGCCATGGCGGGATGGCGACGGCTAGGCGTCGTCGAGGACGACGAGCACGTCGCCTTCCTCGATCGCCTGCCCCTCGGCGACGCGGATCTCGGCGACGACGCCGGCCCCCGGCGCCTCGACCGGAATCTCCATCTTCATGGATTCGACGACGAGGAGGACGTCCTCCTCCTCGACGCGGGCGCCGACCTGCGTCTCGATCTTCCACACGCTGCCCGTGATCTGCGCCTCGACCTCGATCGCCATGCGGCTCCTCTTCGGGCGCGCCGCGCGCGCCGCGGGTGCGGGAAGGGGCGTCATCATGCACGCGGCGCGATGCGCGAGCAAGCGCGCCGCAGGGTGCGCGGGAGCGCGCGCGACCCCGCGCTAGACTGCGCGCCGCTCGCGGAGGGGATCGTGCTCGAGACCGTCACCCAGGGCTTCAAGAACGCGACCGAACGGCTGCGCGGCGTGCGCGCGCTCGACGAGGAGAACATCTCCGAGGCGCTGCGCGACGTGCGCGCGTCGCTGCTCGAAGCGGACGTCGATTTCCAGGTCGCGAAGGACTTCCTCGCGAAGGTCAAGGAGCGCGCGCTCGGCGAGAAGGTGTCGACGCGCGCGCGCGACGCGCAGGGTCGCGCGCTCAAGGTGACGCCGGGCCAGCACTTCGTCGCGATCTGCGAGCAGGAGCTCGCGGCCCTGATGGGGCCGGTCGACCCGAAGCTGCGCTTCCAGCGCGGGGCGACGTCGGTGATGCTCGTCGGCCTCCAGGGCGTGGGCAAGACGACGTGCGCGGCCAAGGTCGCGCGGCGGCTCCAGTCGCAGGGCAAGCGGCCGCTGCTCGTCGCGGCCGACGTGTACCGCCCCGCGGCCGTCGACCAGCTCGTGACGCTCGGCGCGCAGATCGACGTCGCCGTCCACCGCGGCGGCGAGGGCGAGCTCCCGCCGTCGATCTGCAGGGCCGCGCGCGAGCGCGCGAAGCGCGAGGGCTTCGACGCGATCGTCTACGACACGGCCGGCCGGCTCGCGATCGACGACGACCTGATGCGCGAGCTCGAGGAGATCGTCGCCGCCGTCGAGCCCGCGAACACGCTGCTCGTGTGCGACGCGCTCATGGGGCGCGACGCGGTGAACGTCGCGCGCGCGTTCGGCGAACGCCTCGCGCTCGACGGCATCGTGATGACGAAGCTCGACGGCGACGCGCGCGGCGGCGCGGCGCTCGCCGTGAAGGCCGTGACCGGCGTCCCGATCAAGTTCATCGGCACGGGCGAGTCCGTCGACCGGCTCGAGGAGTTCCGGCCCGAGGGCCTCGCGTCGCGCATCCTCGGCATGGGCGACATCGTCGGTCTCGTCCAGGACTTCGAGTCCGTCGTCGACGAGAAGCAGGCCGAGGAGGACGCCGAGCGCATCCTCCAGGGCCAGTTCACGCTCGACGACCTGCTCACGCAGCTCAAGACGATCCAGAAGATGGGCCCGCTGCGCGAGGTGTTCGCGAAGATGCCCTTCTTCAACCAGATGGCCGACCAGGTCGAGGAAGGGCAGCTCCGCAAGGTCGAGTCGATGATCCAGTCGATGACCCGCCAGGAGCGCACCGCGCCCGACCTGATCGACAAGAGCCGCACCGCACGCATCGCGCGCGGCAGCGGCCACAAGCAGAAGGACGTGAGCGACCTGGTGAAGCGCTTCCACCAGATGCGCGACGTCATGTCGAACCTCGGCGGTGCGGGCGGCCTGCTCTCGCGCATCCCCGGGCTCGACCGCCTGGCCCCGGCCGGCGGCATGGACCCGAGCGCCCTGCTCGGCGGCGGGCCCGGCGGCCTCGGCGCGTTCGGCGCCGCGGGCCCGGGCGGCGTGCGCCGGCGCGCCGACACGGACGCCAAGAAGAAGAAGCGCAAGCAGCAGCGCGCCGCGCGCCGCAAGGGCCGCCGGTAGGCGCGCCCACCCCTCACATCCTGCCGGCGAGCTGCCGAATCGGACCCCGATGCACCATCCGCCGCTCCGCTCCCTCGCCCTCGCCCTCCTCTTCGCCTCCGCGCTCGCGCCCGCCGCGGGGGCGGAGCCGTTTCCGCGCCCTGCCGGCCTCGAGCCCGACGTCCGCTTCTGGGTGCGGATCTACTCGGAGGTCGACACGCAGGGCGGACTGATCCACGACGCGACCGACCTCGGCGTCGTGTACGACGTCGTGCGGTTCGGCGATCGCCAGAGCCCGCGCGCGCGCGAGCAGCAGACGGACTCGGCGAAGAAGGAGATCGCCGCCGCCCTGCGCGCGCTCGCGAAGGGCAAGCGCAGCGGTCTCTCGCGGCGGGAACGACACGTGCTGGCGCAGTTCCCCGACGGCGTCTCGAACCGCACGCTCGCCGAGGCCGCGCGCAACGTGCGCTTCCAGCTCGGCCAGGCGGACAAGTTCCGCGCCGGCATCGTGCGCTCGGGGGCGTGGCACGACCACATCGAGGGCACGTTCCGCGAGATGGGGCTGCCGACCGAGCTCGCGTCGCTCCCCCACGTCGAGTCGTCGTTCCGCCACGACGCGCAGTCGCACGTCGGAGCGGCCGGCCTGTGGCAGTTCATGCGCTCGACGGGGCGGCGCTACATGAGCGTCGACCACGTCGTCGACGAACGCCTCGACCCGTTCGAGTCGACGCGCGCCGCGGCGAAGCTGCTCGCGGCCAACAAGCAGGTGACGGGAACGTGGCCGCTGGCGCTCGTCGCCTACAACCACGGTGCCGCCGGCATGCGGCGCGCGGCGCGCACCGTCGGCACCACCGACATCGAGACGATCCTGCGCAAGTACCGGAGCCGCACCTTCGGCTTCGCCTCGCGCAACTTCTACGTCGAGTTCCTCGCCGCGCGCGAGGTCGAGACGAACGCAGAGCGCTACTTCGGGCCGATCCGCCGCGACGCGCCGGTCGCGTACGACCGCATCGAGCTTCCCTTCTATGCGAAGGCGAGCTCGCTCGCGAGCGCGATCGGCGTGCCGGTCGAGACGCTGCGCGCCGCGAACCCCGCGCTCTCGCGCCTGGTGTGGAGCGGACAGAAGTTCGTGCCGCGCGGCTTCGCGCTGCGCGTGCCGTCGGCCGAGCTCGCGCGCCCGCTCGCGCTCGCCCTCGACGATCTCGCCGCCGACCAGCGCTTCGCGGCGCAGACCGCCGACCGCACGCACCGCGTCCGCCGCGGCGACACGCTCTCCGGCATCGCCGCGCGCTACGGGACGTCGGTGCGCGAGCTCGCGGCCGCCAACAAGCTCCGCAGCCACCACACGATCCGCGTCGGCCAGGTGCTGCGCCTCCCGCACGGCGGCGGCGTCGTGCTCGCGAGCGCGAAGCCCGCCGCGAAGGCGAAGCCCTCGCGGTCCGCGAAGGCGAGCGCCCCCGCCGCCCCGCCGCCCGAGGGCGTCTACACGGTCCGGCGCGGCGACACGCTCGCCTCGATCGCGCGGCGCTTCGGCACGACCGAGCGCGAGCTGCTCGCCGCGAACGACGTGCGCGACCGCAACCGCATCTACCCCGGCCAGTCGCTGCGCGTGGGCGCCGACGCGCCCGAGCCCGCAGCGCCGCCGTCGGCGATCACGCTGGCCGCCGCCACCGCGCCGATCGAGCGCGAGGAGCCCGCCGCCGCGAACGCGCCGTCGGCGGCGGCGATCGCGCTCGCCGAGGTCGCGGCGGTCGACGTCGCGCCCGGGCCGGACGCGGCCCCGTCCGAGCGCGATGCGGCGCGGGACGCCTCACCCGCGAGCGGCTCGCCGAGCGAGGCGCTCGCCGCCGACGACGCGGGCGCGAGCGACGGCGACGGCGACGGCTCGAGCGACGGCGCGGACGCGAGCGCGAACGCAGGCGCGACCGCGAGCGCCGACGAGGGCGCCGCCGACGATGCGGCGGACGAGCCCGCCACCGAGCTCGCGGCGGACGAGACGACGACGGAGCTCGCGCGCGACCTGCTCGCCGACCCCGCCGACTACTCGGTCGCCGACGACGGCACGATCGAGGTGCAGCCGACCGAGACCCTGGGACACATCGCCGAGTGGCTCGACGTCCGCGCGAGCCGGCTGCGCCAGCTGAACCGGCTCCGCTTCGGGACGCCGATCGCCGTGCACCAGCGCCTGCGGCTCGACTTCGAGCGCGTCGCGCGCGACGAGTTCGAGCGGCGCCGTCTGCAGCACCACCGCGCGCTGCAGACCGAGTACTTCGAGCGGTACGAGATCACGGGAACGCGCGAGCACGTCGTGCGCCGCGGCGACTCCGTCTGGGTGCTCGCACAGCGCTCGAACGTCCCGCTCTGGCTGCTGCAGCAGTACAACCCCGACCTCGAGGTCGAGAGCCTCTCCGCGGGCGCGAAGCTCACGCTGCCCGTCGTCCGCCGCCACCAGCCGAGCTGAGGCGCGGCACCGGGCGCTCGCCCGGCCGCGATCCCGCGGCTTCCCCGCGTCCCCGGCGTCTGTCACGCTGCGCGACCTGCGTGCGGGCGTGTGCGTCCGCGTCCGCGGACGGGAGGGGGCGATGGCGACGCGATCGGATCGGAGTCTCACGCGACGGGACGTGCTCGCGACGGGTGCGGCCATGGCGCTCGCGGGCGTCGCGCCCCGGGCCGCGGCCGCGCCCGGGGCGGCCTCGCCGCCCGGTGCCGCACCGGGCCCGGCCGCGGACGGGCCGCCGGTCGCGGGCGCGGCCGCGGCGATGCCCGCCGATGCGGACGCGCTCTGGGCGCGCTTCTGCGACGCGCTCCGCCCGCTCGTCGGGCGCCTCGACCCGACGCTCTCCGCCGGCGACCCGGTGACCCAGGTCGAGGGCGTGCGCTGCCTGGCGCGCCTCGTCGCGCTCGGCCTCGACCGCTTCGTCGAGCACGCCGACCCGCGCCACCCGAGCTTCTACGAGCTGCAGACGGCGACGCGGAAGTATCTCGGCGACAACCCCGACCAGACCTATCGCGTCGCCGCGGTCGACGGGCGCGGGACGTACCGCGTGCGCGGCACGGTCGCGGGAGCGGCGGGCGTCGAGATCGGCGTCTACGCGGGCACGTTCCAGAGCGGGGCGAAGGGCGGCGGCGGGCGACGACTCGTCGCCTCGCGCGACGAGGGCACGCTGCGCGTCGCCGACGACGGCGCGTTCGACGTCACCCTCGGACCGGAGCCCGGAGGCGCAGGCCATCTGCAGACGGAGCCCGACGCGAACTCGCTGCTCGTCCGCACCTACTTCTGGGACCGCGCGCTGCGCGTCGCGCACCCGATGCCGACGATCGAGCGGCTCGACGTGGCCGAGCCGCCGGCGCCGCTCGACCTCGCGACGCTCGCGCGCGGGATGCTCGCGACCGCCGCGTTCGTCGACGGGAGCCTCGCGTTCTGGAGCGGCTTCGAAGGCATCCGCACCGCGCCCAACACGATGATCGAGATGCCCGACGACGGCAGCGTGCAGACGCCGAGCGGCGTGCGCTACCGCAACGGCATCGTCGAGCTCGACGCGTCGCAGGCGCTCGTCCTCGAGCTCGCGCCCCGGGACGAGCCCGCGTACTGGAGCTTCGTGCTGCAGAACCTCTGGGGCGAGACGCCCGACTGGCGCCATCACCCGGTCGTCCGCAACAACCGCGAGCTCGTGCGCGCAGGCGACGGACGCGTGCGCATCGTCGTCGCGCACCGCGTTCCCGCGATCGACGCGCTGCCGCCCGCGCTCCGCGCGAACTGGATGGACATGGCGGGGCACCGCCGGCTGCTGCTCTCGCTGCGCTGGCGCAGCCGGACGGGCCTTCCGGAGGTGACGACGCGCGTCGTCCCGGTGGAGACGCTCGCGTCGCTCGCGTCCTGAAGCGCGCGCTCTCTAGACCTGGAAGACGGTCTCGTCGGGGAGGCGGATCGCCGTGAGCGGCCCGCCGTACACGGCGCCCGTGTCGATCCCGATGCTGTAGGGCAGGTTCCAGCGCACGCCGAAGTCCTCGGCCGGCGTGTGCCCGTAGACGATCGTGGCGCCGAGCCGGTGCGGCAGGTCGCAGCTCGTGCGGTTCCACAAGAGATCCTCGGGCCGCGTCTTGCGCAGCGCGTAGGTGGCGTCGTCGAGGCGCAGCTGGTCGGCGCCGAGCCCGGCGTGCACGAACACGTAGTCGCCGTCGCGGTGGTGGGAGACGAGCGCGAGCAGGAAGTCCTCGTGCGCCTTCGGGAGCTCGAAGCTCTCGCGGTCGGGTCGCTCGCGATCGAAGTAGCCGTAGCTCGCGAGCGTGCGGTCGCCGCCGTTCATGAGGAAGGCGTCGCCGCCGAAGTAGCGGTCGTCCGTCCAGCCGAGGAAGTCGAGGAACATCGACTCGTGGTTGCCGAGCAGGAACGTGCACGGCCACTGCTTCGAGAACGCCACGAGGCGATCGACGACCGCGCACGAGTCGGGGCCGCGGTCGATGTAGTCGCCGAGGAAGACGAGGCGGTCGCCCGGCTCGAGCGGCAGCGCGGCGAGCAGCTCGTCGAGCTTCTCGCGCTCGCCGTGGATGTCGCCGACCGCGTAGAGCATGCGCTCGCTCGCCCCTCCCCTCGCGTTGCTCGCCCGGCCCCCGACCGCGCCGCGGCGCGCTGCGGCCGGCCCGGAGGCGCGCCGACACGGCGCGTGGGCAGGCGCATCGGCCGCGAACGACGCGGGCTTGACGCCCCGACCCGCGCCTCGGACGCATCTCCCTGACGCCCTCGGTCGTCGCCCCGCACCTGCGAGCGGCGCGCTAGCCCGCCGCCGCCCGCGCCGGCGATGCGCCGCCGCGCCCGCGCGCGGCGAGCTGCCCGCACGCGGCGTCGATGTCCCGGCCTCGGTCGCGGCGCAGCGTGACTCGCAATCCGCCGGCGTGCACCTCGGCGGTGAAGCGATCGACGACCTCGTCCGCCGGCGGCCCGTACGGCGCGTCGGCGTGCGGGTTCATCGGAATCACGTTCACCTTCGCGGGGATTCCCCGGAGCAGCTTCGGCAGCCGGCGCGCGTCGGCGATCGAGTCGTTCACGCCCGCCATCAGCGTGTACTCGAAGAAGACGGGCCGGCGCCGGTTCACGAGCGGCTCCTCGCGCAGCGCGCCGAGCAGCGCGTCGAGCGGGAAGCGGCGGTTGAGCGGGACGAGCTCGTCGCGCACCTCGTCGGTCGTCGCGTGCAGCGACACCGCGAGGTGGATGGGCGCGATCGCGAGCAGGTCGTGGATGCGCGGCACGAGCCCGGCGGTCGAGACCGTGATGCGGCGCGGCGCCATCGCGAAGGCCTTCGGGTGCACGAGCAGCTCGATCGCGCTCCGCACGTTCGCGAGGTTGAGCAACGGCTCGCCCATGCCCATGAACACGACGTTCGTGATCGGCGCGTCGTCGCCGGCCGCCTCGCGCGCGCGACAGACCTGGTCGACGATCTCGGCCGTCGTGAGGTTGCGCGCCAGGCCGAGCGCGCCCGTCGCGCAGAACGAGCACGCGAGCGAGCAGCCGACCTGCGTCGACACGCAGAGCGTCGTGCGCCGCGCCTCCGGGATCACGACCGTCTCGATCACCGCGCCGTCGGCCGCGCGCAGCGCGAGCTTGCGCGTGCCGTCGCGCGAGAGCTGCACCGCCTCGGTCTCGAGCGCGCGCGTCGCATAGCCGGCGGCGAGCCGCTCGCGCAGCGCGGCCGGCAGGTTCGACATCGCGCGCGGGTCCTCGACGCCCTTCGCGTAGAGCCACTCGAGCAGCTGCTCGGCGCGGAAGGCCGCCTCTCCCTCGTCGCGCAGACAGGCGCGCAGGGCCGCGGGAGCGAGGCTCTTCAGGTTCGGGAGGCCGGCCATCGGGGAACCGCCGTCGCGCGCCGCGCAGGCTAGGCGCGACGCCGGTAGGCGAAGAAATGTAACGGTCGACCCTCGGCGCGCCATTGCTCCTCGTAGGCCGTGTGCATGCGCCCGGGCACCTCGGGCCGCCAGCGCAGCGGCGCGTTCGCGTTCTCGAGCAGCGGCTCGCCCGCGAACACCTCGTCCATCTGCTCGGCGTAGGCCGGGTCGTCGGTCGCCGCGTGCAGCACCCCACCGGGCACGAGGCGCGTCGCGAGCGCGTGGACGAGCGGCGGCTGCACGAGCCGGTTCTTCGCGTGTCGCTTCTTGGGCCACGGATCGGGGAAGTTGATCCAGAACTCGTCGACGCTCGCCGGCGCGAGCAGCTCGTCGACGACGGTCTCGCCGCGGCCGAGCACGAGGCGCGCGTTGCGCAGCTCGCCGCGCGCCATGCGCCGCGCGAGCTTCAGCACGCGCTTGAACGACAGCTCGACGCCCACGAACGCGACGTCCGGGCGCGCGGCCGCCTGCGCGACCAGGAACTCGCCGCGGCCGAAGCCGATCTCCACGACGAGCCGCAGCGGCGGCGCGAGCTCGGGCGCGAACACGCCCTCCCATCCGCGCTCGCGCACCTCGTCGATGCTCCGGCGCCAGTCCGGCCCCGGCATGTCGTACTTGAGCTTGCGCGCCATCAGTCGAGCCGGGCCCGCTCCCCGAAGCCGAAGCTCCGTCCGAGCTCGGACAGGAGGCCCGGCTCCGCGCGCGATCCGCCGAAGCCCCGCAGCCACGGCCACGCGCCGAAGCCCGGGCCGCGGGGCAGCACGTCGAGCGCATAGCGCTCTCCGCGCGCGAGCCCGGCGCGCTCGCACGCCATGGCGAGCGCCTCGAGCGGCCCGCCGATCGCATCGACGAGACCGTGCTCGCGCGCGTGCGCGCCGCTCATCACGCGCCCCTGCGCGACGCGCTCGACCGCCGCGCGCTCGAGCGAGCGCCCGCGCGCGACGCGCTCGAGGAAGGCGTCGTAGAGCACGCGCATCTCGCGCTGGAGCGCGCCGCGCTCGGCGGGCGTGAAGCCGCGCGTCGGCGACAGGAGGCCCGCGCGCGCGCCGCTCTCGACCGCGTCGACACGCACGCCGAGCCGCTCGTAGAGCCCCGAGAGATCGAGCTTGCCTCCGACGACGCCGATCGAGCCCGTGAGCGTCTGCGCCTCGGCGACGATCGCGCTCGCGGAGGCCGCGAGGTAGTAGCCGCCCGAGGCCGCGACGCCCGCGAACGACGCGACGACCGGCTTGCGCGCGGCGAGCCGCTCGACCGCGCGACACAGGAGATCGGACGCGACGGCGTCGCCGCCGCCGCTCTCGATGCGCAGCACGACGGCGCGCACCTCGTCCGCGCGGCGCAGCTGCGCGAGGAGCTCGCCGTACCGCTGGCTCGCGACGCCGCCCGCCCCGCGCCCGCGCCAGACGGTGCCGCTCGCGACGACGTAGGCGACGCGCGGGAGGCCGCGCAAGAGCGGGTGCCAGCCGCCGTCGCCGCCGCAGAGCGCGGCGTAGGCGGCGACGTCGACGAGCGGCGCGAGCGGCGCGTCCTCGCCCTCCGCGCGCGCGGCCGCGCCGCGCCGCGCGTTCGGCGTCGCGGCGGCGAGCGCGGCTTCGACCTCGTCCGGGTAGCGGACGTCGTCGACGAGCCCGCGCTCCGCGGCGTCGCGCGCCGCGAACGGCCCTTCGTCGATCGCGGCGCGCACGGCGTCGGGCGCGAGCGAGCGACCGCGCGCGACGTCGTCGACGAGCCGGTCGAAGGCGTCGCGCTGCCAGGCCTCGAGCTGCTCGCGCTGCTCGGGCGACATCGCGGCGCGCGTGAGCGGCTCGGCGGCGGCCTTGTGCGTGCCGATGCGCACGACGTCGGCGCGCACGCCGACCCGTTCGAGGAGCGGGCGCGCGAAGACCTGCGCCGTGCGGAAGCCGAGCAGGTGCACGGAGCCCGTCGGCGCGACGTCGACGCGCTCGCACGCCGAGGCGACCCACAGCTCGAGCGCGTCGTACGCCTCGCTCCACGCCCACACGGCCTTGCCCGCCTCGCGCAGCGCGACGACCGCGCGCCGCAGTGCGGCGGCCTGCACGAGCGTCGCCGGGCCGCCCTCGAAGCGCAGCACGAGGCCGCGCACGCGCGCGTCGTCGCGCGCCGCTTCGAGCGCGCGGAGCAGGTCGACGAGCGCCGGCAGGCGCGGCTCGCTCGACCACGAGAAGCGCGACGGGCGCAGCTCCGTCGCGTCGCCGCGCAGCCGCACGAGCAGCCACAGCGTGTCGCGATCCGTGCGCCGGCCGACGACGGCGCGCTCGGCGAGCCGCCGCACGCCGGTCGCGGCGTTGCCGCCGAGCCGCCGCACGAAGGCGCGGACGTCGCGCGCGCCGGCCACGTCAGGCGCCCCGTCGCAGCTTGCGCCGCGCGATGTAGTCGACCATCAGGAACGAGCCGAGCTGCTGCGGGCTCGAGAAGAAGGCGCGGCCGCGGTTGATCTGCGTCATGCGCTCGACGAAGCCGACGAGCTCGGGCGCGTCGTCGAGCATGAACGTGTTGATCGTGGAGCCGCGCCGCGTCACGCGCTTCACCGTCTTGAGCGTCTCCGCGACCGCGTGCGGCGACACGCCGCCCATGCCCATCGGCCACTCGACGCGCAGCTCGCCCGTCGCCGACTCGCGATACGCCGTCGGCTGCCCGTCGGTGACGACGATGATCTGCGGCGACGGGCTCGGGTGCTGGCCGATCAAGCGCTCGGCGATCTCGAGCCCGTGCTGCAGGTTGGTGAACGGGTCGCCCATGTCCCAGCTCACCTCGGGCAGGTCGCGGATCGCGATCTCGCGCGCCTGCGTCGAGAAGCCGACCACGAAGAAGTGGTCGCGCGGGTAGCGCGTGCGCACGAGCTGGTCCATCGCGAGCGCCACGCGCTTCGCGGCCGGGAAGCGGCCGGCCCACGACATCGACCAGGAGAGGTCGAGCAGCAGCACGGTGGTCGACTGCGTCGTCCAGTCCATCTCGTGGATCTGGAAGTCGTCGGGCGAGAGCGCGACGCGCGCACCGGGCGCCGCGCCCTGCGCGGCGCGGCGCTTCACGCCGTTCATCACGGTCCCGACGATGTCGAGGTCGAACGGGTCGCCGAAGGCCCACGGGCGCGTCTCGTCGGGCCGCGGCAGCGCGACGCCGCGCGCGACGGTCTCGTGCGTGCCGGGGCGCCCCTTGCGGAGCGCGCCGTAGACGTCGGCGAGCGCCTGCGCGCCGATGCGGCGGATGGCGCGCGGCGTGAGCCGCGGATCCTCGCCGCGGAGATAGCCGGCGTCGCGCATCGAGCCCTCGAGGTCGCGCAGCAGCACGAACGACTGCGCGGCCGGGTCGCCGAGCATCTCGGCGAGCTCCTCGGGCGAGACGGACGCGAGGTCGCCGTTCGCGAGCTGCTCGAGCATCTGCTGCAGGCGCTCGACCTGCTGGCGGATCTCCTGCGCCTCGTCGTAGTCGGCCGCGCGGTCGCCGCGGAACCGCGGCCCCTGCTGCTGCGCGAACTCCTCGAGCGCGCGCAGCCGGTCGAGCTCGTCGAGCAGCTCGCGGAAGTCGGCGCCCGCCTCGTCGTCCGCGAAGTCGTGGTCGCGCATCCGCTCGATGCGCTCGGAGAGGCGCTCGCTCTCGCCGTGGCGGCGCTCGAGGAATTCGTTCATCGCGCTCGACTCGTAGCCGTGGCGCTCGCGCTGCGCGCGCTCCTCGCGCTCGAGCACGTCGTCGAGCCGCTCCTCGAGCGAGCGCGTCGCCTCGTCGAGCCGCCAGCGATCGAAGAGCGACTCGAGCTGCTGGCGAAGCTCGCGCCGCAGCTCCTGCAGGCCCATCACGCGGAAGTTCGCGCCGCCGAGCTCGAAGCCGTGCTCGCGCATCCACGCGAGCGCCTCCTGCGCGTCGAGCCCTTCCATCATGAGGTCGGTCATCGCGTCGAGCGCGCGCTTCGCGTCGAGTGCGAACGACTCCTGCGTGCCGTCCCAGCGGCTGTACCGCCACGTCCTCATCGGCGCTGGTAGCGGACGGCGCTCGCGCCCTCGGCCTTGTTCAGCTGGTTGCGCAGGTGCAGCCCCTCGAGCACGAACTCGATCGCCGACGCCATGGCCGCGTCGCCGGTCGAGCCGGCGAGCGCCGCCGCGGCGTCGCGCAGGCCCGGGATCTGGTCGATGCCCTCGAGGTAGTCGGCCGACGGCATCGCCGCGCCGACCTCGACCTGCCAGCCCTCCTGGAACGCATCGACGACGGCCGCGAGCCCCTCCACCTGGCCCATGCGCTCGTCGAAGACGACGCGCGTCGCGCGCCGCAGGAGCCCCTCGACGACCTCCGTCTCCGTCTGCTCCGCGCCCGCGTACTCGAGCTCGAGCTTGCCCGTCGACGACGCGAGCAGCGCGGCGAGGTCCGAGACGCGCGCGACCGCGCGGTCCTCGCCGAGCCGCAGCGCGCGGCGCAGCGCGGCGGCCGCGAGCGTCTCGTAGTTCGCGATCGTCATGCGCACCGAGACGCCCGACGTCTG
Source organism: Myxococcota bacterium (assembly GCA_041389495.1). Lineage (NCBI taxonomy): Bacteria > Pseudomonadati > Myxococcota > Myxococcota bacterium. Next base: position 1,703,273 of record JAWKRT010000001.1, on the reverse strand, counting down.
CGACACGTCCGGCGACAGCCGCGCCTCGAACGTGAGCTGCGCGACGACGTCCTCGAGGAAGGACGGGATCGCGAGCGCGACGCCCTCGGCCGCGGGCAGCTCGGCCTCCTGCCTGACGACCTCGAGCTCGACGTCGCGCGTGCGCGGGTAGTGCGTGCGGATCTGCGCCGCATAGCGATCCTTGAGGGGCGTGATGATGCGACCGCGGCTCGTGTAGTCCTCGGGGTTCGCGCTCGCGACCACGAGCACGTCGAGCGGCAGGCGCACGCGGTAGCCCTTCACCTGGACGTCGCGCTCCTCCATCACGTTGAAGAGCCCGACCTGCACCTTCTCCGTCAGGTCGGGCAGCTCGTTGATGCAGAAGATCCCGCGGTGGCTGCGCGGCAGCAGGCCGAAGTGGATCGTGAGCTCGTCGGACAGGTGGCGCCCCTCGGCGACCTTGATCGGGTCGACGTCGCCGATCAGGTCGGCGATCGAGACGTCGGGCGTCGCGAGCTTCTCGGTGTAGCGGGCGTCGCGCCCGATCCACGCGATCTCGGTGTCGTCGCCGCGCTCGGCGACGCGCTCGCGCGCGAACGCGGAGATCGGGGCGAACGGGTCGTCGTGGATCTCGCTGCCGGCGACGACGGGCAGCCACTCGTCGAGCAGCGACGCGAAGGCGCGGATCATGCGCGTCTTCGCCTGCCCGCGCTCGCCGAGGAAGATCACGTCGTGCCCGCACAGCAGCGCGTTCTCGACCGCCGGCACGACGGTGTCCTCGTAGCCCTTCACGCCGGGGAAGAGCGGCGCGCCCTCGCGCAGGCGCGCGACGAGGTTCGCGTGGATCTCCTGGCGGAGCGTGCGCGGCGCGTGGCCGTGCGCGCGCAGCTCGCCGAGCGTGCGCGCGCTGGGGGGAGCGGTGGACATGACGCGGGCCTCGCGGTTCGGGTTGGGGGGCGGTCTCCGCGACTACGAGCGCTTAGCGTAGGGCAGCTCCGGCGTCTCCGTGGACTCCCGTTCGCGCAGCGTCTCGACGACGTGTCGCATGACGAGCAGGACCGAGCTCTCGACCGAGAGGTTGTCGACGATCGGCACGTCGTTCGCGTCGGCCGCCTCGAGCATGTGCTCCTGGATCTGCAGGATGGCGTCGAGGTTCTCGAGGTAGCGCCGCGTCCCGCGCCGCGTCGCGTCGACCCCGCGCTGCCGGAAGTGGCCGCGGAACGACGCCTCGTCGAGCCGCGCGACGACGAGCGGGATCACGAACGCCGCCTCGCGATAGGTGGACATGTCGAGCAGGCCCGGCACGAGCGACACGCCGTCGATCACGACGCTCGTGTTCTCCTCGACGGCGCGGTCGAGGATGGCGCGCACGCCGACCGTCACGGCCGTCGCCTGCTGCAGGAAGCCGTCGACGACGCGCGTCCCGGGCGCGCCCTCGAGCTTGAGCGCGCGGTGCGCGTCGAAGGAGGAGGCGTGCAGCGCGGGCGCGAGCTCGCGCGGGAGCACGATGCGCATCACCTGGCGGATCGAGTCCGTCGACAGCACGCGCCGGATGCCGAGCCGCAGCGCGACCTCGAGCGCGATCGACGTCTTGCCCACGCCGGTCGTGCCGCCGAGCAGGATGATGACGGGCTTGCGCGGCTCCTGGTGCTGGCGCCAGACCATGTAGCGATCGGCCGTGCGATCGCCGAAGCGATCGAGCAGCGCCTGGTGCGCGAGCTTGCGCAGGCCGCCGCGCGAGACGCGCGTCGCGCCGCGGCGCCGCAGCTCGGCCTCGATGTCGCGCGCGGTCTCGAACGCCGCGGTCGGGTCGATCGATGCCGCGAGCAGCGACTGCGCGAGCACGCCCTTCGAGAACGGCAGTGCGTTCTTCCCGCTGCCGACGTCGATCTCGAAGGGGTCGGGGAGCGGCGGCTGGTGGTCGCGCAGCTCGCCCTCGCCGAGCAGCTCGCCCACCATGCGCGTCAGCTCGTCGCGCGCGACGACGGTGCGGCCGCGCAGCTTCGAGCGCACGCGATCGGCCGTCTCGTAGGCCTTGTCGAAGCCGACGCCGCGCGCCATCAGCGCGTGGACCATGATCCCGCGCATGAACGGGCGGCGGCCGTTGCGGTCCTCGACGAAGATGCGCTCGCCGCCCGCCTCGTCGCCGCCCGACCCCTTGCTCCGTCGCTGCGCCATCGCGCGCGGCCCCCGGGTCGGTCGTCGCTCGTCGATCGCACCCGGACGAACCCCGACCGGTCCACCGGTGAGCCTCCGAGATTGCGCGTCGCAGTCCCTCGAACGCAACATTTTCTTTGTGTTTTCGGCTCGCTTTCTCGTAAACTGCCGACCGTCCGAGCGCGCCGGTCGCCGGACGGCGGGGGGTTCCGATGGGCATTGGTCTGCGCGCGAGCGGCGCGAGCGGGTCCGGCGTGTCCGCCGGGAGCGACGCGCCCGAGCCGGCCGACGGGCGAGCGCGACGGAGCGCGCCCGGCCGGTCGCGGCACTACCGGACGCAGGAAGTCGTCGGCGCACTCGGCGTCACGCGGCGCCAGCTCCAGTACTGGGCGAAGACGGGCCTCGTCGTGCCGTCGGCGCGCACGCCGGGCGGACACCACCGCTACGGATTCAGCGATCTCATCGCAGTGAAGGCGACCAAGCGGCTGATCGACGCGGGCGTCTCCGTGCAGCGCATCCGACGCTGCCTCGAGGCGCTCGCGCAACGCCTTCCCGCGATCGAGCGCCCGCTCGAAGAGCTCGTGATCGTCGCGACGGGCGACGTGCTGCTCGTGATCGAGGGCGCACACGCGTACGAGGCCCTGTCGGGCCAGGAGTGGGTGTTCGAAGTCGCGCAGCTCGCGAAGGAGCTCGCGGCGTTCGACGACGGCGGACGGTGCGCGCGCGCGCCGGGCGCGGACGGCGCCGCGACGCGCGTCGAGCCCGTGCGCCGCGCGCGCGCGGTCCGGACCGAGAGACGGCAGCAGACGGCCGGCTGACCTCGCGCACGGCGCCTGCCGGCTGCGGGGCCGGGCAGCGGGAGGCGCACGGAGTCCGGGCGGCGTCCGCGCGGAGCTCCGGGGAGGACTGCAGGGAGTCGGCTCGCAGCCGCGAGCGACGTCGCCATGGGGGGCGGCGTCGGGGGAACGCGACGGGGAGGAAGCCGTCCCGTCGCGCACCCCGGAAGAGAGGATGCCATGCGCGTCATCGCAGTCGTGAACCAGAAGGGCGGCTGCGGCAAGACGACGACCACCGTCAACCTTGCCGCGAGCCTCGCCGCCGACGGCGCCCGCGTGCTCGCCGTCGACCTCGACCCGCAGGCCCACACGACGATCGCGCTCGGGGTCGACCCGGACGAGCTCTCCGAGAACGTGTACGAGGTGCTCGTCGATCCCGACGGCGCCGACCAGCTCGCGCAGATCGTCGTGAACGCGGGCGAGCGGCTCGACCTCGCGCCCTCGGGCATCGTGCTCTCGGCGATCGAGCAGAAGCTCGCTGCGCAGACGGGCGACGCGCCGACCGAGCGGCTGGCGAACGCGCTCGAGCGCCTGCCGACGCCCTACGACTACGTGCTGATCGACTGCCCGCCGGCGGTCGGCATGCTCACGTTCAACGCGCTGCGCGCGGCGCGCGAGGTGATCGTCCCGCTCGAGACGAGCTACTTCGCGATCGACGGCGTGCAGAAGCTGCTCGAGACGATCGGCCTGCTCGCGGACCGCATCGGCCACGAGCTCACCGTCCGCATCCTGCCGACGCTCTACGACGGCCGCACGAAGTACGCGCGCCAGACGCTCGGCGAGATCCGCGAGCTGTTCAAGGACCTGTGCTTCGACAGCGTGATCCGCATCAACGTGAAGCTGCGCGAGGCCGCGCAGCACGGAAAGCCGATCAACCGCTTCGCGCCGAGCTCGAACGGCGCGGTCGACTACGCGGCGCTCGCGCTCGAGGTCGAGGCGACGCCGCCCGAGGCCCAGCAGCCCGCGATCGCGGCGCCCACCGCCGCGTCGCGCACCACCGCCGACATGCGCGAGGTCGTCGTGCGCTTCCGCGACCCGAGCGCGGGCGACGTGCGCATCGCGGGCGACTTCAACGGCTGGATCCCGGACAAGGGCGTCCGCTCGGTGATCGAGTCGACCGGCCAGACGCGCGTGTGGACGAAGATCCTCCAGCTGCCGCCCGGGACGTACCAGTACCGCTACGTCGTCGACGGCGAGTGGCGCGAGGATCCGAGCAACCCCGAGTCCGTGCCGAGCGCATCCGGCCGCCGCAACTCGGTGCTCGTGATCGCCTAGGAGGCCGCGCCGCCGCGCGGCGGCCGCTCCGCGGCTTCTCGAGATCCACGAACAGAGGGGGTGTCCCCTCGCAAATCACCGCGCGAGCCCGTACGGTGGAGCGCGCGCGCCGGCGAGTGCGCGCGCGACGGGGAGCCTTGGTGCCGCGCGATCTGGGCGACGTGATCCACTACTTCATCCCCGAGGCGGCCGCGCGCCGCGAGGAGGCGTCGGCGCACCCTCCCCCGCGCAGCGCGGACGCGCGCGAGCGGCGCGCCGTCGTGGCGATCCCGGTCGGCGACGGCGACGTGCTGCGCGCCGCCTTCGCCTGGAACCTGTGCGTCGAGCTCGCGCGCGCCGGCGCGGAGGCGTCGCTCGTCGCGGCCCGCGACGAGTCGAGCGAGGCGGTGTGGCCGGGCGACGGCCCGGGCCCGCTCGGCTGTCGCGTCGCGCTGCTCGACCGCGCTCCCGCGGCCGAGATCGCGCGCACTGCCCTCGCGCAGGCGGCCGAGCGCTCGGGCGGGCGCGCGCGCTGCGTGCTCGCCTGCGTTCCCGAGCTCGCGCTGCGCGAGGTCGCCGCGGGGCCGGACGCGCCGGGGACGTGGCTCGTCCTGTGCGCAGCCGACGACGACGGGCGCCGGCGTGCCGCCGCCGCGGTGCTCGACATCGCGCGCGCCGCGCCCGCCGCGCGCATCGGCGCCACGATCCACGGCGTGCGCAGCATCGCGGAAGCGCGCACGGCCTTCGACGCGCTCGCGAGCGCGACCGACGCGGCGATCCCGCGGCCGATCGCGAGCTACGGGCTCGTCGCCGACGACCTCCACCTCTACCGGGCGATCCTCTCGCAGCGGCCCGTCGGCCTCGCGCACCCGCAGTCGCCCGCGGCGCGCACGCTCGCCGACGTGGCCGCGCTGCTCGTCGAGGACATCGGAGGCGCGGCCGATGCGTGACTTCGATCGAGAGGCGCTGCGCGCGGAGCTGGCCGCCGTCGCGCCGGAGCTCACACCGCTCGCGTGGGACGTGCTCGGCGCCGTCCACCGCATCGATGCCGTCGCGCTCGACCCCGGCGGCGGCGTCCACGTCGTGTTCTTCTGCGACGCGCCCGACGACGGCGCCGTGCTGACGCGCGCGCTCGCGGCGATCGCGTGGCTCGAGCCGCGCCTCCCGGACTGGGAGCAGCTCGCCCGCGCGAGCGGCCTCGACGCCGCGCGCCCCGTGCGCGCCGTGCTCGTCGCGCGCGCCTTCGAGCCCGACACGCTCGCGGCGGCCCTGTGGCTCGGAGACGCGCGCGTGCGCTGCCTGCCGGCGCGGCCCGGCCCCGCGGCGGCCGACGACGCGTCTTCGGGTGGGGAGGCCGCGGACGCTCCGACCGCACCGCACCCCGCCGACGGGGTGAAGCCGCACGCGCTCGCCCCGCAAGCGCCCGCGACCGCGGCGGCGCGCTCGGACCGCGCGCGCGCGGAGGGGCCGCGGCCGCCGCCGGCTGCGGCCGCGGGGCCGGCCTCCCCGGCCGAGGCCTCGCGATTCCGCACGCGGCTCACCGAGGCCGACCTCGGTGCGGCCTCCTCGCCGCTTCCCGCGTCGAGCTGAGCTTGCGCGCCCGCATCCCGCGGGGCAGGATCCCGGGGATCGAGCCGAGGGCAAGCGACGATTTTCGGCACCCGGTGACTTTTCTTGACACCTCGGCACCCCTCGCCGCCACTCATCCCTTCGAGCACTCGCTCGGCCTCCGCCGGGGCCGCGCGAAGGGTCGGCTCGGTCGGCAGTGACGCGACCGCAGGCGATCCGGCTCTGGGAAGGAGTCCTGCCCCCCATGGCAGCCCCGCAGATCCGCGACATCGGCGCCCTCGACGACGAGCTGCTCGTCGAGCGCATGCGCCGCGGGGACGAGGCGGCCTTCGAGGCCCTCTACGAGCGCTATTTCAAGCGCATCGCGCTCTTCGTCGGCCGGCGGGTCGACAACCGCGCCGACGCCGAGGAGACCGTCCAGGAGGTCTTCATCAACGTCTTCTCGTCGATCCAGAGCTACCGCGGCGACGCGCCCTTCGTGGCCTGGGTCTTCGGGCTGACGCGGCGGACCATCGCGAGCCGCTACAAGCGCCGGCAGCACCCGGTCGTGTCGATCGAGGACGAGGACATCGCCTCGTCGGCGCCGCACCCGGCCGCCCCCTCGTCGCTGCCGTCGCCCGACGAGATGTACGACTGCCGCGAGCGCGCCGACGCGCTCGCGAGCGCGCTCGCCGAGAAGCTGTCCGACGAGCAGCGCGAAGTCTTCCGGCTCCACCACCTCGAGGAGCGATCGATCGCGGAGATCGCGCTCGCGCTCGGCAAGAGCGAGGACTCGGTGAAGTCGCATCTCTACCGCACGCGCAAGCTCCTGCTCGCGCCCTGAGCCCGCGCGGCCGGCGAAGCGCCGGCGACCGCCGCGCGCGGGCCCTCGCCTCGCGACGGCGCCGCGCGCGCGGGCGGCGATCGGCGCCGCGGGCCCTAGACTCCGCCGCCCATGCTCGACGACGCCACGCTCCGCCCCGACCCCGACGAGCCGCTCGCGCTGCGCGTCGCCACCCTGCCCGCCGGCGACGGCGAAGGCCCGCGCCTCGAGCTCGAGCTCTCGTCGCGCGGCGACCGCGTCCCCGCCCGCGTCGCGCTCCCACCGACGGGCGACGCGCCTCCGCCGGTCGTGCTCCTCGTCCACGGGCTCGGCGGCTCGCGCGACGCGGCGTACATGCAGATGGCCCGGCGCTGGGTGAGCGAGGGAGCCGCCGTCGCCACGCTCGACCTCCCGCTCCACGGCGCGCGCGCGAACGCGAAGATGGGCGAGCGCCTCGCCGCGAGCGCCCCGCGCGCGCTCCGGGGCGAGCCGCTCGACGGCGTCGAGCAGATCCTGTGGACCGAGCTCGCCCGCCAGGCAGTGCTCGACCTGCGCCGCCTGCTCGACGCGCTCGCGCAGCTTCCGCAGGTCGACGCGACACGCGTCGCGTACGTGGGGTTCAGCCTCGGCGGCCTGCTCGGCTGCGCGCTCTGCGGCGCCGACCCGCGCCCGCGCGCGGCGGCGATCGCGGTCGCGGGCACGCCGCCCGACGGCGCGGCACTCGCGCTCTCCGCGTGGGTCGAGCGGATCGCCCCGCGCCCGCTCCTGTTCGTGAACGCGGAGCGCGACGAGACGATCCCGCGCGAAGCCGCGCTGCGACTCCACGCCGCCGCGCGCGGGCCGGCGGACGTCGCCTGGTTCGCGAGCGGCCACGCCGACCTGCCCGGCGCCGCGCTGAAGCGCATCTGGCAGTTCGTCCGCGCGCACGTCGGCCTCGACGGCGCGGAAGCTCGTTAGTCGCGAGCGACGGCGCGCGGCGACGGTGGCGCGGCGAGCGGAGGCCGCTCGACGACGAGCAGCGTCCCCGCGGCGACGAGCACCGGCAGCAGCGCGAAGTTGAGCCCGGGTACGGCGCCGATCGCGAACGCCGCGGCACCGAAGCCGAGCGTGCGTGCGCGCTCGGCGCGCAGCCACGCGCGGCGCGCGCCGAAGGCGACGCGCCGGCGGTCGAGCGCGAAGCCCGCGTACTCGAGCGGGAGGTAGGCGACCGCGAACGCCGCGAGCGCGATCGGCGCGAGCGCGGGGCCGAACGGCACGACGAACCCGCCCGCGGTGATCGCGAGCCAGACCGCCGCGAAGAACGCGAGCCTGCGCGCCTCGTGGCCGAGCGAGCGGAGCGCGTCGCGCGCGAGCCGGCCGGCGTCGAAGGCCTCGTCGTCGCCCGCGGCGGCGCCCGTGAGCGCCCGCTCGACGCGCTGCGAGAGCACGTCGAGGACCGGCGACGTGAGCAGCGCGGCGGCGAGCATCGCGGCGACGAGCGCCGCCGCGGCGAGCACCGCGACGAGCAGCTGCCGAGCCAGCCAGAGGCCGGCGACGACGGGGCCGACCCACAGCCACTGCCAGGCCGACTCCGCGACCGGGCTCGGGAGCGCGCGCGCGACGGCCGCCGACCAGCCGCCCGCGTTCGCGGCGACGACTGCGATCGCGAACGCTACGAGCACCGCGGTCACGAGCGCGGGAACGGCGGCCGGCGCCCACAGCTCCGAGCGCGCGCGCAGCAGGCGGAGTGCGCGGGGCACGAGCGCCGCTCCGGCCCGGAAGCGCGCGATCGCGCCCGTCGATTCGCGATCGGCCGCGCCCGCGCCGCCCATGGTGCGCAATACTAGCCGCCGATCGTCCGCCTCCCGCCGGCCGCAGCGCACATGCGAAGGCGCGCCGACGGGAAGCGTCTCGCAGCCGCTCGCACGCGTCGCCGCACTCCGCGGCCTCCCGCGAGCCCTCGAAGGAAGCCCGACGTCCGCCACCACGCCGCGATCGCGCGCGGCCCGCGCGCCGCGATCGCCCCAGGGAGCCTGCATGTCCGCATTCCGCCTCGTCTCGCACGCCGCGCTCGCGGCGCTCCTCCTGGCGCACGCTCCCGCGTGCTCGTCGACCGGCGATACGGCCTCGTGCGCCGAGGCGGCGAGCCCGGTCGTCGCGGTCGTGAACGAGCGCGAGGTGACGCTCGCCGAGCTCGACGAGCGCATCGCCGCACAGCTCTTCGACGCGCGCTCCGAGGCGCTCGACGAGTGGGTGCGCGACCTCGTCGTCGAGACCGAGGCGAAGAAGCGCGGCGTCACGAAGGAAGAGCTGCTCGAGAGCGAGGTCGCATCGCTCGGCGCGGTCGACGACGCGGAGGTCGCGGCGTTCTTCGAGGAGAACAAGGAGCGCATGCGCCCGGGCGAGACGCTCGAGAACGTCGGGCCGCGCATCCGCGCCTACCTCGAGCAGGGAAAGCGCGCCGAGGCCGTCGAGGCGCTGATCGCCGCGGCCAACGTCACGATGAAGCTCGAGCCGCCGCGCATCGAGGTCGAGGCCATCGGACAGGCGCGCGGCCCCGCCGACGCGCCCGTCACGATCGTCGAGTTCAGCGACTACCAGTGCCCGTTCTGCAGCCGCGCCGAGCCCACCGTCGACCAGCTGCTCGAGCGCTATCCGACGCAGGTCCGCCTCGTCTACCGCCACTTCCCGCTCGACTCGATCCACCCCGAGGCGCGCGCCGCGGCGATCGCGGCGACGTGCGCCGGCGAGCAGGGGAAGTTCTGGGAGTTCCACGAGAAGCTCTTCGCCAACCAGCGCGAGCTCGGCGCCGAGGCGTTCGACCGCTTCGCGGGCGAGCTCGGCCTCGACGGCGCGGCCTTCGACGCCTGCACGGCGAGCCCCGAGGCGGCCGCGGTCGTGACCCGCGACGCCGAGGCCGGCGTCGCGGCGGGCGCGTCCGGAACGCCCGCGTTCTTCGTGAACGGCATCCTGCTCTCGGGCGCGCGCCCGCTCGAGGACTTCGTCGAGATCGTCGAGGCGGAGCTCGCGCGCGTCGGCGGCGCGGGCGGCGCCTGACGGCGGGCGCGGAGCCCGGCGCGGACGCTAGGCCGCGCCGAGCTCCTCGATGCGCGCGAGCATGCGGTCGCGCTCGAGCTCCATCTTCTCGCGCGTGTCGGCCTCGAGGTTCAGGCGCAGCACGGGCTCGGTGTTCGACGGCCGCAGGTTGAACCACCAGTCCGCGTAGCGGACGAGCAGGCCGTCGAGCCGCGAGACCTCGTCCGCACCGGTGTGCTCGGCCGCGACCGCGCCGATCACGGCGTCCGTGTCGCGCACGCGCCGGTTGATCTCGCCACTCGCCGAGTAGCGCCGCAGCGGCGCGACGATCTTCGACAGCGGCTCCTTGCGGTCGGCGAGCACGTCGAGCATCGCGACGAACGCGGCCGTGCCGTCGTCCGCGACGAGCGTCGGCGAGAAGCGGAAGTAGAAGTGTCCGGAGAGCTCGCCCGCGAAGACGGCGCCCGTCTCGCGCATCTGCGCCTTCACGAACGAGTGGCCGACGCGGCACATCTCGGCCGTGCCGCCCGCCGCGACGATCTCCTCGCGGACCGCCTTGCTCGAGCGCAGGTCGTAGAGCACGCGGCCACCCGGCACGCGCTGCAGCTGGTAGCGCGCGAGCAGCGCGGTCACGAGGTCGGACGAGACGGGCTCGCCCGCGTCGTCGACGAAGACGGCGCGATCGCCGTCGCCGTCGAACGCGACGCCGAAGTCGGCGCCGACGCGCGTCACTGCGGCGATCAGGTCCTCGAGGTTCTCGAGCTTGAGCGGGTCGGCCTCGTGGTTCGGGAAGGTGCCGTCGGGCTCGACGTAGAGGAGCTCCGTGCGCAGGCCGAGCCGATCGAGCAGCGGCCCGAGCGCGCGTCCGGCCATGCCGTTGCCGCAGTCGATCGCGACGGTGAGCGACGGGCGCCCCTTCCCCACCGACAGCACGTGCTCGACGTACTCGTCGAGCACGGCCTCGACGCGCAGCTCGCCGCGCGGTGTGACCGCCTGCGCGCTCGCGCGCGCGGGCACGAGCTTCTCGATCTCGCGCAGCCCGCTCGCCTCGCCGACCGGAATGGCGTGCTCGCGGCACAGCTTGAAGCCGTTGTACTGGCTCGGGTTGTGCGACGCGGTGACCATCACGCCGCCGTCGGTCTCGAGGTGGTCGACCGCGAAGTAGAGCATCGGTGTCGACACGAGTCCGAGGTCGACGACGTGCGTGCCCTCGTCGCGGATGCCCTCGATCAGCGCCTCGCAGAGGTCGGGCGAGTGCGGGCGCGCATCGCGCCCGACGGCGAGCGTGTCGGCCTCGAAGTGACGCGCCGTGGCGCGGCCGATCGCATAGGCGAGCTTCGGATCGAGCTGGTCGGGAACGATTCCGCGGATGTCGTAGGCCTTGAAGATCATGGCGGGCGGGATCCTAGCCGCGCGGCGGCCCTGCCCGCGCGCTTGACCGCACTCCGGGCCGGCGTCACTCTCTGCGCCCTTCCGCCCCGTCGCCCTCCGTCGACGCGTCCGCGCCTGCGCGCACCGCGTCGAGCGTTCGGGCCCATCCACGCACGAGGGGAGTCGCCATGTTCGGCCTCGGTCCGATGGAGCTGGTCGTGATCCTGGCGATCTGCGTGCTGCTGTTCGGCGCGCGCCGCCTCCCCGAGATCGGGAGCGGCATCGGCGAGGCCATCCGCAACTTCAAGTCGGGCATCAAGGACGAGAAGAAGGAGATCGACGTGACGCCCGGCGACGGCGACGAACGTCGCTCCGAGCGCGTCACGGAAGGTCGGAAGGACTCGTAGCCGCGCGATCGCGCGCGCCGACGGCGACGCGGCGCGCGCCCGGCGGCGCATCCTCGAAGTACGCGGCGAACGCGACGTGCCGGCCCGCGGGCACGGCGCCCGCGGCGAATGCGGCGAACGCGCCCTGCTGGAGCTGGGCGCGCTCGTCGGGGCCGAGGTCGCGCAGCATCTCCGGGTCGAGCACGCTGCCGGCGCGCGCGGCGGGCAGATCGAGCGCCACGCCGTCGGCATCGAGCAGCTCGACCCACACCGGCGACTCGGGCCGCACGGGCGCCGAGGTCGGGTTGTGGAGCTCGCCGGTCACGGCGAGCAGCGTGCGGCCGCCGCGCACCGGAATGAACACGGAGCCGAGCGAGCGCGCGCGCAGCGGCCCGACCTCGAACGCGCCCGCCGCATCGCCCGACGCCGCCGCCGGCGCGAGCCCGCGCGCGAGCGCGGCTCCGAAGAGCGCGATCGCGACGCACGCGCCGAGCGCCGCGCCCGCGCGCTGCAGCCAGCCCGGCACGGCCAGCGGCGCGACGTCGAACGCGTCGACGCCGACCGGCCCGCGCGGCGCGGCGACGGCCGGGCGCATGTGCGCGGGCGGCGCGCTCGCGGTGGGAGCGGCGGAGAACGCCACGGGCGCCTCGGGCGCGGACAGGTCGTCGCCGAGCAGGTCCCAGTCCTCGGGCTCGCCGAGGTCCGGCGCGGCATCGCCGCCTTCGAGCGCGTCGAGCCCGTCGAGCCCGCGCGACGCCTCGCTCGCGCCCGACGCCGCGAAGGCGTCGATCGCGCTGTCGATGCGCTCGGCCGCGGTGCCACGCGCCGGTGCGGGCGGTGCGACTGCGGCGGGGGCGGATGCGGTCTGCGAAGCCGCGGCGGCGAGCGCGCCGAAGTCGTCGTCGGAGAGATCGCCGAGGTCGTCGTCGCCGCCGAGGTCGCCGAGGTCGTCGATGCTCCCAAAGCTCGCGTCGTCTTCGACGGCGGGCGTCGCCACCGGCGCGGCTCCGGCCGCGCCGGCCGCGCTGCCCGCGGCGCGCGCGGGCTCGGGCGGAAGGTCGTGATTGAACTCCCAGTCCTCCTCGTCGTCGTCGAGACCGCTCGCGGCGGGCCTCGCGTCGACGAGATCCTGGGTGGAATCGGGAGGGCGCCCGCCGGCCGCGGCGCGCGTCGCGACGTCCTCGAGCGCCTCCTGCTCGGACGCCGACGGATGCTCGAGGAAGAACGCCTCCTTGCACTTCGAGCATCGCACGCGGATCCCGGAGAGCGGGATCCGCGACTCGTCCAGCTGGAATCGCGTCTGGCAGCTTCGACACTCGACGATCACGCGCGGCGTCCCCTTCTCGCCGGCGCGCTCGTCGGGCGCGGCGGGGCCTGGCGGTTTGCTACTTCGGAAGCGGTGGGGATGCGCTTGAGATGCCGGCGCCCGTCGCGTCCCGACGCCAGGTGCGAGAGGTCCTCGTGATGCCCGACCCGCTGCCGCCGTTGCTCGACGCGCGGCTCGTCATCGTGACGGGCAAGGGCGGCACGGGGAAGACGACGGTCGCGGCGGCGCTCGCGCTCGCCGCCGCCCGCGCGGGCCGCCGCGTGCTCCTCGCCGAGGTCGGACGCGACGAGCAGGCCGCCGCGCTCGTCCGCCCGGGCGTCGGACCGGTCGGCTACGCGGGCCGCGAGGTCGCGCCCGGGCTGCGCGCGATGCGACTCGACCCCTTCGACGCCCTCGCCGACTACCTCGGCTTGCAGCTCGGCTCGTTCGTCGCCGAGCGCGTGGTGCGCAACCGCGCCTTCCAGCAGCTCATGGGGGCGACGCCCGGCTGGCGCGAGCTGATCGCGCTCGGCGCCATCTGGCACTTCGAGCGCGGCCGCGAGCGCGACGGACGCCCGACCGTCGACCTGATCGTCGTCGACGCCCCCGCCACCGGGCACGGCCTCACCTTCCTCGACGTCCCGCACGTCGTCGCCTCCGCCGTGCGGACGGGGCCGCTGCGGCGCAACGCGGCCGAGGTGGAGCGCCTGCTCGCGGACCCGCGGCGCACGCGCCTGCTCCCCGTCGCGCTCGCGGAGGAGCTCCCGGTGCGCGAGACGGCGGAGCTGGTCGGGCGGCTGCGGAGCGAACGGCAGATCGCGGTCGATCGGATCGTCGTGAACGCCGTCGAGGCGCGGCCGCTCCCGGCGTCGCTCGAGAGCCTGCCCGACGCGCTCGACGCGCTGGCCGCGAGCGAGGCGGGCGCGCGCGCGGGCGCGCCGAGCGCGCCGCCGCCCGGCGTGCTCGCGCGCTGCATCCGCCACCGCGTCGCGCGGCGCGCGCTGCACGAGCGCCAGCTCGCGATGCTCGGCGAGCTCGTGCAGCTGCCCGTCGTCGTGCTGCCGTTCCTCCCGGGCGCGGTGCGCGGCCCGGACGACCTCGCCGCGCTCGCGCCCCACCTGCTCGCCGCTCCCGTCGACGCGCGCGACGCCGCGCGCGACGCGCATCCCGCTCCCGGCGGCGAGGCCGTCGCGTGAACGGAGGCGAGCTCGCGCGCGCACTCGCACCGGCGCGCGTCGTCGTCTGCGCCGGGACGGGCGGCGTCGGCAAGACGACGACGTCGGCCGCGATCGCGCTCGCGGCGGCACGCGCCGGCGAGCACGTCGCCGTGCTGACGATCGACCCCGCCCGCCGGCTCGCCGACGCGCTCGGCGTCGATCTCGAGGGCGGCGACGGCGACGCGGCGCACGCGATCGCCGTCGACGGAGACGGCTCGCTCGCGGTCTTCACGCTCGACTCGCGGCGCACGTTCGACCGCCTCGTCGACCGCTTCGCGCCCGACGCCGCGACGCGCGAGCGCATCCTCGCGAACGCGCTGTACCAGCAGATCGTGACGACGGTCGCCGGCAGCGCGGAGTACGCGGCGCTCGAGCGCGTGTACGAGATCGCGGAGGACGCGCGCTTCGATCGCATCGTCGTCGACACGCCGCCCGCGCAGCACGCGCTCGAGTTCCTCGAGGCGCCGATGCGGATCGCCGAGTTCCTCGACAGCCGGCTCGTCGCGCTGCTCCTGCAGCCGACGCTCGCGGCCGGCCGCGTCGGGCTGCGGCTGTTCGAGCGCGCCGCGCACAGCGTGCTCGCGCTGATCGAGCGCGTCTCGGGGCTCGCGTTCCTCGAGGACCTGTCGGAGCTGCTCATCGCGCTCGAGAGCCTGACCGAGGGGCTGCGCGGCCGCGCGCAGGGGCTCTCGGCGCTGCTGCGCTCGGACGCGACGCGCTTCGTGGTCGTGACGGGGCCTTCGACCGAAGCGGCGCGAGCCGCCGACCGCTTCCTCGACCAGCTCGACGCGCTCGACGTGCGCGTCGCCGGCGTCGTCGCGAACCGCGTGCGCACGTGGCCCGACGACGCCGTCGCGCCCGACGCACTCGCGCGCTTCGCCGACGGCGGCGCGGACGACGACGCGCGGCGCGCGCTCGCCCTGCGCCTCGAGCCGGCGCTCGGCGAGCGGGCCGACGCCGGCGCACGCGCGGCGTTCGCGCTCGCTTCGGGATACGCTGCGCAGGTCCTCGCGGACCGGCGCGCGCTCGAGCCCCTGGCAGCGCGCGCGCGCTCCGCGGGCCGGTTCTTCCACCGCGTTCCCGAGCTCGCTGCGGACGTGCACGACGTCGACGGGCTCGACGCGATCGTCGCCGCGCTGTTCGGCGAGACGGCCGCGCGCGCCTCCGCGGCGCCCGAGGGCCCGACGAACGAAGGCCGCGCGACGAGCGGACGCGCCGCGACCGAAGGCGCCGGGACGGACGGCGCAGGGATCGACGGCGCCGGAACGGGAGGCGCGAAGACGTGAGCGGCGAGCGACGGCGGAGACCCATGCCCGCTAGCGTCGAGGAGGCGCTCGCCGACGCCGCGCGACACGCGCGCGCCGCGGGCGCCGAAGCGATCGCCGCGGCGCGCAGCCTGCTCGACGCCGTCGCGCTCGTCGCGGCACCCGAGTCGCCGGCCGCGCACGCGCCGACCGCCTCGCTCGCGCGCATGCTCGACGAGCTCGAGTCCCGGGTGCGGGGCGACGCCGCCGCTCCCGGGGCCTCCGACGCCCTCCTCTCCGCGCTGTCCGCGGCGCTCGACGTCGAGATCGAACGCTGGCAGGAGCGCGCCGCGCACGACCGCGACGCGCGCGCCGTCCTGCGCGCCTTCCTCGGGCTGCGCGAGGTGCTCTGGGAGCTCGGCGTGCGCCCGTCCGGCGCGCCTGCTCGCGGGACGGCGCAGAAAGAGCGCGACGCGCGCGGCTCCGATGCGCAAAATGGGCGCCCGCACGCGGCGCCGCCGGACGGACGCGTGCAGCGGGTGCGCGTCCGAGTGGACGACGACGACGACCGCGCGCGCGCGGTGGATCCGATCGGCGGCGACGACCGCGAGGTGCGAGCTCGATGGCGATCCTGATCAAGCGCTACGCGAACCGGAAGCTCTACAACACGGCGACGAGCCGCTACATCACGCTCAAGGGCATCGCCGAGCTCCTCGACGAGGGCGAGGAGGTGCGCGTCGTCGACAACGAGACGGGCGAGGACATCACGAAGGTCGCGCTCTCGCAGATCCTCGTCGACACGGAGCGCACGCGCAGCGACACGCCGAGCGGCCTGCTCTCGCAGATCCTCGGTCGCGGCGGCGACGCGCTCTACGAGGCGCTGCGCAAGGGCGTCGGCGAGGCCAACGAGAACCTCGAGGAGATCCAGGATCGCTTCCGGCGGTTCGTGCGCCCCGGCGAGCGCCGCGGCGCGGGCGACGAGGCGACGGGCGGAGACGACGCGCCGCGCGAGCGGCGCGGCCGCGGCCTCTCCGACTGGATCGCCTACACGTCGCCCGACGTCGACGAGATCGTGCAGAACGCGATGGAGCGGGTGTTCAAGCTGCTCGACCTGCCGCGGCGCTCCGACATCGACGCGCTGAACGAGAACCTGCGCCGCGTCGCGCACGCGCTCGAGCGCCTCGAGAAGACGTGGGAGGAGCCGGAGCCGGCCCGCGCTCCGCTTCCGGCCGACGACGCGCGCGGCGAGGACGCCTGACGGCGCGCGCGGCGCGCGCCGCGCCCTGGGATCGCGTCGCGGATGCTAGTCGCGCGCGCCGCCGCGGCGCGCGAGGCCGCGCGTGACGAGCGCGCGGATGCGCGTGCGCAGCTCCTCGTTCATGCGCGACACGAAGAGCTCGTCGGCCGCGCTCTCCGGGTCGAGCGCGTCGAACGCGAGCGGCTCGCCGATTTCGATCGTCCACTTCGACGGGAGCGGAAGCAGGCCGAGCGGCCCGAGCGCGGGGAACGTGGGCGTGACGGGCAGGAACGGCAGCCCGACGGCGCGCCCCGCCGTGCGCGACTTGTAGAGGATCGGGTGCACCTCCTCGGCGCCGACGATCCCGACGGGCACGAGCGGCACGCCGTTCTCGATCGCCGCACGCACCGCGCCGCCGCGGCCGAAGCGCTGGAGCCGGTAGCGCAGGCGGAAATCCTTCGCGGCGCCCTTCACGCCTTCCGGGAACGCGATGACCGACTTGCCGCGCCGCAGCAGTCGATCGGTGTTCTCGCGGCACGCGCGGACGCCGCCGAGCCGCGCGAGCAGCGGCTGGGCGAACGGAAGGGTGATCAGCCAGTCCGCGACGAGGAAGCGGGGCCGGTACCAATCGGGCCGCTCGCGCTGGATGCAGTGCGCGAGCACGAGCCCGTCCCACGGAAGCAGCCCCGAGCGATTGCCGACGAGCAGCACCGGCTGGGTGCCGCCGAGGTGCTCGGCGCCGGCGAGCTCGACGCGCCAGTAGCGGTCGACGAGGAAGTCGAGCAGCGGGCGCGCGCGCACGAGCGTCATCACGTCGAGACCGAACTCGTCGACCTCGCCCGAGCGCTCGCTCATGCCGAAGCTGCCCGCACGACGGCGCAGCTCGTCGAACAGCTCGATCCAGTCGAACGACTCCGCTTCGGACTCGACGCCCGGCTCGCTCCGCGGCGCGAAGCGCGCGTCGATCTCGCTGCGCAGGCCGCGCAGCGCGTCGCGCAGCGCGGCGACGTCCTCGGGCGCCGCGCCGCGCGCGCGCTCGCGCGGGAACGGCACGACGTTGTCGGAGGGCTGGTTCACGACCGTGTTCCTCCGCGCGCGTCAGCCGAGGCGGCGCAGGCGCCGCGACCCGACGAACGCGCTCCACGCCTCGGTGGTGGTGTAGATGGGCTCGCCGAACTCCCGCCAGCCGCGCGCGCCGTCGGCGACCCACAGGAAGCGAAGGTAGTCGAAGAAGCCGGCGGGCGGGTCGCCCGTGCCGCCCTGCGAGGCGAGCCAGGCGGTGCGGTAGAGCACGGGCCGCGGCACCGCGACGTTGCGCTTGCCCGCGAGCGCGAGCAGCGTCGAGAGGGGCGCGACGCCGCGACCGACGACGTTGAAGACGCCGGGGTGCGCCTCGAGCGCGGCGCGCTCGAACGCGTCGACGAGGTCGCGCTCGTGCACGAACTGCAGCAGCGGGTCGTAGCCGAGCACCGTCGGGATGCGCGAGCGCTCGAAGAACTCGACGACGCGGTCGAACCAGGTCGGCCCCATCACCCAGCAGTGGCGCAGCACGCTCACCTGCACGTCGGGATGGCGGCGCGTCCAGTCGGCCAGGATGGACTCGACCTCGACCCGGTTCTGCACGTTGTGCGCGTCCGGGTGGCCGCGCAGCGGGTGCGACTCGGTCAGGAAGTTCGGGTTCGACGCGTGCGCGCCGTAGGCCATCGTGCTCGACTGCACGACGAGCCTGCGCACCTTCGCGGCCGCGCACGCCGCGAGCAGCGCGAAGCTGCCGACGGTCTCGAGATCGTGGTCGTAGTCGACGTCGCTCGACGGGAAGCGGCGGAACGCGAGGTGCACGACGGTGTCGATGCGCTCGCGCTGCAGCACGTCGGCGAGCCGCGCGTCGACGGTGGGGTCGGTGAGGTCGACGTCGCAGAACGCGAGCCGCTCGTGCTGGCGGAGCGGGCGTCGCACGTCGAGCCCGAGGAGCGCGGGCGCCGCCTCGGCCTGGAGCAGCCGCTCGACGAGCCGTTGCGCGAGCGGCGTCGCGAGACCGGTGATGGCGATGCGCTGTGCGCCCACGGCGCTCTCCTCGCGCGGGCCGGCCCGGGCGGCTCGCGCACCGGGCGCACCGTAGCGCGCGCCGCCGAGGCACTGCCGAGGCACCGCCGAGCGCGCGCGCTCGCCGCGGCGGCGACTCGGATAGGATGGCGCGCATGGCGAGCACAGGCGAAGGCGTCCACGTCGCGATCGACGCTCGCTTCCTCGACCACCGCACGCCCGCCGGCCACCCCGAGCGTCCCGAACGCCTCGCCGCCGTGGCCGCCGCCTGCGACGAGCGGAGCGCCGAGCTCCGCGCCCGCGCGCCGCGCGAGGCCAGCGCGGGCGAGATCCTGCGCATCCACGACGAGGCCTACCTGCGCACGCTCGAGTCCGCGGCCGCGCGCGCGCCCGCGCAGCTCGACCCCGACACCCACGTCTCCGCGCGCAGCCACGAGGTCGCGCTGCTCGCGGCGGGCGCCGCCGTCGACGTCGCCCGCGCGGTCGCGCGCGGCGAGGCGCGCGCGGGGCTCGCCGCCGTGCGCCCGCCCGGCCACCACGCCGAGGCCTCGCGCGCGATGGGGTTCTGCCTGCTCAACAACGTCGCGATCGCGGCGCGCGCGCTGCAGCGCGACGAAGGGCTCGACCGCGTGCTCGTCCTCGACTGGGACGTGCACCACGGCAACGGCACGCAGCACGCGTTCGAGCGCGACCCGTCCGTGCTGTACGTGTCGACGCACCAGTTCCCGTACTACCCCGGGACGGGCGGGGCCGGCGAGATCGGCGTCGAGGAGGGGCGCGGCGCGACCGTGAACGTGCCGCTCCCGGCGGGCAGCGGCGACGAGGAGTACACGGGCGTCTTCGAGCGCGTCCTCGTGCCCGTCGCCCGATGTTATGCGCCGCAGGCGATCCTCGTCTCGTGCGGCTTCGACGCGCACCGCGACGACCCGCTCGCCTCCATGGAGGTGACGCGCGCGGGCTTCCTCGCGATGGCGCGCATCGTGCGCTCGCTCGCCGAGGAGCTCTGCGGCGGACGCATCGCGCTCGTCCTCGAAGGAGGTTATGCGGAGAGCGGGCTCCGCGAGGGAACGAGCGCCGTGCTCGAGGCGCTGCTCGAGCCCGCGCGCGCCGTGCCCGACCCGCGCGCCCGCGCCCTCCCGCCCGGAAGCGCGCTGCGCGCCGCGGTCGCGCGCGTCGCCGACGCCCACGCGGCGACCTTCCCCGAGCTGCGCCTCGACTGAACCGGCGCTCCCAGCCGAGCGAACGCGACACGTCCGCGCCGCGCGCGTGGCGTTGCCCTCCGCGTTCGCGAGAAAAACGACAATTTTCTGGCGACCCCGTTGCCGACCGCTCGGGCCCGCGGTACACAGCCGCCGGTGGGGAAAAGTGGCTTCAAGTGGCATGGTCGGCCCATCGAGTGGCAGACGCGACCCCGAGCCAGCCGACCGATTCCCACGAGAAGCTAAACGATGTTCCGCGGTCGGTACACGCACAACATCGACAGCAAGGGGCGCCTGAGCATCCCGGCAGGATTCCGATCCGAAATGCAGGACCGCAGCACCCGAGCCCCCATCCTCACGAACGAGAAGAGCTGTCTCGTGCTCTACGCGAACGAGGACTGGGCGGAGATCGAGGAGTCGCTGGCGGCCCGCGCCCGGGTGGCCCCCGAGAACAAGGCGTACCTGCGGTTCATGGTCTCGGGCGCCGTCGAGGCCCCGTTCGACTCCCAGGGACGCATCCTCGTGCCCCAGTTCCTGCGCGATCACGCGCACCTGGAGCGCGAAGTCACGATTGCCGGCGTCGGGCCCCGGATCGAGATCTGGGACAAGACGCTCTTCGATCAGGAGCTCCAGCGGACCGTGGCCGACTTCGACGCGATCGCGTCGGCGGTCGCGATGTCGGAGAGCTGATCGACACGGTGGGGGGACCGGAGCCGTGTGGCTCCGGGAGAGAGGCTGGGGTGTCCGCGGGACACCGATGGGTGCGACGGCTCGGTCTGTGGGGGGTACGAGCCGCCGCGTAGGTGCCCCGCGGCACCCCAGCATCTTCACCGCTTCGCTCCATGCGCACCTCGCGAGGGGTCTGGCGGGAGGCGCGCCGCTCTCGTGGCCAGCCAATACCGACACGAACCGGTCCTGCTCGCCGAGGCGCTCTCCTATTTGTTCGATGGCCGCGCGGCCGAGGCGCCCGGCCCGCTCGTCGTCGTGGACGGCACGCTCGGCGGCGGCGGGCACGCGCAGGCCATCCTCGAGCGCACGGCTCCCGACGGCATCCTGGTCGGTCTCGACGTCGACGACGAGGCGCTCGTCGCCGCGCAGGCGCGTCTCGCCCCCTTCGGCGAGCGCGCGCGCATCGTGCGCTCCTCGTTCCGCGTGCTCGACCGCGTGCTCGAGGCCGAGGAGATCGACGGCGTCGACGGCGTGCTGCTCGACCTCGGCGTCTCGTCGCGCCAGCTCGACGCGCCGGAGCGCGGCTTCCGGTTCGGCGCCGACGCCGCGGAGACCACGCCGCTCGACATGCGCATGGACCCGACGCGCGGCGCGTCGGCCGCCGCCCTGCTCGCGAGCGCGTCGCAGGACGAGCTCGAGCGCTGCTTCCGCGAGCTCGGCGAGCTGCGCGGGGCGCGCAAGCTCGCGCGCGCGATCGTCGCTCGCCGCGACGCGCAGCCGTTCGCCACCGCGGCCGACCTGCTGCGCGTCGTGCGCGAGACGGGCGTCGGCGGCGGCCGCGCGCACAACCCCGCGACACTCGTCTTCCAGGCGCTCCGCATCGCGGTGAACGACGAGCTCGGCGCGCTGCGCGACGGGCTCGACGCCGCCGTCTCCGCGCTGCGGCCCGGCGGACGCCTCGTCGTGATCGCCTACCACTCGCTCGAGGACCGCATCGTGAAGCAGCACCTGCGCCTCGAGGAGAAGGGCTGCGAGTGCCCGCGCGAGGTGCCGGTGTGCGTGTGCGGTCGCGCGCGACGGCTGCGCGTGCTGACGCGCAAGCCCGTCGTCCCGTCCGCCGCCGAGACGCGCGCCAACCCGCGCGCCCGCTCGGCGCGCCTGCGCGCCGCCGAGCGCGTCGACGTCGCGGAGGCCGCGTGAGGGCGCCCCGCGGCACGCGCAACGTCGCGCGCGGCGGCGCACGCCGCCGCACGAGCGCGCTCGCGAGCCCGATCGGGCGCGACTTCAAGCGCGTGCGGGCGCCTCGCTCGCCGCTCGCGCTCCTCCCCGCCGTGCTGACCGCCGTCGCCTGCGCGTTCGCGCTGACGTCGCTGCGCACGCAGGTGCTGAAGCTCCGGTACGAGCTCGCCGAGCACGTCGAGCGCGAGCGCGAGCTGCGCGCCGAGCAGAGCGACCTGACGGTCGAGATGCGCAAGCAGCGCTCGCCGCGCGAGCTCGTCGAGCGCGCGGCCGCGCTCGGCTTCGCGCGTCCGGAGCGCGTGATCGACCTGCCGTCGGCGAGCGGCGACGACGCGCCGCCCGCCGTGGCTGCCGCCGGCCCGCCCGAGCGAGGCGACGCGGACGGCGATGCCGACGGCGCGCGCGTTCCCGCCGTCGTCGCCGCGGACGCTGGCGACGCGCTGCTCGCCGCGGCGCCCGTGCAGTCCACCGCCGGAGGCGCGGCGGCGGCGATCTCCGCGATCGGCGTCGCCGCCGCGACCGCCGCGGACGCGCCGCGATGAGGGCGATCGAGCTTCGCGGGGCCGTCGCACGCGTCGGGGCGATCCGCGCGGTCGGCCTGCTCGCGTTCTTCGCGCTCGCCGCACGCGCCGCCCAGCTCACCGTGATCGAGGACGCCGGCGACGCGCTCTGGGGCCAGCAGGTCTACACGCTGCTCGAGCTCCCGCCCGCGCGCGGCGTCCTCTACGACCGCCGCGGCGTCGAGCTCGGCGTGACCGTGAACGCGGCCTCGGTCTACGCGATGCCGGCCGAGGTCGACGACGCGGGCCGCGACGCGCTCGCACGCGCCCTCTCCGTATCGCGCGCGCGCGTCGACGAGCGGCTCGGCCGGCGCCGCGGCTTCACGTTCGTCGCGCGCTGGGTGTCGAGCGCGCAGGCCGAAGCGGTCGCGAAGCTCGGGCTTCCGGGCGTCGGCCTCGTCGCCGAGCCGAAGCGCGAGTACCCGGCCGGCGCGCTCGCGGGGCGCCTGCTCGGCTTCACCAACATCGACGGCCAGGGCGCGCGCGGCATCGAGCAGCGCGAGAACGCCTGGCTGCAGGGCTCGCCGATCTCGGTGCCGGTCGAGCGCGACGGCGGCGGCCAGCTGATCGTGATCACGCCGGTGCGCCCGACCGACGCCGCGGGCGGCGACGTCGCACTCACGATCGACGCGAGCCTGCAGGCCGAAGCCGAGCTCGCGCTCGCGCGCGCCGTCGCGGAGACCGGCGCGCGCGGGGGCGTCGCGATCACGCTCGACCCCGCGACGGGCGACGTGCTCGCGCTGGCCGAGGCCCCGTCGTTCGACCCGAACGCGTTCCGCACGACGCCCTTCCGCACGACGGGCTCGCCGGCGTTCGACCGCCTGATCGAGCCCGGCTCGACGATGAAGGTCTTCGTCGTCGCCGCCGCGCTCGACGCCGGCGTCGTGACGCCGGACGAACGGCTCGACACGAGCGGCGGCGAGCTCGACGTTCCCGGCAAGACGATCCGCGACCGCCGCGACTTCGGCGTGCTCACGCTCGCGGACGTGCTGCGCGTGTCGAGCAACGTCGGCGCCGTGCAGATCGCCTATCGACTCGGAGCGGAGCGCCACCACGCGGCGCTCGAGCGCTTCGGCTTCGGCCGCCCGACGGGCAGTCGGTTCCCGAACGAGGCCGCCGGCCTGCTGCGCACGTGGCGCGACTGGCAGCCCGTCGACCACGCGACGATCTCCTACGGCCAGGGCATCAGCGTGACGCCCGTCCAGCTCGCGGCCGCGATCGGCGCTCTCGCGAACGGCGGCGTGTGGCGCACGCCGCGGCTCGTGCTGGCGCGGCGCGCGCCCGAGGGCGACTGGGAGTACGCGCCGCTCGGCCCCTCGCACCGCGCCGTGCGCGGCGAGACCGCCGCCGCGGTGCTCGCGATGATGCGCGAGGTCGTGAGCGCGGAGGGGACGGGACGGCTCGCCGCGCTCGCGGGCATCGACGTCGCGGGCAAGACGGGAACGGCCCAGAAGCTCGATCCGCGCACGCACGCGTACTCGAAGCGCGACTACGTCGCGTGGTTCGCGGGGGCGGTGCCCGCGGACGATCCGCGGCTCGTCGTGGTCGTCGCCCTCGACGAGCCGCGCACCGTGCACAGCGGCGGCGTCGTCGCCGCGCCGCTCTTCGCGAGCGTCGCCGCCGCGCAGCTCGCGCACCTCGGCATCATCACGCACCCCGCGCCGATCGCCGCGCCCCCGCCCGAGCCGGTCGCGCTCGCGCACGCGGAGGCCGTCGCGCCCGCGCGCACGGCGAAGGCCGCGCCGGTGTCGGAGCGGCCGCGCGACGCGGCCGCGCGCGACGCGATCGCCGCGACGGAGCCGCCGGAGGTCTCGGCGGCACCGCCCGAGCGCCGCGCTCCGCTCCCGCTCCCGCGCCGCGCCCCGCGCGCCGCGGGCGAGCTCGAGATCGCGCGCGCGGGGAGCCGACTCTTCGTGCCCGACTTCCGCGGCTACTCGCTCGCCCAGGTGAGGCAGATCACGGCGTCCCAGGGCATTCCGCTGGAGACTCAGGGGTCCGGCCTCGCGATCGAGCAGCACCCGGCCCCCGGTGACATCCTCGACGCCGACGAGCGGCACGCGCGCGTCTTCGTGCGCTTCGCCGACCCGCGCGCGCAGGCCGCGTCGGCGTCGACGCGCGATGGGGGCGGACTCTGATGCGGCTCTCCGCGCTGCTCGCTGCGCTTCCCGCTCCGCTCGCGCCCACCGCGTGGCAGCGCGCCGACGCCGCCGCCGACCCGATCGTGCGCGGACTCGCGTACGACTCGCGCCGCGTCTGCCCGGGCGACCTGTTCGTCGCGCTCCGCGGAGCGGTGACCGACGGCCACGACTACCTCGCGCAGGCGCGCGCCCTCGGCGCCGTCGCGTTCGTGGTCGAGACGGCGCCGGCGAACGACGTCGCGGGCGACCTCCCCGTCGTCGTCGTCCCGGACGCGCGGCGCGCCCTCGCGCCGCTCGCCGCGCGCTTCTACGGCGACCCGGCGAGCGAGCTGCGCCTCGTCGGGGTCACCGGGACGAACGGCAAGACGAGCACGACCTATCTCGTCGAGTCGATCCTGCAGCGCGCGGGCGCGCGCACCGGCCTCATCGGCACCGTCGAGATCCGCTATGCGGGCGAGCGCCAGCCCGCGGTGAACACGACGCCCGAGAGCCTCGACCTGCAGCGCCTGCTGCGCTCGATGGTCACGCTCGGCGTCGAGGCCGCGGTGATGGAGGTGTCGTCGCACGGGCTCGAGCTCGGCCGCGTCGCCGGCTGCCACTTCGCCGTCGGCGCGTTCACGAACCTCACGCAGGACCACCTCGACTTCCACGGCAGCATGGAGGCCTACCTCGCGTCGAAGGCGCGCCTCTTCCGCGACCACCTCGCACCGGGCGGCGCCGCCGTCGTGAACGTCGACGATCCGGCGGGCGCCCGGCTCGTCGCGATCGCGCGTGAGCGCGGTGCCGAAGTGTGGCGCTGCTCGCGTCGCGCCGGCGCGACGCGCGACGAAGCCGAGCTGCGCGTGCTGTCGGCCCGCACCTCGCTCGACGGGACGCAGGCGCGCCTCGCGTGGCCGGACGGCGCGGAGCAGGACGTCGCGCTGCCGCTGATCGGCGACTTCAACGTCGAGAACCTGCTCGTCGCGTGCGGCATCGCGGGTGCGCTCGGCCTCCCGCGCGACGCGATCGCGGAGGGCGTCGCGCGCTGCCCGCAGGTGCCGGGCCGCGTCGAGCGCGTGCGGCCGAGCGCGGCCGACGCGCGCGCGCCGGGCGTGCTCGTCGACTACGCGCACACGCCCGATGCGGTCGAGAAGCTGCTCGCGTCGGTGCGTCCGCTCGCGCAGGGCACGGGCCGGCTGATCGCGGTGTTCGGCTGCGGCGGCGATCGCGACCGCCGCAAGCGGCCGCTGATGGCCGAGGCCGTCGCGCGCCGCGCCGACGTCGCGATCGCGACGAGCGACAACCCGCGCACCGAGGATCCGGACGCCATCCTGCGCGACGTCGAGGAGGGGCTGCGCTCGCTCGCGCGCGTCGAGCCCGAGGCGCTCGGCCCGGCGAGCGGATGCTATGCGATCGTGCGCGACCGCCGCGAGGCGATCGAGCGCGCGATCGCGATCGCCGGCGACGAGGACACGGTCGTGCTCGCGGGCAAGGGCCACGAGGACTACCAGATCGTCGGCCGCGAGAAGCTCCCGTTCGACGACCGCCAGGAGGCGCGCCGCGCGCTCGACCGGCGCGTCGCACCGCGCACCGGCGGCGACGCCCCGCGCGGAGGCGCGCGATGAGCGGCGTCGTGCTGCGCGCGGGCGACGCCGCGGGCTGGTGCGGCGGCGCGCTCGTGCGCGGCGACGCGGCGCGCGTCTTCACCTCCGCCTCGATCGACACGCGCACGGTCGAGCCCGGCGCCCTCTTCTTCGCGATCCGAGGCCCGCGCCACGACGCGCACGCCTTCCTCGCGGACGCCGCCGCGCGCGGCGCGACCGGCTTCGTCGTCGAGCGCGGGCGCGCCGATGTCGGAGCGCTCGCGCGCGCCGCGTGCGCGATCGAGGTCGACGACACGACGCGCGCGCTGGCCGACGTCGCGCGCGGGCACCGCGGCCGGTTCCGCGGCCCGCTCGTCGGGCTCACCGGGAGCAGCGGCAAGACGACGACGAAGGAGATGTGCGCGGCCGTGCTCGCCGCGCACGCGCCGACGCTCGCGACGCGCGGCAACCTGAACAACGAGTACGGCGTGCCGCTCACGCTGCTCCGTCGCACCGAGGAGCACGCGCTCGCCGTCGTCGAGATGGGCATGAACCACCGCGGCGAGATCGCGCGCCTCGCGGCGATCGCGCGGCCGACGATCGGCGTCCTCACCAACATCGGGACGGCGCACATCGAGCACCTCGGGTCGCGCGAGGAGATCGCGGCCGAGAAGGGCGACCTGTTCGCCGCGCTGCCCGCGACGGGAACCGCCTGCGTGAACCTCGACGACGCGCGCGTCGTCGAGCAGGCGCGCCGCGCACCCTGCCCGTCCCTCGGCTACGGACGCGCGCCCGGCGCGCCGGTGACGGCGCGCGACGTGCGCTTCGACGCAGGGCGCTTCGCGTTCCGCGTCGAGACGCCGGCCGGCGCGTGCGAGGCGCTCGTGCGCGGCCTGTCGGAGACGTCCGTGATCAACGCGCTCGCCGCCGCGGCCGTCGGCCTCGCCGCGGGGCTCGACGTCGACGCGGTCGAGCGCGGGCTCGCCGACTACCGACCGATCCGCGGGCGCATGACGCCCGTCCCGCTCGCCTCGGGCGTCGTCGTCGTCGACGACACGTACAACGCGAACCCGGACTCGATGCGCGCCTCGCTCGAGGCGCTGCGCGCGCTCGCGACCGGCGGCCGCGCGATCGCCGTGATGGGCGACATGGGCGAGCTCGGCGACGCCGCGGACGACGCGCACCGCGAGGCGGGCGCGCGCGCCGCGAAGCTCGGCATCGACGCGCTCTTCGCCTACGGCGCGCGCGCCGCGCTCGTGCGGGAGGGCGCGCTCGCCGCCGGGCTCGCGAGCGCGGATGCGGCCGTCGTCGCCTCGCACGACGAGGCGGCCGAGCGCGTGCGCGCGCGCGTGCGCTCCGGCGACTGGGTGCTCGTGAAGGGCTCGCGCTCGATGCAGATGGAGCGCGTCGTCGCCGCGCTCGAGGCCGAACGATCGGAGGAGCGCTGATGCTCTACCACCTGCTCTACTCGCTCGCCGACGTCTTCGGCGGCTTCAACGTCGTCCGCTACATCACGTTCCGCACGGCGGCCGCGACGCTGACGGCGCTCTTCGTGTCGCTGATGCTCGGGCCGTGGGTGATCCGGCGCCTGCAGGCGCTGCGCGTCGGCCAGCCGATCCGCGAGATCGGGCCGGACCACGCCGCGAAGGCGGGCACGCCGACGATGGGCGGCCTGCTCATCCTGCTGTCGACGATCGGCGCCGCGCTGCTGTGGAGCGACCTCACGAACCGATTCGTGTGGACCGTGCTCGGGCTCACCGCCGGCTACGGGCTGCTCGGCTTCGTCGACGACTACAAGAAGGTCACCGAGGGCAGCTCGGCGGGCATCCGCGCGCGCACGAAGCTCGTGTGGCAGGTGTCGCTCGCGCTCGTCGTGGGCATCGTGATCTACAACGACCCCGCGTTCGACAACCAGCTCGCCGTCCCGTTCTTCAAGGGCTTCACGCCGCACATCGGCGTGCTCTACGTGCCGCTCGCGGCGTTCATCATCGTGGCCGCGAGCAACGGCGTGAACCTCACCGACGGCCTCGACGGCCTCGCCATCGGCCCGGTGATGATCGCCTCGGGCGTCTTCCTCGTCCTCGCCTACGCCGCGGGCCACGCCGGCATCGCGGAGTACCTGCAGATCAAGTCGGTGCCGGGCAGCGGCCAGCTCGCCATCTTCTGTGGCGCGCTCGTCGGCGGCGGGCTCGGCTTCCTGTGGTTCAACACGTCGCCCGCGCAGGTGTTCATGGGCGACGTCGGCGCGCTCGCGCTCGGCGGCGCGCTCGGCACGATCGCCGTGCTGATCCGCCAGGAGATCCTGCTGGCCGTGGTCGGCGGCATCTTCGTCGTCGAGACGCTGTCCGTGATCATCCAGGTGGTGTCGTTCAAGCTCACGGGCCGGCGCGTGTTCCTCATGGCGCCGATCCACCACCACTTCGAGAAGGTCGGCTGGGCCGAGCAGAAGATCGTGGTCCGCTTCTGGATCGTGTCGATCGTGCTCGGGCTCGTCGCGCTGTCGTCACTCAAGCTTCGCTAGGCGCGGAACGCGGGGAGCGGAAGGAACGGTGCGGACGCTGGAACTCGACGGCAGGCGCGTGCTCGTGATCGGCCTCGGCGTGTCGGGCCGCTCGGCGGCGCGCTTCTGCGCCGAGCGCGGAGCGGCGGTCGTGGCCGTCGACGAGCGGCCGGCGAGCGCG
This sequence comes from Myxococcota bacterium, assembly GCA_041389495.1. Classification (NCBI taxonomy): domain Bacteria; kingdom Pseudomonadati; phylum Myxococcota; species Myxococcota bacterium. Next base: position 1,674,809 of record JAWKRT010000001.1, on the reverse strand, counting down.
CTCGGCGACCTCGACGAGCTCGGCGCCGCCGTCGAGGTGCGCTGCGCGGCGACCCTCCCGCTCCCGGACGGGGAAGCCGGCACCTTCGACCTCGTCGTGCCGAGCCCGGGCGTGCCGCACGCGCGCTACGCGAACGTGACCGCGCCGGCGTGGGGCGACGTCGAGCTGCTGTCGCGCGCGCTCCCCGACGCGGTGCGCATCGCGGCGATCACCGGCACGAACGGCAAGTCGACGACCACGTGCCTCGTCGAGGCGATGCTGCGCACGGGCGGCCTGCGCGCGCGGGCGGCGGGCAACCTCGGCGACCCGGCGCTCGGCCTCGTCGGCGCACCGATCGACGTCGCCGTGCTCGAGGTGTCGTCCTTCCAGCTCGACACGACCGAGGCCTTCCGCCCGGACGTCGCGGTCGTGCTGAACGTCACGCCCGACCACCTCGACCGGCACGCGACGCTCGAGGGCTACGCGGCCGCGAAGGCGCGCATCCTCGCCAACCAGACGCCCGACGACACCGCCGTGCTCGCCGTCGACGACCCGATCGTCGCGAAGCTCGCGGCCTCCGCGCGCGCCCGCGTGCTCGCCTACTCGCGCACGCGCCCGCAGAGCGCGGGCGCCTGGCTCGACGGCGACTCGGTCGTCCTCGTCGACCCGGCGCGCGGCGTGCGCGCGCGCGTCGACCTCTCGCCGCTCGCGCTCGAGGGGCGCCACAACCGCGACAACGCGGCGATGGCCCTCTGCGCGGCGGTCGCGCTCGGCGTCGAGCCCGCGCGCGCGAGCCGCGCGTTCGCGACGTTCCGCGGGCTCCCGCACCGCAGCGAGCTCGTCGCGGTCGTGCGCGGCGTGCGCTTCGTCGACGACTCGAAGGCCACGAACCCGGGCGCGGCGGAGCGCTCGCTCGAGGGCTGCGAAGGGCGCGTCGTGTGGATCGCCGGCGGGCGCGACAAGGGCCTCGACTTCGCGCCGCTCGCCGAGGTCGCGGCGCCCCGCGTGCGGGCGGCGCTGTGGATCGGGGAGTCCGCGGGCGCGCTCGAAGCCGCGATGGGCGGCGCGATCCCGAGCGAAGCGTGCGGCACGCTCGCGCGCGCCGTCACGCGCGCCGCCGAGCTCGCGCGCGAAGGCGACACCGTCCTGCTCGCGCCGGCGTGCGCGAGCTTCGACCAGTTCACGAGCTACGCGCATCGCGGCGAGGTCTTCCGCCGCGAGGTGCTCGCGCTCGCGGGCGCCGCGCCGGGAGCGGCCGTGGCCGACGGCGGAGACGCGCCGTGAGGAAGGGCAAGGTGCGCACGGGAGGCCGCCCGGCAGCGCGGTGCGCGCGCGGCCGCGCGCGACGCCGCGCGGCGCAGCGGCGGCGCGGCGCGCGGCGCCACCGGCGCGCCGAAGCGCCGCGCACGCACGCGCGGCGCGCACCGCGGTCGCCGCCGCATCGTCCGCCGCCCGCGACGACGCGCGCGGTCACCTCGACGCGGGCGTCGTGCTCGCCGCGACCGTGCTGCTCGGGACGGGCGTCGTGATGAGCTACAGCACGACCGCGCCGCTCGCCTTCGAGCGCGTCCTGCCGCCGCTCTTCGTCGCGCACGCGAGCGCGCTCGCCGCCGGTCTCGGCGCCGCGGCGCTCGCCGCCTGGGCGCCGCTCGGCTGGCTGCGCGCGGCGGCGCTCCCGCTCTGGGCACTCGGGCTCGCCCTGCTCGTCGCGACCGACGTCGCGGGCGTCGAGGTGAACGGCGCGCAGCGCTGGCTCGCCCTTCCGGGCGTCGGCTTCCGCTTCCAGCCCGTCGAGCTCGTGAAGATCGCGACGCTGCTCGCCGTGGTGAACGTCGTGGCGCGGCGCGAGGGGCGCGACGAGGAGCTGCCGCCGCGGCGCGCGCTCGTCGCGCTCGCGATCGCGGGCGCGCCCGTGCTGCTGCTCGTGCGCCAGCCCGACTTCGGCAACGCGGTGCTGATCGCCGCGCTCGCGGCGCTCCTGCTCGTGGCCGCGGGCACGCGCCTGCGCCGCCTCGTCGCTCCCGGGCTCGTCGCCGCGCTCGCGATCGCGGCCTACGTCGCCGCGCGCCCCTACGCGATGCGCCGTGTGGTCGGCTTCCTCGACCCGTGGAAGGACCGCTACGGCGCGGGGTTCCAGCTCGTGCAGTCGTTCGTCGCGTTCGGCAAGGGCGGCGTCTTCGGCCTCGGTCTCGGCGCGGGGCGCCAGAAGCTCGCCTACCTGCCGGAGGGGAAGACCGACTTCATCCTCGCGCTCGTCGCCGAGGAGCTCGGCCTGCTCGGCGTGCTCGTCGTGCTCGGCGCGTTCGCCGCGCTGTGGGTCGCGGGCGCGCGCATCGCGCGCCGCGCGAAGGACCGCTTCTCGCTGCTCCTCGCGCTCGCGATGACGTCCTTGCTGACGGTGCCGGCGATGATCAACGCGGCCGTCGTGATGGGGCTCGTCCCGACGAAGGGCCTCACGCTCCCGTTCCTGTCGCACGGCGGCACGTCGCTCGTCGCGTCGTGCGCGGTGCTCGGCGTGCTGCTCGGCATCGGGCGCCGCACGGCCGACGCGCCGCGGGGCCGGCGCGCATGAGCTCGTGGGTGGTCGCCGGCGGCGGAACGGGCGGGCACGTGACGCTCGCGCTCGCGCTCGGCGAGGAGATCGCGCGGCGCGGCGAGCGCGTGCTGTTCATCGGCACCGACCGCGGCTTCGAGGCGAAGCTCGTACCCGACGCGGGCTTCGAGCTCGTGACGCTGCCCGCGCGCCAGGTGATGGGGCGCAGCATCGTCGGCGCCGTGCGCGGCGTCGCGTCGATCCTGGCCGCCGCGCTGCCCGCGCGGCGCGAGCTCGCGCGCGTCGGCGCCGACTACGTGCTCTCGGTGGGCGGCTACGCCGCAATGCCGGCGCTGCTCGCCGCGCGCCTGCGCGGCACGCCGGTCGCGCTCCTCGAGCCGAACGCGATCCCCGGCCGCACCAACCGCCTCGCCGCGCGCTTCGCGCGCGACGTCTTCGTCGGGCTCGAGGCGTCGAAGCCGCACTTCGGCCGCGCGGCCGCGCGCGCGCGCTGCGTCGGCATCCCGCTGCGCCGCGCGCTGCTCGAGCGCTTCGCGCGCGCGGGCGAGCGACGTGCACCGGCGTCGCCCTTCCGCGTGCTCGTGTCGGGCGGCAGCCAGGGCGCGCGGCAGATCAACGACGCGATGGTCGCGATCCTCTCCGAGCTCGCGCAGCTCCCCGTCGAGGTCTTCCACCAGGCGGGCGAGAGCGACGTCCCGCGGCTCGAGGCCGCGTATCGCGAGGCGCAGGTCGAGGCGCGCGTCGTGGCGTTCGAGCGCGACATGCCCGCTCGCTATGCGTGGGCGGACGTCGCGATCTGCCGCGCGGGCGCGATCACGGTCGCGGAGCTCGCGCTCGCGGGACTGCCGTCGATCCTCGTCCCCTACCCGTTCGCCGCCGACGACCACCAGACCGCCAACGCGCGCGCGCTCGAGGAAGCCGGCGCGGCGTTGCGCGTCGACTCGCGCGCGCTCGACCCCGAAGTGATCTCGGACGCACTCGGCGCGTGGTTCGCGGAGCCTGCGAAGCTCGTCGCGATGGGCGAGGCCGCGCGGCGCCTCGCGCGGCCGGACGCGGCGGCCGCGGTGATCGACGCGTGCGCGGCGCGCCTCGCGGAGGGCGCGGCATGAGCGGCGCGAACGCGATGTTCCGGCGCACGCGGCGCGTGCACTTCGTCGGCATCGGCGGCATCGGGATGTGCGGCATCGCCGAGCTGCTGCACGCCGAGGGCGTCGCGGTGCGCGGCTCCGACCTGCAGGAGGGCCCGACCGTCGCGCGGCTGCGCTCGCTCGGGATCGAGGTCGCGATCGGCCACGACGCCGCGCACGTCGGCGACGCCGACGTGCTCGTCTACTCGTCCGCGGTGCGCGCGTCGAACCCCGAGCTCGTCGAGGCGAAGCGGCGCGGCATTCCCGCCATCCGCCGCGCCGAGATGCTCGCGGAGCTCATGCGCATGAAGCAGGGCATCGCGATCGCGGGCACGCACGGCAAGACGACGACGACCTCGCTCGTCGCGCACGTGCTGTCGGCGGCGGGCCTCGACCCGACCGCGATCGTCGGCGGCCGCGTGCGCGGCGCGAGCTTCGGCGCGACGACGCGCCGCGGCGCCGGCGCGTGGCTCGTCGCGGAGGCGGACGAGAGCGACGGATCGTTCCTGCGGCTCGCGCCCGTCGTCGCCGTCGTCACGAACGTCGAGCCCGAGCACCTCGACCACTGGGGCGACGAGCGCGCGCTGCGCGACGCGTTCGCCGACTTCGCGAACCGCGTGCCGTTCTGGGGCGCGGCGATCGTGTGCCTCGACGACCCGGGCGTGCGCGCGCTGCTGCCCCGCCTCGAGCGGCGCGTCACGACGTACGGCACGGACCCGCGCGCGCACTGGGTCGCGAGCGACGTGCGCGCGGACGGCTACGGCGTGCGCTTCCGCGTCGCGCGCGCGGGCGCGCCGCAGGGCGAGGCGTTCGCGCCGCTCGTCGGCGCGCACAACGCGCTGAACGCGCTCGCCGCGATCGCGGTGGCGGACGAGCTCGAGGTGCCGTTCGCGAAGGCGGCCGAGGCGCTCACGGGCTTCGGCGGCGTCGAGCGCCGCTTCGAGATCAAGGGCGCGGCGCGCGGCATCACGGTGGTCGACGACTACGGCCACCACCCGACCGAGGTGCGCGCCACGCTCGCGGCCGCGCGCGGCGTCCACGCGGGCCGCATCGTCACCGTCTTCCAGCCGCACCGCTACTCGCGCACGCGCGACCTGTTCGACGACTTCGCGCGCGCCTTCGACGACGCCGACGTGCTCGTGCTGACCGCCGTCTACGGCGCGGGCGAGGACCGCCCGGACGACCCGCGCGCCAGCGCGGCCGAGCTCGCGCGCGCCGTGCGCGCGCGCGGCCACGCCGACGTGCGCTACGTCGAGGACCGCGCGGCCGTCGCCGCGCAGCTCGCGCCCGCGCTGCGCGAGGGCGACCTCGTGATCACGCTCGGCGCGGGCAACGTGTCGGCGATCGGGCCCGAGCTGCTCGCGCTCCTCGGCCCTCCGGACGGCGCGCGGGACGGCGCGGCCGCGCCCGCGCCGGGAGGCCGGCGATGATCGCGCCGGCCGCGCGCGCGGCGCTCCGCGAGGCCCTCGGCGACGCCGTGCGCTTCGGCGTACCGCTCCGCCGCTTCACGTCGCTGCGCGTCGGCGGGCCGGCCGACGCGGTCGTCACGCCCGCCGACCGCGGCGAGCTCTCGCGCGCACTCGTCGCCTGCGCGGCGCACGCCATCCCGCACTGCGTGCTCGGCGGCGGCTTCAACACGATCGCGCGCGAGGGCGGCGTCGACGGTGTCGTGCTCGTGATGCGCAAGCTGCGCGGCCTCGCGCTGCGCGACGACGGCACGATCCGCGCCGAGGCCGGCGTCTCGCACAACACGCTGACGAAGCTCTGCATCGCGAACGGCCGCAGCGGCCTCGAGTTCGGCGCCGGCATCCCGGGCACGATCGGCGGCTGGGTGGCGATGAACGCGGGCATCGGCGAGCGCGAGGTGAAGGACGCGATCGTCGCGCTCGAGGTGATGCGGCCCGACGGAACGCTCGTCGAGACGATCGAGCGCGACCGGCTCGACTTCCGCTACCGCGGCCTGCACGGGCTCGCGAAGGGCGCGGTGGTCGTCGCCGCGATCTTCGCGACCACGGCGTCGACGCCCGAGGCCGTGCGCGCCGAGGTCGACCGCCTGCTCGCGCGCCGCCACGCGACGCAGCCGCTCGACGCGCCGTCGTGTGGCTCGGTGTTCAAGAACCCGCCCGGCGACTTCGCGGGGAGGCTCGTCGAAGAGGTCGGGCTCAAGGGCGCGACGGCCGGCGGCGCGCAGATCTCGACCGTGCACGCGAACTTCATCGTGAACCGCGGCGACGCGAGCGCGGACGACGTGCTCGCGCTCGTCGAACGCGCGCGCCGCTCGGTGCGCGAGGCGTTCGGCGTCGAGCTCGAGACCGAGGTCGAGATCCTGGGCCGCGCCGACGCGCCGCGCGGCGCGCGCGGCGCGAGCGGCGCCGGTGCGCACGACGAGCGCGGCGCGGGAGGAACGCGATGAACCGGGGCTCGCGATGATCCGGCTCTCCCCGCGCCCTCGGACGGCCGGCGCGCGCGCACCGCGCGCGCACGCCGCGCGCCCGCTGCGCCGGCGCGCCGCGGACCCGCGCCGCGCGCTCGCCTTCGCGATCGCGTGCGCCGCGGGGCTCGCCGCCGGCTTCGCCGCGGGCCCGCACGCGGCGCCCTGGCTGTGGCGCGCGATCGACGGCCCGGGACGCGCGGTCGAGGCGATCGCCGTCGTCGGCCACGAGCGCGTCGACGCGGAGGCGATCGCGCGGCGCACGGGCGTCGAACGCGGCGCACCGATCGACGCGATCGACTTCGCGGCCGCCGCCGCGGCGGTCGCCGCCGAGCCGTGGGTGCGCGAGGCGCGCGTGCGCCGCGCGCCGGACGGCACGCTGCTCGTCGCGGTCGAGGAGCGCGCCGCGGCCGCGCTGCTCGAGGACGCGGCGCGCGGGGCCTGGCTCGCGCTCGAGAGCGACGGCCGACCGATCGCGCCCGTCGAGCCGGACGCGTGGCCCGCCCTGCCCCGCCTGCGCTCGCTCGCTCCCGTGGAGCCCGGCGTGCCGAACGCCGACGCGGTGCGCGCGCTCGCGCTCGTGGGCGAGCTCGCCGCGCACGGCCTGCCCGCCGCCGAGTGGATCGCGCTCCCGCTGCGCGACGCGCCCGCGGCCGCGCCGGACGCGCGCGCGGCGAGCGCGCACGGCGATGCGGACATCGCGCCGGCGGAGGCCGGCTTCCGCGCGAAGCTCGCGGACGGCGGCGCCGAGGTCGTGCTCGGCGACGCGCCGGCAGCCGAGCAGCTCGCGCGCCTCGCGACGCTGCTCGCCGAGCGGCCCGACGTGGCGCGCGCCGCCGCGCGCATCGATCTGCGATTCCGCGACCGCGCCGTGCTGCTGCCGCGCGACGACGTCGCCGCGCCGGCCGCGCCGGCGACGGACGACGCGCGCGCGGCGAGCGCCGACGCGCGCGAACCGGTGTGGGGAGGAGCGCCGGCCTCGGACGAGGTCGGCGCGAGAGGTCGCGAGCGCGCGTGGATGCGCGCGCTCGCCTTGCGCGGGGCGCCGTGGACGCGGCGCGACCGCACTTCTGTGGGGGGAGACGAGGAATGGCTCGCAAGGACGATCTGATCATCGGGCTCGACATCGGCACGACCAAGATCTGCGTGATCGTGGCCGAGGCGACGGAGAACGGCGTCGACATCGTGGGCATCGGCACCGCGCCGTCGCGCGGGCTGCGCAAGGGCGTGGTGGTCGACATCGAGGCGACCGTCGAGTCCATCAAGGCCGCCGTCGAGGAGGCGGAGCTGATGGCCGACTGCGAGATCACGTCGGTCTACGCCGGCATCGCGGGCAGCCACATCCGCGGCATCAACTCGCACGGCGTCGTCGCGGTGAAGGACCGCGAAGTGCGCGAAGGCGACATCAAGCGCGTGATCGACGCCGCCAAGGCGGTCGCGATCCCGATGGACCGCGAGGTCATCCACGTGATCCCGCAGGAGTTCATCATCGACGACCAGGACGGCATCCGCGAGCCGCTCGGCATGAGCGGCGTGCGGCTCGAGGCGAAGATCCACATCGTGACCGCGGCCGTGACGAGCGCGCAGAACATCGTGAAGTGCGCGAACAAGGCCGGGCTCAACGTGATCGACATCGTGCTCGAGCCGCTCGCGTCGGCGCAGGCGGTGCTCGCCTCCGACGAGCGCGACCTCGGCGTGTGCATGATCGACATCGGCGGCGGCACGACGGACATCGCCGTCTTCCAGGACGGCTCGATCAAGAGCACGTCGGTGCTCGGGCTCGGCGGCTACCACCTCACGAACGACATCGCGGTCGGGCTGCGCACGCCGTTCGACGAGGCGGAGCGCATCAAGAAGAAGTTCGGCGTCGCGTCGCCGCGCTATCTCGCGAGCGACGACGTGATCAGCGTGCCGAGCGTCGGCGGGCGCAAGCCGCGCGAGGTGTCGCGCAAGATCCTGTGCGAAGTGATCGAGCCGCGCGTCGAGGAGATCCTCTCGCTCGCGCGGCAGGAGATCGTGAAGGCCGGGCTCGAGGACCGCATCCCGAGCGGCGTCGTGCTGACGGGCGGCGCGTCCGCGCTCGCCGGCCTGCCCGAGCTCGCGGAGGAGATCTTCGAGGCGCCGGTGCGGCGCGGGCGACCGACGCACATCGGCGGCCTGCAGGACGTCGTCCGCAGCCCCATGTACGCCACGGGCGTCGGGCTCGTGATCTTCGGCGACGCCCAGACCGAGCCGCGCGGCCAGAGCCGCTTCCGCATCCGCGACGAGTCGATCTTCGGCCGCGTCAAGCAGCGGATGCGCGACTGGTTCTACGGCGACGCGGAGTAGAGGGGCCGGCATGCCCACCGCTCGGGGAAAGCGACGCCAGGCCGGGGCAGTAGGCCGATTCTTGCGATTTTCTGTAGTGCACAAGAACGAGCCGTTCGTGTACCATTCTCGCCACGGCCGCCTCCACCCGACGGGAATCCCTTCCGGGCTCCCGTCGGGGATCGAGCGCGGCCGGGGCATTTCGAGGCGCGCCCCGGGGTGCGCGCGGCGCGGCGGCGCCGCGGGCGGGGGCGCGTGGCCGCGATCGCGACGAGCGCGGCCGGCACATGAGAAATGGGATGGTCGATCGGCCCGGGGGGGTGAGAGCGATGTCCAAGCAGCGACGTGACGGCGATTCGACGGGCTCCAAGGGCGGGAACGTCCCGCCCGCGCAGAGCGACTTCCAGCTCGGCGAGCTGGACGGTCCCGATCTCCTCGAGATCGGCCCCGACGACGAGGACCTGCTGGAGTTCGAGGCCAGCTCGTCGCAGCGCGCGACGATCAAGGTCGTCGGCGTCGGCGGCGGCGGCGGCAACGCGCTGAACTCGATGATCCGCTCGGGCATGAGCGGCGTCGAGTTCATCGCGGCGAACACCGACGCCCAGGCGCTCCAGCACAACCTGGCTCCGATCAAGCTCCAGCTCGGCGCGGAGGTCACGCGCGGGCTCGGCTGCGGCGCGAACCCCGACCGCGGACGCGCGTCCGCGCTCGAGGTGCGCGACCGCCTGCGCGAGCTGCTCGAGGGCGCGGACATGGTGTTCGTGACCGCCGGCATGGGCGGCGGCACGGGCACGGGCGCCGCGCCGATCGTCGCCGAGGTCGCGCGCGAGATCGGCGCGCTCACGGTCGGCGTCGTCACCAAGCCCTTCCCGTTCGAGGGCAAGGTGCGCGGCAAGCACGCCGAGCGCGGGCTCGACGAGCTGCACGCCGTCGTCGACACGCTGATCACGATCCCGAACCAGCGGCTGCTCGCGCTCGCGGGCAAGTCGACGGCGGTGCGGGACGCGTTCAGCCTCGCGGACGAGGTGCTGCTCAACGCGACGCGCGGCATCTCGGACCTCATCACGATCCACGGCCTCATCAACCTCGACTTCGCCGACGTCCGCACGGTGATGAACGAGGCCGGCGTGGCGATGATGGGCACGGGCGTCGGCCGCGGCGACACGCGCGCGCTCGACGCGGCGCGCGCGGCGATCTCGAGCCCGCTGCTCGAGGACCTGTCGATCGACGGCGCCCGCGGCGTCCTCATCAACATCACGGGCGGCAGCGACATGACGCTGTTCGAGGTCAACGAGGCCTCGATGCTCGTGCAGGAGGCCGCGCACGAGGATGCCAACATCATCTTCGGCGCGGTGATCGACGACGACGCGCCGGACGGCGAGATCCGCGTGACGGTGATCGCGACCGGCCTCGACGACGGGCGCCAGCGCCGCACGTTCGAGCCGAGCGGCGAGCGGCACGAGGACGTGTCGCCGCCGAACGTGCGCTCTCTGCGGCCGTCGGCGCCGGAGCCCGAGCTGGCGCCGGTGGCGGCGCGCGAGGAGTCGCGCGAGCCGGAGCGGCACCGGCCGATCGAGGAGCCGCCGGTCGAGGAGGCCGTCCGCGCCGCTGGCTACGTCTCGCCCTTCGAGGAGGACGAGCTCGACGTGCCGGCGTTCATCCGCCGCACGCAGGCGAACCGCGACGAGGAAGAGGACCGCGAGACCCCGGCCTTCTTCCGCCGCGCACAGGACTAGAGCCCGGCGCCGCCCGACGGGCGGGCGGCGCGCACCGTCTCCCATCCTCCCAACCAACAGGCTCCGGCGGTCGCGCTCACCGACGCGGTCGCCGGAGAGGGAGCAGCGGGGAGGAGCCCTTCGCGAGAAGGGCTCCTCCCCGCGATTCGTTCGGGGATGCGCTCGCGCGGGGCTCGAGTCCGCACCGACCGCATCCGACAAGAGCCGGCCACGGGCGCGAGCTCGCCGCCCGCACCGCACCGATCACCGCAGCCTCGGATCGACGACCGGAGGGGAGCACCGATGGAGACCGCGCGACGCTGGGCCCGCAGCCACCACTTCTGGCTCGGAGCGACCTACCTCGCGCTCATGCTCCTGATCGCCCGCGCCTACGCCTGAGGCGAGGCGGCGCTCAGAGCGCCTCCACCACCGCCTGGATCTCGGCGGCGTCGAAGAAGTACGGGATCTCCTTCGCCGCCGTCTCGGGCGCGTCCGAACCGTGCGACGCATTGCGCTCGATGTCGGTGCCGAAGTCGCCGCGGATCGTGCCCTTCGGCGCCTCCTTCGAATTCGTCGGCCCCATCAGGTCGCGCCACTTCCGGATGGCGTCGTCGCCCTCGAGCGCGACGACGACGACGGGGCCCGACGTCATGAACGCGACGAGCTCGCCGTAGAAGGGGCGCGCCTTGTGCACGGCGTAGAAGCCCTTCGCGACGGCCTCGCTGAGCTGCACGCGCTTCATCGCGATGATCGAGAGGCCCGCCGCCTCGATGCGGCGGAGGATCTCGCCCGTGGCACCGGGCTTGGCGACGGCGTCGGGCTTGATGATCGCGAGGGTTCGCTGGATGGCCATGAGGTCCGGGTCTCCTGTGGTGTCGAGGGCGGCGCAGCGTAGCGGGATCGGGAGCGGCGGGCGACGCCCGGGAAGGCCCCGGCGCGGGGTCGCGCTCGCGGCTAGGCGGCGCCGATCTCGAGCGCGATCTTCCCGAAGTGCGCGCTCGACTGCATGAGCGCGTGCGCCTCCTCGGCGCGCTCCATCGGGAAGGTCGCGTGCACGACCGGGCGCAGCCGCCCCGCGTCGATCGCCTCGCCGAAGCGCTCGCGCAGCCCGGCGACGACGGCCGCCTTCTCCGCGAGCGAGCGCGTCCGCAGCGTCGAGCCGATCACCGAGAGCCGGCGCACGAGCAGCGCGCCGAGGTCGATCTCGGCCTTCGCGCCCTGCATGAGGCCGATCAGCACGAGCCGGCCACCGACGGCGAGCGAGCGCAGGTTCCCGGCCAGATAGGCCGCGCCGATCGAGTCGAGCACGACGTCGACGCCGGCGCCGCCCGTCGCCGCCGCGACCTCCTCGGCGAAGTCCTGCGCGGTGTAGTCGATCGCGAGATCGGCGCCGAGCTCGCGGCAGCGCGCGCACTTCTCGGCGCTCCCCGCCGTCGCGAAGACGCGCGCACCCGCCTCGCGCGCGAGCTGGATCGACGCGGTGCCGATCCCGCTGCCGCCGCCGTGCACGAGCAGCGCGCCCCCGCGCTCGAGCCGCCCGATCTGGAACACGTTCGAGAAGACGGTCAGGTAGACCTCGGGAAAGACGCCGGCCTCGACGTCCGAGAGCGCGTCCGGCACGCGCATCGCGCTGCCGGCGTCGACGACGACCTCCTCCGCGTAGCCGCCGCCCGGGAGCAGCGCCATCGCGCGGTCGCCGACCTTCCACTGCGCCGGTGACGCCGCGGCCGCCGCGTCGACCTCGACGACCTCGCCCGCGCACTCGAGCCCGAGCAGCGGGCTCGCGCCCGGCGGCGGCGGGTAGAAGCCGCGCCGCTGCAGGAGGTCGGCGCGGTTGAGCCCCGCCGCCGCGACGCGGACGCGCAGCCCGTTGTGCACCATCGCGGGCGCGGGCGCGTCGCCGACGCGCAGCCTCGCCTCCGCGCCCTTGCCCTCGACCAGGACGGCCTTCATCGCTCCCTCCGCGCGCGCGGCGGGCCGCTCGCGCGAGCGGCCTCGCTAGTTGAGCTCTTCGCGCGTGTAGTCGAGCAGCCCGCGCGCGACGATCAGCCGCTGGATCTGCCCGGTGCCCTCGTAGATGTCCACGATACGCGAATCGCGCATCCACTTCTCGATCAAGTGCTCGCGCGAGACGCCGAGCGGGCCGAGCAGGTCGATGCAGCCCGCGATCACCTGGCGCACCGCGTTGCCCGCGTGCGCCTTGCAGACGGACGACTCGAGGTTGTTGGGCTTGGCCTCGCCCGCCAGCCACACCGCGTTCAGCATGTTGAGGCGCGCCGACTGCCAGTACGCCTCGAGCCGCAGGAAGCGGTCGGCGAGCGCGCTCTGGCGGCCGAGACCGGCGCCGTAGTCGAGCTCGATGCCGGCGGCCTCGAGCTGCTCGCGCGTGAAGTCGAGCGCGGCCTCCGTGATGCCGAGCCCGAACGCCGCCGTCGCGGGTCGCGTCATGTTGAACGTCTTCATCACGCCGCGGAAGCCGCCCGAGCCCTTCTGCGCGACCGACTCGTCGCCGCCGAGCAGGTGGTCGCGCGGGATGCGGCAGTTCTCGAACACGTAGGTCGCCGTGTCGTCGGCGCGGATGCCGAGCTTCTTCTCCTTGTGCGCGACGACGAAGCCGGGCGTGTCCTTCAGCACGAGGAAGCTCTTGATGCCCGCGCGTCCGGCGGACTTGTCGATCGTCGCCCACACGACGGCGCCGGTCGCGCGGCAGCCCGTCGTCACGAAGATCTTCTCGCCGTTCAGCACCCACTCGTCGGTCGCCGGGTCGAGCACGGCGCTCGTCTGCACCTGCGACGGATCCGAGCCGCAGCCGGGCTCGGTGATCGCCATGGCGAGGTTCTCGCCGCCCCAGCGCGCCTTCTGGTCGTCGGTGCCGGCGGCCGAGAGCGCGGCGTTGCCGAGCGCGCCGCGCGGGCGCCGCGCGCGCACCGTGTAGTCGCCCCACATCTGGCCCATCGTCGCGAGCATGGCCATCACGGGCATCGAGCAGTCGTCGGGCGCGGGCGCGAGGCGCAGCTCGTGCACCTCGCCGAGCGCGACGGCCTCGTCGATCACCTCGGGCGCGAACTCGTCCTCGTGCTCGTCGAAGTGGCGCGCGTGCTCGCGGCAGATCAGCGCCTGCTGGCGGATCAGGTCGAGGCGCTTGCGGTCGTTGTCGCTGAGTCGGAAGTCGATCATCGCAGGAGCTCCTTCGCGCAGTGCGCGGGCGGACGGCTAGAGGCAGAGCGTTCCTTCGAGCACGCCGAGCGTGCGCGCGTTGCGGTACCACATCTCGACGGGGTGCTCGCGGATGTAGCCGTGCCCGCCGAGGCACTGCACGCCGTTGTCGGCGATCCACATGCCCTTCTCGGACGCGATCGCGCGCGCCTGGTAGGCGGCCTTCGTCGCGTCGAGCGCCGGGTCGCGGTGCTCGAGCGCGGCCGCGGCCTGCCACGCGAGCCAGCGCATGCCCTCCGTCTCCATGTGCATCTCGGCGAGCATGAACGCGATCGCCTGCTTGCGCGCGATCGGCTCGTCGAAGGCGACGCGGTCCTTCGCGTAGGGAACGCAGTAGTCGAGCACGGCGCGCGACACGCCCGTCAGCACGGCGGCGATCGCCGCGCGTCCGCCGTCGAGCACGCGGCGCACGTCGCACCCGGCGTCGCCGCCGAGCCGCGCCGCGCGCGGCAGCTCGACGCGCTCGAGCTCGAGGCCCGTCGTCGGGAGCGCCTTGAGGCCCATGTTCCGCTCGCGCGCGCCGACCGTGAGCCCCGCGGCGTCGCGCGGGACCACGAACAGGTCGACGCCGCCGTTGCTGCGCGCGCTCACGAGGAAGTGGCTCGCCCGGTCGCCGAACGGCACGAACGCCTTCGCGCCCGACAGCACGAACGCCGCGTCGCCCTTCGGCTCGGCGACCGTGCGCGGGAGGGCCGGGTCGGAGAACGCGCCCGGCTCGAGCAGCGCGAGCGACGCGGCGTGGAACGACGCGCCGCAGAACGCGGGCAGCAGCGCGCGCTTCTGCTCGTCGGTGCCGAAGTCGAGCACCGCGTTCGCGAAGCCCGCCGGCGCCATCGCCGCCACCGCGAGCGACGCGTCGCCGTAGCCGAGCTCCTCGAGCACGAGCGCGTTCGTGATCGGCGAGCGCGCCTCGCCGCCGCCGCCGTACGTCTCGGGGATCGCCGTCGACGCGAGGCCGAGCTCGTGCAGCTGCCCGAGCAGCTCCTCCGACGGCTCGCTCGCCTCGTCCTGCGCGCGCGCGTGCGGGCGCATCGCCTCCGCCGCGAACTCGCGCAGCGTGTCGCGGACGAGCTCCTGCTCCTCGGTCGGTCCAAAGGAGATCATCGCGTCTCCTCCTGTCAGGCCCCCCGCCGCCCGCGGCGCGCGCTCGGCGCCTCGAGTCGCGAGGGTTGGTGGAAGTAGTGGTCGAGCGCGGCCTGGCCGCCCTCCTTCGAGAGCCGGCCCGTCTTCATCGCGTCGCGCGCGTCGACGAGCCCGAGCGCGACGCCGCACCACGTGCGCGCGTCGGCCGTGTACCGGACGTCGGCGCGCTCGGCGAAGGTGGGCTCGACGCGGCAGTGGCCGTCGTCGATCGCGACGGTCCAGGCGCCGCCGCCCTCGCCCGTCAGCCGCACCTCGAACACGACGTGCGCGCCGCGCGCGTTCTCCTCGCGCAGCAGCACGGGCAGCGCCTCGAAGATGGATTGCGGCGACGTCTCCGTGAACTGGCCGACGTCGATCTCGAGCTCCTGGATGCCGTGGTGCACCCACCAACGGGCGAGCTCGTGGATCACGGGCTCGAGCGCGCGCCCGCGCTCCGTCACGCCGTAGGGCGCGCGCGGCCCGTCGCCCGCGAGCTCGATGAAGCCGTCGTCCTGGAGCTGGCGCAGCCGCCCCGACAGCACGCGCGGCGCGATGCCCGTGCGCTGGCGCAGCTCCTGGAAGCCGCGCGGCCCGTCGAGCAGCTGCCGCACGAGCACGAGCGTCCAGCGATCGCCGATGAAGTCGAGCGCGCGCGCGACCGGATCGAAGATCGACTTCGGCTGCGGGATGGCGCGGACGGGGCTCGGCGACGAGGACGCGGACGGCATGCGCGCAGTATCTATCCGATCCTCGATGAGTATTCAATGGATACTTTCAAAGGAATTCGAGCGACTCCGAGTCGCGGCGCTACGCTGCGCGCGCCGGAGGTGGACGGAAGGTCGCTGGCGGACACGCACCGTCCGCGGGAGGAAAGTCCGGGCTCCACAGGGCGGGGAGGTCGCTAACGGCGACCCGGGGCGACCCGAGGGAAAGCGCAACAGAAATCACACCGCCGATGGCCGACGAAGCCGCCGCCTGGTGAGGGCGGCGGGGGAGGCACAGGCAAGGGTGAAATCGTGGGGTAAGAGCCCACGCGCGACGGCCAGGTGACTGGCGGCGAGGCAAGCCCCTCCCGGAGCAAGCTCGAATAGGGATGCCATCGAGGGCGGCCCGTCCGAAGGCCGTCGCCGCGAGGCGGCGGCCGGGCATCCGGGTGAGAGCGCTCGAGCGGCGCGGCAACGCGTCGCCTAGATGAATGGCCTTCGTCCGGCGCGGGGCGACCCGCGTCGGGAACAGAACCCGGCTTACAGTCCACGCTCGCATGGGAGCCCGGGCGGAACGAAGCGGCTCGCCGCCAGTTCCGCCCGGCTCCGGCCTCTGCGCCGCGCTTCGCGCGCCGCGCGCGCAACGCCCGCCGCGCGCGTTCTTCGTTGCCCGCGCGTCCGCGCTCTGATACTCCTGCGCGCACATCGAATCAGGGGTGTCCTCCCGCTACGCGCACCGCCGCTCCGGCGTCGGCGTCGTCAGGCGGGAGGCAGTCGAGGGCGACGAGCGTCCTCGGCTGCGGGAAGCCGGTGCGAATCCGGCGCGAGCCCGTCGCTGTGACCGGGGACGACCCGTGCGCACGAAGCCACTGGCCGGGCCGAGCGAGGCAACGCCTCGTTCGGCGCCAAGACGGCCGGGAAGGCAGCGCGAGGTCGGACGATCCGGGAGCCAGAAGACCGGCCCCTCGAGCGGCTTCGAGACTCTCCGAGGCAGAGAGTGCGAGGCAGAACGCGAGCTCCGTGCTCGCGCTCCTGCACCGCACCCGCGCGCGCGCGCACCCCGGACGCCTCGTCGGCCGCCGATTCGCCGGCCGGCGGGAGGTCCGCCGGCGCCTTGCTCCGACGCGCACGGGTGCTGCGCAGGAGATCGCGCATGTCGCTGGCTCTCGCCGTCCGCCTCCCCTCCCCCTCCTTCCGACTCCGCTCGACTCGCGTCCGGTCGCTCGCGACGTTCGCGGCCGCGCTCGCGGCATGCGCCGCGTTCGCGCCGCGCACGGCGGCCGCCGACGACGACGCGGAGCTCCCGCCGGTCGGCTCGCCCGACGCCGAGCGCATGGTCGTCACGGCCACGCGCACGCCGCTCGCGCTCCCGCGCGTCGGCAGCGCGCTCACGGTGATCGATGCCGAGGAGCTCGAGCTCCAGCAGGACGCGCTGCTCGTCGACGCGCTCGAGCGCGTGCCCGGCCTGACCGTCGTGCGCCAGGGAGGCCCGGGAACGATCCCGTCCGTGTTCATCCGCGGCGCGAACTCGAACCAGACGCTGCTGCTCGTCGACGGCGTGAAGCTCCACGACGCCGCCGGCCCGAACCGCGAGACGCAGCTCGACCACGTCGCCGTCGAGGACATCGAGCGCATCGAGGTGCTGCGCGGCCCGCAGAGCGTGCTGTACGGATCGGACGCGATCGGTGGCGTCATCAACGTCATCACGAAGCGCGAGCGCGGCGCGCCGCACGTGCGCGCCTCCGTCGAGGGCGGCTCGTTCGGCACCAACGTCGAGACGGCGTCCGTGCGCGGGGGAGGCCCGCGCCACTACTACGCCGCGTCGCTCACGCGCACCGACGTGACGGGCTTCTCGATCGCGACGACCGACGTCGCGGGCGACCGCGACGGCTACGAGCGCCTCGCGCTCTCGAACCAGGTCGGCTTCGGCGGCGACGCGCTCGGCATCGACCTCGGCTTCCGCTACGTCGACGCCGACGTCGAGATCGACTCCGGCGGCAGCCCCGGGTCGAGCTACGCCGACGCGCGCCAGTTCGTCGGACGCGTCGCGCCGCGCGCCTCGCTGTTCGACGGAGCGTGGGAGCAGACGCTCGCCTGGTCGGTGAACCACGCCCGTCGCGACTCGCTCGCGTTCGGGCGCAGCCGGTTCACCGGCCGCCTGCACGAGGTCGACTGGCAGCACACGCTGCGGCCGCTCGAGGCGCTCGCGATCGTCGTCGGCGCCGAGTGGGAGCGCGAGATCATGGCCGGCACGTCGTCCGGCAACGCGCTGCGCGTGGACGTCGACGCGTACTCGGCCTACGGCGACCTGCAGCTCTCGCTCCTCGACGCGGTCGACCTCGCGGCGGGTGCGCGCGTGTACCACCACGAGATCTTCGGCACCGAGGTCGTCGGCCGCGGGAGCGCGGCGGTGCGCATCCCCGACACCGGCTTCAAGCTGCGCATCTCCGCGGGCAACGGCTTCAAGGCGCCGACGCTCGGGCAGCTCTACGACGACACGTTCGCGACCAACAACCCGGCCCTCGAGCCCGAGCGCGCGATCGGTGCGGACGCGGGCATCGCGTGGCGGAGCGCGGACGACCGCTTCGGCGCCGACGTCGGTGTGTTCGCCAACTGGATCGACGACCTGATCGTCGGTGCCGCGCCGACGTTCGTGAACGCGAACGTCGCCGAGGCGCGAACGCGCGGCGTCGAGGCCTCCGCCGACGCCGTGCTGCTCGAGCGCGGGAGCGCGCTCGGCCTGCTGCGCGCGCGCATCGACTACACCTACCTGTACACGCGCGACCGGCTCGCGCAGCGGCGCCTGCTGCGGCGCCCCGCGCACGAGGTGTCGTTCTCGGCGACGTGGTCGCCGATCGAGCGGGTCGACGTCACGGCCTCGGTCCGCTGGCTCGACGACCGTCTCGACTTCTCGCCCGTCACGTTCGCCATCATCGAGGCGAACGACTACGCGGTCGTCGACGTGATGGTGCGCTTCGCCGCGACCGGGTGGCTCGACGTGTACGCGCGCGTCGAGAACGCGGCGGACGAGGACTACGAGGCGATCGCGGGCTTCCGTCAGCCGGGAGTCGCCGCCTACGCCGGCGTGCGCATCGACCTCGAGCGCCTGTGGCCGCGCTGAGCCGTCGGCCGTCGGGAGGCGACGCTAGGCGAGGTCGCAGCGCAGGCACGTGACCTGCGCGCGGCGCTCGTCGGGGTAGCCGTCCCACTTCTCGGCGGGCACGCGCGACGGGTCGACGCGCGCGAAGCCGTTCGTCTCGAAGAAGCCGACCACGCGCGGCTGCGTCGTGCACGCATACACGTAGGCGAAGCCCTCGCGGCGGGCGGCGTCGAGCGCGTAGCGCACGAGGTGTCCGCCCACGCCCTCGCCCGCGAAGCGCGTCAGCGTGTAGAGCGAGCCGAGCTCGCCGGCGTTCTCCTTCGCGTGCGGGAGCAGCGCGCCGATGCCGGCGAGGTAGCGGCGCTCGACGAAGACGCCGAAGGCGTTCGTGATGACCTCTTCGAGCGCGGCTTCGCTGCGCGGTACGAGGTAGCCCTCCGCGACGCCGCGGCGGATGAGGTCGTGCCCGGCGTCGAACTCGTCGAGCCCGAGCGGCCGCACCTCGATGTAGCCCTCGCGCGTGAAGAACGTGCCCGAGCCCGCGAAGGTGAACAGCTCGTCGGCGAGCCCGGACGGCGCACAGATCGCGGCCGACGGCAGCCCGTCCTCGAGCATCGCCGCGATGTCGCCGAGCCGCTCGGCGCGCCGCGCGTCGCGCGCGACCAGCTCCGCGAGCTCGGCCTGGTCGACGTGCGAGATGCGGCCGCCGGCCGGCCGCTCGAGCCCGCCCTCGGCGTCGAGCCACACGACCTTCGCGAGCCGGAGCCGCGCCGCGGCGCGGCGCACGCACGCCGCCAGCGACGCCGCCCCGGGTGCGAGCAGGCACACGACGCGCGCGCGCTGCATGCCCCGCCACACGGCGCCGACCCAGCGCGGGTCGCGCGCGTCGACCACGGCCACCTTCCCCCGCCCGGCCACACCGGCGAGGCGGCGGCGATCCGCACCGATCAGCACGCAGCTCGTGGCGTTGCCCTCGAGGTCGTCGAGCACGCCGCGCAGGACGCCCGCGTCGCCCGCCTGGGCGGGCTTCGCGTCGGCCAGCACGACGCCGAGCGAGCGCCCGCGGAACTCGGCGAGGTAGAACTCCTTCTCCGAGAAGCCGGCGGTCGCGCGCAGGGCCTGGGACATGGCGCGCGAGTGTGGCGGATCGCCGGAGCGCGCGCCGCACGCGCGCGGGCGGGCGGCCGCGACGCTTGGCCGCGCGTGCGCCGCCGCCTATCGTCCGACGCCACATGGACTGGCAGATCGCGTTCACGCTCGGCGTCGTGGCGCTCGCCCTCGTCGCGATGCTGCGCGAGATCGCCGCGCCCGATCTCGTCATGATGGCCGCACTCGTGAGCCTCGCGCTCGTCGGCATCCTGACGCCGGCGGAGGCGTTCGCCGGCTTCTCGAACAAGTCCGTGATCGCGATCGGCGTGCTGTTCATCGTGTCGGCGGCGCTGCGCTCGACGGGCGCGCTCGACCTCGTGCTGCGCTGGTGGATGGGACGCGAGTCCTCGCTCACGGGCGGGCTCGTCCGCATCACGGTGCCCGTCGCCGCGTTCTCCGCCTTCCTGAACAACGCGCCGATCGTCGCGATGATGACGCCCGCCGTCATCGACTGGGGCAAGCGCGTGCGCATCTCGCCGAGCCGCCTGCTGATCCCCGTGTCCTACGCGGCGATCCTCGGCAGCAGCACGACGCTGATCGGAACGAGCGTGAACCTCACGGTCGCGGGCCTGATGGGCGAGGCGGGCATGCGCGAGATGGGCTTCTTCGAGCTGCTGCCGCTCGGCCTCCCGATCGCGCTCGCGGGGCTGCTCTACCTGATCTTCGGCGTCTGGCGCGTGCTCCCCGACCGCGAGCCGCCCGGCGACGTCGTCGGGGACCGGCGCCGCGAGTACATGATCACGATGCGCGTCGAGCCCGAGTGCCCGCTCGTCAACCAGACGGTCGAGGACGCCGGGCTCCGCCACCTGCCCGGCCTGTTCCTCGTCGAGATCGACCGGCGCGGCCGCGTGATCACGCCCGTCGCGCCCGACCTCCCGATCCGCGCCGGCGACCACCTCGTGTTCGCGGGCGTCGTCTCGACGATCGTCGATCTCCAGCGCATCCGCGGGCTCGTGCCGGTCGAGGAGGAGGAGGCGCGACGCGTGTCGGCGGCGCGTCGGATGTGGGTGGAGGCCGTGGTGTCGAGCTCGTCCCCGCTCGCGGGCACGACCGTCAAGCGCGCGAACTTCCGCACCGTCTACGACGCGGCGGTGATCGCCATCCACCGCAACGGCGAGCGCGTCGCCGGCAAGATCGGCGACATCGTCATGCGCCCGGGCGACTCGCTGCTGCTGCAGACGGCGCCCGGCTTCCTGCGCGCGCACCGCAACAGCCCCGACTTCTTCCTCGTCTCGGACATCGGCGAAGGCGACAAGCCGCGCTTCGAGCGCGCCTGGCTCGCGATCGCGACGCTCGTCGCGCTCGTGCTCTCGGTGAGCGCATTCGACGTGCCGATCTCGCTCGCCGCCTGTGCGGGCGCCGGCGTGCTGATCCTCACGCGCTGCGTCACCGGGCCCGAGGCGCGGCAGAGCGTGCAGTGGCCGATCCTGATCGTGATCGGGGCCGGGCTCGGCATCGCGCAGGCGATGCAGGTGACGGGCGCGGCGGACTTCGTGGCGCGCGGCCTGGTCGCGGCCGCCGGCATCGGCCACGACGCCTCGCCGCACGTCGCGCTCGCCGTCGTCTACCTGCTGTGCCTCGCGATGGCCGAGACGCTCCAGCACAACGCCGCCGCGGCGATCATGTTCCCGGTCGCCGTCGCCACTGCGCAGCTCGTCGACGCCGACCCGCGCGGGTTCGTGATGGCCGTGGCCTCGGCCTCGTGCTGCGCGTTCGCGTCGCCGGTCGCGTACCAGACCCACCTGATCGTCTACGGCCCGGGTGGCTACCGCTTCGCGGACTTCGTCCGCAGCGGGTGGCCGCTCGACGTGCTCGTCGCGACCCTCGGGATCGTCCTCATCCCCCTGATCTGGCCCTTCTAGCGCGCGCGCTCCGCGCACGAGCTGCCGCGCGGGCGGCGCGAAGGCGCTCTCGCCGGCGCGAGGCGCCCGATTCGGGCCACCGCGACCGCAGGTTCGACACAAACGTTGCCGAAGCGCCACATACCTCCCGTGAGAGGTCGAGGAGGACGGTGGCAAGGCGCCCAGGGCGACCCAGTCTGGAATCCCGGAGCCGCCCACGGGGTGGCCCGGCAGCCCTTTCGAGAGGAGCGCGATCGCGTGCTCGGGGTCGGAAAATCGCTAGCAGAAGTCACGCGAAACGCAGATAATCCCGGGCCACTTGGTTGCCCCCCCACTCGGTCGATCGATGGCCCGCAGCCAGGACGCGAAGCCCTGCCTGCGGACGGCGATTCCATCGCGCGCCCTCGCCTCCGTCGATCGCACCGCAGCCGTGGCCAGCGAAGCATGACCTTCCCCGTACGGACAGCGAGCGGCCCGCGCCGCTCGCGGGAGGTCGTCGTGACGAGCGAACGGTCCTTGGGCATTGCGGTCGTCCGGTCGGCGCGAGCGGCGGAAGCGCCGACGCCGGCGATGCGAGGTTGGAGGCAGAGGCAGGCGAGCGCGCCGACCGATCGGCGCTCCGCCGTCGGCGCGAGTCGACGAGGCCGATCCGAAACCGGGCCCGGGCAGGCGGTATCCGACGAGCACTTCGGAATCGCACTGACGAACGGAGCCCGCGAGGTGGTGGTATGAGCGAGAAGCAGCACGCAAAGAGCGATCCGAAGGCGAAGTCGTCCGCACAGGGCGCGACGCCCGTCGCGCAGTCCGAGGAGCTCGATCCCGGCCGCGAGCGGCGGCCGCTCGAGTCCTACTTCCAGGAGATCGGCGGCACGCGCACGCTCAAGCGCGAGGAGGAGGTCGTCCTCGCGAAGGATCTCGAGGCGTCGACGGCGCAGCTGCGCGACGCGCTCTACGCGATCCCGAGCTCGGCCAAGCACGTCGTCTCGCGCTGGGATGCGCTGCGCGCGCTGTCCCACACGGGCGCCAAGCTCTCGGAGTCGGCCGGCGACGAGGAGACGGGCGAGATCGCGGCGCGCGTCGAGCGCGCCGTCAAGAAGCTGCGCGGCCACCTGGCCGACCGCGACAAGATCTGGCTCAAGGGCGCCGACGCCGATGCGGACGCGCTCGCCAAGGCCGACGCCAGGATCGCGAAGGACATGCACGGCGCGCAGCTGTCGCTCGCCGTGCTGGTCGAGCTGCGCGAGCAGGCGCTCGACCTCGCGGCCGAGATGCGCCAGGCGCGCCGGCGCACGCGTCGGCTCGCCGAGCTCGAGGAGCAGGCCGGCGTCGCGAAGGAGCGGCTGCTCGAGCTGGTCGACCGCGTCGAGACGGCGCACCACCAGATGACGACGGTCAAGAACCGCTTCATCGAGCACAACCTGAAGCTCGTGGTCGCGATCGCGAAGGACTACCGGAACCTCGGCCTGTCGTTCCCGGACCTGATCCAGGAGGGCAACCTGGGGCTCATCCGCGCGGTCGAGAAGTTCGATCACCGGCGCGGCTTCAAGTTCTCGACGTACGCGGTCTGGTGGATCCGCCAGGCGCTCGTGCGCGCGATCCAGAACCACTCGCGCACGATCCGCCTGCCCTCGCACGTGCACGACCGGCTGCAGCGCAGCCAGCGCGTGCGCGCGGAGCTGACGGGCAAGCTCGGCCGCGAGCCGACGCCGGCCGAGCTCGCGCCGGCGCTCGGCACCGACACCGAGTCGCTCGAAGCGCTCGACCGCCTCTCGCGCGAGGCGATCTCGCTCGAGTCGACGGTGGCGGGAACGGAGAAGCGGCTCGAGGACTTCGTGGCCGACCCGACGTCCACGCGCCCGGACGGCGGCATCGACGACGAGCGCATGCGCACCGGGGTGGGCTCGCTGATCGGGTCGCTCACGCCGCGCGAGCAGCTCATCCTGCGCCTGCGCTACGGCCTCGGCGGCGAGGAGGAGCACACGCTCGAGCAGATCGGCCAGTCGCTCGGCCTCTCGCGCGAGCGCGTCCGCCAGCTCGAGGCGCGCGCGCTCAAGAAGCTGCGCGAGACGCAGCCCGCGCAGCGGCTCCACCCGATCCTCGAGCCGTAGACGGCGGCTCGAGCCGGCGACGACGGCGGCCCGCCTCCCTCGGGAGGCGGGCCGCTCTGCGTCGGGGCGCGCGCTCGCTAGGCGCGCAGCGCCGTGTACGCGAGGAAGCCGAGACCGGCCGGGACCAGGTAGTAGGCGAACGCGTGGAACGTCTTGCGCTCGAGCAGGCGCAGGAAGAGCGCGATCGCGCCGACGCCCGACGCGAGCGCCGCCGCGCTCCCGAGCGCGATCGGCGCGAGCTCGGCGCGCGCGCCCGCGAGGTCGGGCAGGATCAGCACCGCCGCGCCCGCGATCGCGATCGTGCCGAGCAGGAACGAGAACTCGGCGGCCGCGATCGGCGCGACGCCGAGCGCGAGCGCGGCGGCCACCGTCGTGCCGCTGCGCGAGATGCCGGGCAGGATGGCGAACGCCTGGGCGCAGCCGATCCAGAGCGCGGCCGCGAAGCCCGGCTCCGCGGCGCGCGCGCGCGGGAGCGTCGCGCGCGTCGTCCACAGGATGGCCGCGGTGACGACGAGGCAGACGCCGACGACGGCCGGGCTCGCGAACGTCGCCTCGATGCGGTCCTTCGCGCCGAGACCGACGACGACGGCGGGAAACGTCGCGAGCGCGAGCTTCGCGATGTAGGCCCACGCGTCGCGGTCGCGCGCGAGCGCTCCGCGCGCGAGGCCGGCGACGCGCGCGCGGTAGACGACGAGGATCGCGAGCAGCGTCGCCACGTGCACGGCGACCTCGAACACGAGGCCGCCCTCGCCCTCGATCCCGAATAGCGTCTCGAAGATCACGAGGTGGCCCGAGCTCGACACGGGCAGGAACTCGGTCAGCCCCTGCACGAGGCCGAGCACGAGCGCTTCGACGATCGTCATCGCGCCGCCCCCCTGCGGCGCGCGGAGCGTACCTCGCCGCTAGACTCCGCGCCTCGTCGGCACCGGTCGCGTCGCGCGTGCGCACGCCGCGCATCGCCCGCCGCGGCACACGAGGAGTCCCGGACGTGGAGCTCGCCTGTCTCGACCTCGAAGGCGTCCTGATCCCCGAGATCTGGATCGAGTTCGCCGAACGCACGCGCATCGATGCGCTGCGCGCGACGACGCGCGACATCCCCGACTACGACGTGCTGATGAAGCAGCGCCTCGCGATCCTGAAGGAGCACGGGCTCGGGCTCGCCGACATCCAGCAGGTGATCG
Organism: Myxococcota bacterium; assembly: GCA_041389495.1. Lineage (NCBI taxonomy): Bacteria > Pseudomonadati > Myxococcota > Myxococcota bacterium. Next base: position 1,650,275 of record JAWKRT010000001.1, on the reverse strand, counting down.
GCGGCATGCGTCCGCTCGAGGGAGCGGCCGACTTCCTCGCGTGGCTGCGCGCGCGCTTCCAGGTGATCATCCTCTCCGACACGTTCTACGAGTTCGCCGCGCCGCTCATGGCGCAGCTCGGACACCCGACGCTGTTCTGCCACCGCCTCGAGTCCGACGCGAGCGGCACGATCGTCGACTACCACCTGCGCCAGAAGGACCCGAAGCGCAAGGCCGTCCAGGCCCTGCACGGCCTGAACTTCCGCATCATCGCCGCCGGCGACTCGTACAACGACACGACGATGCTCGCCGAGGCCGACGCGGGGATCCTGTTCCGCCCGCCGCAGAACGTGATCGACGAGTTCCCGCAGTTCCCCGTCGCGACGACGTACGACGCGCTCGCGCGCGAGTTCGCGCGCGCCTCGCTGCGCGACGTCGACGCCTAGCGTCGCCGCCGGGCGCCGCGCCTCACCCGGCGGCGCTCGCGGCGCCCGCCTCGCGCACGCCCTCGCGCTTGAACATCGGGAAGCCCGCGGGCTGATAGGTCAGCACGAGCGCGCGCCGCGGCTCGTCGGACTCGTTGGGCAGCGAGCCGTGCACGGTGTGCGGGCTGAAGAAGACGAGCGACCCGGCGGGCACCGCGATCGGCACCTGCCGCGACTCGTCGAAGGCCGTCGGGTCCGTGAACAGCGGGCCGAGCCGCGAGCCGTCGTGGATGCCCGGGAGGCAGCCCTTCGTGTGGCTGCCGCGCACGACGCGGAAGCAGCCGTTGCGCTCGCTCGCGTCGTCGAGCGCGACCATGACGTTCGGCAGCCGGTCGACGTGCGCGCAGACGTGCGTCCAGTAGGGCGAGTCCTGGTGCCAGCGGAAGCGCGACCCCTCGCGAGGGCGCTTCAGGTTCATCTTGTCGGTCCACACCGCGACGCGGTCGCAGCCGAGCACGCCGCGCATCGGCTCGACGATGCGCGGGTCGTCGAGCAGGGCGTCGAACAGCGGGTCGAGGTGGTGGAACGGCTCGATCACGCGGATCGTCGCGGTGCCCTCGGCGTGCTCGAACTGCACGGTGATGCCGTCGGTGTCGACGTAGCGGTTGCCGTCGATCGCGTAGGCCGGGCTCGCCTGCGCCGCGGCGCCCGCGACGGCGACGACGCGCTCGGCGGCCGCGCGCATCGCGTCGAGCTCGGCGGGCGCGAACTGCGCCTCGCGGACGAAGAAGCCGTCCTCGCGATAGGCGCGCGCCTCGGACGGGGTCAGGGAGAAGGAGGGGGTCGTCATGGCGCGCGGAGTTTCCGCGGCGCCGCGCGCGCGGTCAACCCGTCGCGGCCGCGCGGCGCGCTCAGCGCTTGCGGAAGCTCTTGTCGAGGATGCGCTTGCGCAGACGGAGCGACTTCGGCGTGACCTCGAGCAGCTCGTCGTCCTCGATCCACTCGAGGGCGGACTCGATCGTGAGCCGGCGCGCGGGCGTCACCATCTCGTTCTCGTCGCGCCCGGCCGCGCGCACGTTCGTGAGCTTCTTCGCGCGGCACACGTTGACGTTCATGTCGCCCGGCCGGCGGTTCTCGCCGCACACCTGCCCCTCGTAGACGGGGTCGCCGGGCGAGACGAAGAGCGTCGCGCGCTCCTGGATGCCGAAGATCGCGTGCGTCGTCGCCTTGCCGGCCTCGGTCGCGACGATCGCGCCGACGCCGCGCGCGGTGAGGTCGCCCGCCCAGGGCTCGTAGCCGCGCACGGTCCGATGCAGCTGCCCCTCGCCGCGCGTGTCGGTGAGGAACTCGGTGCGGTAGCCGAACAGGCCGCGACTCGGCACGACGAACGCCATCGTCACGCGGTCGTCGTGCTGGTGCATCGAGACGAGCCGGCCCTTGCGCTGCGGCAGCTTCTCCATCACCGCGCCCGCGCTCGCCTCGGGCACCTCGATCACCACGTCCTCGACCGGCTCGCACTTCGCGCCGTCGACCACGCGCGTGATGATCTCGGGCCGCGACACGGAGAACTCGTAGCCCTCGCGGCGCATCGTCTCGATCAGGATCGCGATCTGCAGCTCGCCGCGGCCGGCCACCTCGAACGTGTCGCGCGAGCCCGTCGCGCCGATCTTCACCGACGGGTTGCCGAGCGCCTCGCGCTCGAGGCGATCGGCGATCTGGCGGCTCGTGACGAACTTGCCCTCGCGGCCCGCGAACGGCGACGAGTTGATCGAGAAGTGCACGCGGATCGTCGGCGGGTCGACCGCGATCGGCGCGAGCGCCTCGGGCACGGCGGGGTCGCACACCGTGTCGCCGATCTGGATCGAGTCGATGCCGGCGAGCACGACGATCTCGCCCGCGCTCGCGCGCTCGAGCTCGACGCGCTCGAGCCCGCGCGTGCCGAACAGCTTCGTCGCGCGGAACGTCTCGTGCGCGCCTTCCTGCGTCACGCGCTGGACGGTCGCGCCGCGCACGAGCGTGCCGCGCTCGACGCGGCCGATCACGAGGCGGCCCACGAAGTCGTCCCAGCCGAGCGTCACCGCCTGGAACTGGAGCGGCGCGTCGACGTCGACGGCCGGCGCGGGCGCGTGCTCGAGGATGGTCTCGAGGAGCGGCCGCAGGTCGACCGCGCGGCCGGCGACGATCGCCTCGAGGTCGCGCGACGCGATGCCCTTCTTCGCGGAGGCGTACACGACCGGGAAGTCGAGCTGCTCGTCGTCGGCGCCGAGCTCGACGAGCAGGTCGAACACCTCGTCGACGACCGCCTCCGCGCGCTGCTCGGGGCGGTCGACCTTGTTCACGACGAGCACGGGGCGCAGGCCGTGCCCGAGCGCCTTGCGCAGCACGAAGCGCGTCTGCGGCATCACGCCGTCGACCGCGTCGACGAGCAGCAGGCACGCGTCGACCATCCCGAGCACGCGCTCGACCTCGCCGCCGAAGTCGGCGTGGCCCGGCGTGTCGACGAGCTGGATGCGCACGCCCTCGAACTCGATCGCGGTGTTCTTCGAGAGGATCGTGATGCCGCGCTCGCGCTCGAGGTCGCCCGAGTCCATCACGCGCTCCGCCACCTCCTGGTTCGCGCGGAACACGCCCGACTGGCGCAAGAGCCCGTCGACGAGCGTCGTCTTGCCGTGATCGACGTGCGCGATGATGGCGAGGTTGCGCAGATCCTTGCGCGCGGCGCTCGAGGCGAGCGGTCTTCCGGCGGATGCAGTCGTGCTCATGGGCGGGCTCTCGGTCCGTCCGGCGTCGAGCCGACGCGGGCTCGGGCATTCCGGTGACGTGCGCGGGGGGCGGCGGCTCGTGCACGTGCGCGGCCGCCGGCGCGTGGCGGGCGCGGAAGCTAGCAGAGGCGCCACCCTCCGCGCCGCTCGCCCTTTTACGCAAGTTTCACAGCGCGCGCGCTGCGCAGCGCCGATGCGCTCCGTAGCGTTCGGCCGCCTCCACCGAAGGTCCATCCGGAGCCCGGACGCCGCCCGCGCGGGCGCGCGCCGCGGGTGCTGCCCACGCACGAGGAGGAGCCGCGCTCCCATGGCCAGCCCGATCCCGACGACGCCCGAAGCGAACCTCGACCTGCCCGCGCCGCTCGAGGCCGCGCCGCGGGCGGCGGCCGCGGCGCCCGCCGCCGCTCCCGGCGAGCGCGACGCCGACGGCGCGTGGTCGCGCCAGGCCGCGCTCTCCGCGGCGATCTACTGGACCATCCACGCGGCGTGCCTGCTCGCGTTCTTCACCGGCGTCGGCGCGACCGAGGTCGCGCTCTGCCTCGGCCTCTTCTGGCTGCGCATGTTCGCCATCACCGGCGGCTACCACCGCTACTTCTCGCACCGCGCCTACCGCACGAGCCGCGCCTTCCAGTTCGCCCTCGCCGTGCTCGGCTGCATGGCGGTGCAGAAGGGGCCGCTCTGGTGGGCGGCCGGGCACCGCCGCCACCACCGCTTCTCCGATCGCGACGGCGACATGCACTCGCCGCGCCGGGGCTTCTGGTACTCGCACCAGGCGTGGATCTTCGACGACGCGTGGGGGCGCACCGAGATCGAGCTCGTTCCCGACCTCGCGCGCTACCCCGAGCTCGTGTGGCTGAACCGCTGGCACGTCGTGCCGCCCGCCCTGCTCGCGGCGGGGCTCTTCGCGGCGGGCGGGCTCTCGTGGCTCGTCTTCGGCTTCTGCATCTCGACGACGCTGCTCTGGCACGCGACCTACTCGATCAACTCGCTCGCCCACCTGTTCGGGTCGCGCCGCTACGAGACGGGCGACGACAGCCGCAACAACCTGTGGCTCGCGCTGCTCACGCTCGGCGAGGGCTGGCACAACAACCACCACAAGTACATGCCGGCCGCGCGCAACGGCTTCTTCTGGTGGGAGATCGACGTCACCTGGTACGCGCTGCGCGCGCTCGCGCGGCTCGGCGTCGTCTGGCAGCTGCGCGAAGTTCCCGCCCAGCTCCTCGAGGCGTCGGCGCACGACGCGCGCCGCTAGCGCGGCGGCGGGTCGTCGCCCGCGATCGCGAGCACGAGCCGCACGCACGTGCGGCCGTCGGCGCGCTCGACGTCGGCCTCGCCGCCGAGCGAGCCGAGCAGGAGGTCGGCGAGCTGGAGCGCGAGCACGCGCCCGCGCTGCGCGCCGACCCGCCAGTCGTCGAGCTCGCCATCGCGCGGGCCGTCGTCGCACACCGCGATCTCGAGCCGGTCGTCGCACACGCGCGCCGCGACGTCGACCCGGCCCGGCTCGCTCCCGCGCGCGCGCGTCGCGGCCTCGACGCCGCCGAGCGCGATCAGCAGCAGCAGCGCGTTGATGCGCTCCGGGTCGCCGACGACGAAGGGGAGATCGGGCGCGACCTCGATCGCGAGCCGCACGCCGGGCGCCCCGCGCTCGTCGAACACGTCGCGCAGGTTCGCGAGCAGCGCGCGCGCGCTGACGCGCCCCGCCCCGCCGCCGTCCACCTCCTCGAGCAGCGGCCGCACCTGCGCGAGCAGCGCGCCGACGCGCGCCGTCAGGTCCTCGATCGCGACGGCCGCGCGCGCGACGCCGAGCGGACCGTCCTCGTCGTCGAGCAGGTGGGCCTCGAGACGCACGGCCGCCACGAGGTTCCCGATCTCGTGACACACCGCGAGCACGAGATCGCGGCGGCGATCCTCCTGGAAGCTGCCCCCGCGCCAGGGCGTCGTGCGCATCGAAGACATGCGGGTGCTCCGCAACCGATCGAGTGGCGCGCGCGGCCGCCGCCGCGCGCGGCGAGCGCGCGGCGCGTGCCGCGGCCGTCGGACGACGGCGCGTATACTACCCGGCATGCCCGACTCCACCCGCGCTCCGTCCGAGCCCGCGTTTCCCGGTGCGGCGCGCGTCGCCGCCAAGCTCGACGAGCTGCACGTCGGCGACTACCGACGTCACGTCTTCCTCTGCACGGGCGGCGACTGCGCGCCGCCCGCGCTGCAGCAGGAGGCGTGGCAGTTCCTGAAGGCGAGGCTCAAGGAGCTCGGGCTCGTCGACCGCGCGGGCGGCGTCTTCCGGACGAAGGCCGAGTGCCTGCGCGTGTGCATGCAGGGACCGATCGCGCTCGTCTACCCGGACGGCACGTGGTACCGCAAGGCGACGCCGCAGAACCTCGAGCGCATCATCCAGGAGCACCTGATCGGGGGAACCCCCGTCGCCGACCTCGTGATCGCCACGAACGAGCTGTTCGACGACGACCCCGCCCCGCTTCCCGGCTCCGAGGGCGCGTGAGCGACGCGCCGCGCGCGCACCGCCTGCTCGGCGCGCGCTGCGTCGAGGTCGGGAGCGTCGAGGGCGTCGCGCAGGGCGCGTGCGCCATCGCCCTCTCGCGCGGCGGCGCGGCCAAGGTCTACGACCACACCGAGCCCAACGAGGACGCCGCCGCCTTCGCGGAGGGCGCGGGCGGCGTCCTGCTCGCGGTGGCTGACGGCCACGACGGCGCGCACGGCGCGGAGGCCGCGATCGCCGCGGTCGTCGATGCGATCGCGCCCGCGGCGTGCGCGGCGACGCCGCCGGTCGCGGGCGGAGCGGACGCGGGCCGCGCGTGGAACGACTGGCTCTACGCCGCGCTGCAGACGGCGAGCGCGCGCGCGATCGCCGACGCCGCCGCGCGCCGGCTCCCGCCCGCGCCGACGACGCTCGCGATCGCGCTCGTGCGCCCCGGCGACGACCTCGTCGCGTGGGCCGGCGTCGGCGACAGCCACGTGCTGGCGTGCGCCGCGGAGCGCGTCGAGGAGCGCGGCTGGGCGGCGCTCGGCGCGCACGCGTCGCCGCACTTCCTCGGCCTCCCCGAGGAGACGTGGCACCGCGCCAACACCGCGCTCGGCTGCGCGCCGCTCGGCGGCCTGCGCGCGCTCGCGCTCGCGACGGACGGGCTCTCCGAGGTCGGCATCGGCGTCGATCACCCCGAGGAGGCGGTCGCCGAAGCGCTCGCCGTCGCACGGGGCGTCGCCGTGCCGCCGGCCTGCCGGGCACAGCGCTTCGCGCGCGCACTCGCCGAGGCCGCGCTCGCCGCGCACCGGCGCCGCCGGAGCGGCGACAACGTGGCGGTCGCCGCGTGGGTCGCGCCCGACGCCGCGCGCTCAGAGTGACGCGAGCAGCGCGGCCACGCGGCGCGCGAGCGACGCGGCGGCGGTGAGCCCGGGCGACTCGATCCCGACGCAGCTCACGAAGCCCGGCGCGCCGTGCGCGCTCTCCTCGCGCACCACGAAGTCGCGGAACGGCTCGCCCGGCCCCGCGAGCTTGGGCCGCACACCGGCGTCGTCCGGCGCGAGCCACTCCTCGCGGATGCCGGGCGCATAGCGCGCGATCGCGCGCGCGAACGCGGCGGCCTTCGCCGGGTCGACGCGCACGTCGTCGCGCGCCTCGGGCGCGACGTACTCCGCGTCCGGGCCGAAGCGCACGCGCCCGCCGAGGTCGAGCGTCGCGTGCACGCCGAGCCCGCCGCCGGCCGGCAGCGGATACACGAGCCCGCGGAACGCGAGCGGCGCTCCGGGCGCGAGCGCGAAGTAGCTCCCCTTGCACGGGTGCAGGCGCAGGCCGGCGGCGTCGACGTCGATGCCGGCGAGCGCGGCCACGCGGTCGGCCTCGAGGCCGGCCGCGTCGACGACCGCGAGCGCGGCGATCGCGCCGCGCGCGCCGTCGGGCTCGCGCACGTCGACGCGCCACCCGTCGCGCGTGCGCGCGAGCCCGACCACTTCGCGCGACGTGAGACACGCCGCGCCCGAAGCCTCCGCCTCCGCCGCGAAGGACGCCGCGAGGCCGACGGCGTCGACGATGCCCGTGCGCGGCGACCACAGCGCGGCGACCGCGCGCACGTGCGGCTCGCGCGCGCTCGCGAACGCCGCGTCGACGAGCTCGACGTCCGGCGCCCCGCACGCGCGCGCGTTGGCGGCGAGCGCCTCGAGCCGCGGCACCTCGTCGGGCGCGCACGCGACGACGAGCTTGCCCGTCTCGCGCCAGTCGATGCCGCGCTCGCGACAGCGCGCGACGGTGAGCGCGCGCCCCTCGACGCACGCGTGCGCGGCGAGCGAGCCGGGCGGGTAGTAGAGCCCGGCGTGCAGCACGCCGCTGTTGCGGCTCGTCGTCGCCGTCGCGATGCGCGCCGCGCGCTCGAGCACGACGACGCCGCGCCCCGCGCTCGCGAGCGCCGCCGCGCTCGCGAGCCCGACGACGCCCGCGCCGACGACGACGACGTCGACGCCGTCCGCGGCGCGCGCCGGCGCGCTCACGCGCCGGGCGCCGAGGCGCTCCCCGCGCCGCTCCCCGACGCACGCCGCGCGGCGCGGTCGCTCGACGGCAGCGAGGTGACGAGCGAGAGGAAGCCGCGCGTCTTCGCGCGCGGCCCGAAGAGCAGGAGGCCCGCGGCACCCGCGAGGTAGAGCCACGTGAACCACACGTGCGTCGAGGGCAGCAGGAGCTGCACGGCGAACAGCGCGAAGAGCGCGATCGCCTCGGCGCGCGAGAACGCGAGGTCCGCCAGCAGGATCGCCGCGAAGAGCGACTGCGCCGACGTCAGGTACAGCTCGTGCGTCTGGCGCTCGTCGAGCGGGAGCCCGCTCCAGCCTCCCGACGACAGCATGAAGGCGAGCGGCAGCGCGCCGACGAGCAGCGTCCACTGGTTCACCTTCGACGAGACGAGCGCGCCGATGCCGATCGACCCGCGCACGCGCAGCGCGAAGAGCAGCGCGACCACGAACTCCGGCGACTCCGACGCGAGCGGCGCGACCCACTGCACGAGCAGGAACTCGTCGATCGCCGAGCTCCGCCCGACCATCACGAGGCTGTGCGCGAAGGGCTCGGCCGACACCCAGATCGACCAGCCCGCGCAACCGAACAGGAAGACGGCCCACAGGCGGCGCCCGAGGTCGCTGAAGTTCACGTCGATCAGCAGCGCCGGCCCGAGCAGCTCCTCCTCCTCGTGGCGGTCGCCGCGCATCGCCGCGACGACGTAGGCGCCGAAGAGGCCGAGCAGCACGACGGCGTCGAGCAGGTCGATCTTCCCGTTGAGCGGGATGACGAACGAGTAGAGCGTCGCCCAGATCAGGAAGCGCAGCTCGAGGCGCTGCCCGTGCGCGATCTCGAGCTCGCGCGTGCCCGACTTCCAGCACGTGATCAGCACGACCGCCGCCCAGCCGACGCCGATCAAGAGCCGGTTGGCGCCCGTCATGTTGGCGACGGCGTAGTGCGCCCAGGCGGGATCCTCGCCCGCCTTCCACGCGAACGAGAGGTCGACCGCGTACTCGGGCAGCACGCCGACGAGTGCGAGCACGAGCAGTGCGAACGCCTGCGGGATGTAGCGCTCGCCGATCTCGCACGACCACGACAGCATGAAGGCCGCGCCCAGGATCGCGAGGCCCGACAGCACGGCGACCCAGCCCGCCGGGAGGCCGAGTCCACCGACGGCGCTCGCGACGACCCACGGCACCGGCAGCGCGATGCCGAGCCCGAACCACGCGAGGTCGCGACCGCGGTCGCGGGGCGCCGTGTCCACGTCAGAAGCCTTCGCCGTACTCCCGCACATAGCGTTCGCGGAACGCGGCGGCGTCGAGCGGAATGCTCTGCGGGCCGGGGCGCGCGATCTTGAGCGCGCCGAACAGCGACCCGATGCGCGCGCCCGTCTCGAGCGGGAGGCCGCGGTGCAGCGCGTGCAGGAGGCCCGCGCGGTACGAGTCTCCGCAGCCCGTCGGGTCGACGATCGCGAGGGCCTTCACCGCCGGGACGACGCAGCGCTCCGAGGCGAGCGACACCGCCGCGTCGGTGCGACCGCCGCGCCGCAGCTCCGAGCCCTCGCCGCCGCGCGTGATGACGACCGCGCCGACGCGCTCGGCGATCGCCTCCGCGCTCTCGCCCGTCTTCTCGAGCGTGAGCGCCCACTCGTAGTCGTTCACGACGTAGACGGACGCGCCGTCGAGCAGCGCGAGCAGCTCGTCGCCGTCGAACAGCGGCAGCGCCTGGCCGGGGTCGACGACGCAGGTCGTGCCCGCGGACTTGAGCGCCGCGGCGTGCTCCTGCATCGCCTGCTTGCCGTTCGGCGCGACGATGCCGACGCGCACGCGCCCCGCGTCGGCGACCGACGAGATCTTCGCCTCGTGCGCGCGCGTCATCGCGCCGGGGTGGAACGCCGTGATCTGGTTGTCGTCGAGATCGGTCGTGATGAACGCCTGCGCCGTCATCGCGTCGCCGAGCACGAGCACGCCGTCCGTGCGCAGCCCGCACGCGCGCATGTGCTCGAGGTACGGATCGAAGTCGCGCCCGGCGGTGGCGAGCACGATCGGGTCCTCGCCCACGATGCGCAGGTTGTAGGCGATGTTCGCCGCCGTGCCGCCCCAGCGCTTGTCGAGCGTCGGCACGACGAACGACACGTTCAGCACGTGGACCTTGTCGGGCAGGATGTGGTGCTTGAAGCGGTCCTCGAAGACCATGATGTGGTCGTACGCGACCGATCCGCTCACGAGAATCGACATGGGCGCCTCCGCGAGCGGCGCAGTCTCGCCGTCCGGTGCGGGGGCGTCAATGCTGCGCGGTGGTAGACTGCGCCGCCATGCGCATCGCGGACCTGTACGGCAACGGACGTCCCGTCATCTCGTTCGAGTTCTTCCCGCCGAAGACGGAGGCGGGCTTCGCATCGCTGTTCCGCACGATCGCCGAGCTCGCGCACGTCGCGCCCGACTTCGTGTCCGTCACGATGGGCGCGGGCGGCGGCACGCGCGACAAGACGATCGACCTCGTGAAGCGGATCCAGCACGACACCGGCGTCACCGCGATGTGCCACCTGCCGTGCATCAGCTATTCGCGCGCCGAGATCGCGAACATCCTCGACGGGCTCGAGCGCGCCGGCATCGAGAACGTGCTCGCGCTCGGCGGCGACCCGCCGGCCGACGAGCCGCAGTTCGCGCCGCCGAGCGACGCGTTCGCCTATGCGAGCGAGCTCGTCGCCTTCATCCGACAGGGGCCGTGGTCGTTCTCGATCGGCGGGGGCTGCTATCCGGAAGTGCATCCGCGCGCGCTCTCCGCGGACGACGACCTCCGCCACCTCGTGCGCAAGGTCGCCGCCGGCACCGACTTCCTCATCACGCAGCTCTTCTTCGCGAACGACGACTACTTCCGCTTCGTCGACCGCGCGCGCGCCGCCGGCGTCCGCGTGCCGATCGTGCCCGGCATCATGCCGATCGTGAGCGCGTCGAACGTGCGGCGCATGGCGCAGCTCTCGAACGCGAAGATCCCGGCCGAGCTCGACCGCCGGCTCGACGCGGCGAGCGGCGACGAGGCGGTCGCGGCGGTCGGCGTCGAGTGGGCGACCGGGCAGTGCCGCGACCTGCTCGCGCGCGGCGCCCCCGGACTCCACTTCTACACGCTGAACCGCTCGCCGGCGACGCGTCGCATCCACGCGGCGCTCTTCGGCGCGGCGGACGGCGCGCGCTCCGCCTGACATGACGGCGCCGCTGCGCGTCGCCGTCCTGCTGTCGGGCAGCGGCACGAGCCTCGAGAACCTCTTCGAGCACATCGACCGCGGGCTGCCCGCGCGGGTCGTCGTCGCGATCTCGTCGAAGGAGGACGCGTTCGGCCTCGAGCGCGCGCGCCGCCGCGGCGTGCCGACGGCCGTCGTGTCGCGGCGCGCGCTGCGCGACATCGACGCCTTCAACGACGCGCTCCACGCCGAGCTCGCACGCCACGAGGTCGACCTCGTCGCGCTGCTCGGCTTCCTCTCGCTCTTCCAGTCGCGCGGCAAGTACGACGGCCGCGCGATCAACGTGCACCCCGCGCTCATCCCCGCCTTCAGCGGCCCGGGCTTCTACGGCCACCGCGTGCACGAAGCCGTGCTCGCGAAGGGCGCGAAGGTGAGCGGCGCGACCGTGCACTTCACCGACGACGCCTACGACCGCGGCCCGATCCTGCTGCAGGAGGCGGTGCCCGTGCTCGAGAGCGACACGCCCGACGCGCTCGCGGCACGCGTCCAGGCCGCCGAGCGGCGGCTCGTGCCCGAGGCGATCCGCCTGATCGCCGAGGGGCGCGTGCGGATCGCCGACGGCCGCACCTTCCTGCACCGCTGATCGCCGCCGGCGCGGCCCCCGCCCCGCTTCCGCCCCGTTTCCCGCTGCGACGGGACGGGCTTGACCCGGAGGCGAACAAAAGGCGAAGATCGCCGCATGCCCCCCGGCCCCCCGCACCGGCTCGCCCGGGCGCGCCCCGCGTCCGACGCCTCCCCTGCCGCATCCGCCGCCCCCGCCGATCGCGCGGCGCGGCTCGACGCGCTCGTGCGCGCGCTCGGCTCGCAGCTGCGGCGCGGCCCGGCGGCCGGCGACGCGAGCGGCGCCGCGCCCTGGCCCACCGGCCTCACCGAGGTCGACGCCCTGCTCGGCGGCGGCCTGCCGCGCGCCGGGCTGAGCGAGATCGCCGGGCCGGCCTCGTCCGGCCGCACCTCCGTCGCGCTCGCGCTCGTCGCGCGCGCGACCCGGGCCGGCCACTGCGCGGCCTGGATCGACGCCGCCGACGCCTTCGACCCGATCTCGGCCGACGACGCGGGTGCGGCGCTCGAGCGCGTGCTCTGGGCGCGCCCGCGCGCCGGCGACGAGACGCTGCGCATCGCCGCGCGGCTGCTCGAGACCGACGGCTTCCCGCTGGTCGTGCTCGACCTGGGGCTCGCTCCCGCGCGCGGCGCGGTGCGCGACCCGAACGCCTGGCGGCGGCTCGCGCGCGCGGCGCAGGCGGCGGCGCGCGCGCTCGTCGTGCTCGCCGACGAACGCGTCGCCGGCAGCGCCGCCGACGTCGCGCTCGCGCTCGCGCGCCATCCCGCGCGCTGGAGCGAGGCGCCGACGCTGCTCGAGGGGCTCGAGCTCGAGGTCGCGCTCGTGCGGCACCGCACGGCGCCGGCCGCCGCGGGGCGCGGCGTGCGCGTGCGGACGCCGCGCGACGAGCGCGCCGCATGAGCGCGCAGCGGCGCGTCGCCTGCCTGCTGGCGCCGGACTTCCTCGTGCAGGCCGAGCGACGCGCCCACCCCGAGCTCGCGGGCCGCCCCTTCGTCGTCGCGACCGGCGACGACGGGCGCGCGGAGATCGTCGCCGTCTCCGAGGCGGCGACGCGCGCGGGCGTGCGCGCGGCGCAGACCGTCGCCCGCGCGCGCGCGGCCTGCGCCGGGCTCGTCGTGCGGCCGGCCTCGGCCGCGCTCGAGCAGAGCGCGCGCCAGAGCCTGCTCGACGCCGCGCTCGCCCTCGCGCCGCGCGCCGAGCTCGCCCCGCGCGAGGCGCCGCCGTTCGCCGCCGAGGCCGCCGTCTTCGTCGACGCGACGGGAACCGCGACGCTGTACGCGTCCGAGAACGGCTTCGCGTCGGCGCTCGTCGCGCGCGCGGGCGCGCTCGGGCTCGCGGGCTTCGTCGGCGTCGCGAGCTCGCGCTTCGCGGCGCGCGGCGTGGCGCGCCGGCTCGCGGCCGCGGCGCGCGGCGCCGCACACGCGGAGGCCCGCGCGTCGGGCTTCCTCGCGCTGCGGCCCGACGAGGAGGCGCGCGCGATCGCCGCGCTGCCCGTCGACCTGCTCGCGCCGAGCGACGCGCTCGCACAGCGCCTCACGCGCCTCGGCATCCGGCGCGTCGGCGACCTCCTGCGCCTGCCGCGGCGCGCGCTCGCACAGCGCCTCGGCCCCGAGGCGCGCGCGCTCGCCGCGCGCGCGCGCGGCGAGCACGACGAGCCGCCGCTGCCCGCGCCGCGCGACGCGCGGCTCGAGGAGGCCTGCGACCTCGAGGCGCCGATCGACCGGCTCGAGCCGCTGCGCTTCGCGCTGCGCGGGCTCGCCGCGCGGCTCGCGGAGCGGCTCGCCGTGCGCGGCCTCGCCACGCGCCGGCTCGAGCTCGCGCTCGCGCTCGAGGGCCGCGCGCGCGACGCGCGGCGCATCGGGCTCGCCGCGCCGACGCTCGACGTGCGCGTGTGGATGCGCGTGCTCGCCGGCGAGCTCGAGGCGAGCCCGCCGCGCGCGCCGGTGCTCGCGGTGGCGCTCGCGACCGAGGGCGAGGCGGTGCGACGCGACCAGCTCGACCTGTTCCGCCCGCGCGGCCCCGACCCGTCCGCGCTCGACGCGACGCTCGCCGAGCTCGAGGCGCTGTGCGGGCGCGAGCGCGTCGGCGCGCCGCGCGTCGCCGACGTCCACCGCCCCGACGCCTGGGCCCTCGCGCCGTTCGCGCCGCGCGCGGCCGAGGCCCGCGCCGCGGGCGGCCCCGTCGACACCGCGCGCATCGGGGACGAACGGGGAACGGACGCGCGCCCGCCCCTCGCGGCCGTTCGCGCACTGCGCCCACCCGTGCCGGCGCGGGTGCGCGTCGACGCCGGCGCGCCGGTCGCCGTCGCGAGCGCCGTCACGAGCGGCGAGGTCGTCCACGCGAGCGGCCCGTGGCGCAGCACGGGCGGATGGTGGAGCGAGGGCGAACGCTATGCGCTCGATCACTACGACGTGCAGGTGAGCGACGGCGTCGTCGCGCGACTCTGCTTCGACTGGACCGCGCGGCGCTGGTCCGTCGACGGCGTCTACGACTAACATCGATCGCGGAACGCGCGCGCGGTCGGCGCGGCGCGCGGCGCGCGCGATGCGGCACGCGGAGCGCGCGCGACGCGATACCGCACACGCGCGCGCGATGCGGAGTGCGCGCGTGTGCGGAGCGCGCGCGATGGGCGACGTCGCGATGCGGCGGGCGCGCAGCGCCGTCGCGCGCCGAGCGCGCGCGGCCGCGCGCGGGTCGGGCGCGCGCGACGAACGGGCGCGCGGCCCGATGCGCGGCCCGATGCGCGGCCCGGCGCGCGGTCCGAGCCGCGCCCGCCCCGGCACGATCGGGCGCGCGAACGCCCGTTCGAGGGGAGGGCCCCGCGCTCCGGCGCATTCTCGCCGCGCCGCGCACGACTCGCTTGACCGCGCGTCGCTTCACCTCTAAAAAACGTGCGCTCTCTTCCCAGCCCGATCCGACCGCGCGCGCCGAGGGCGCGCCTCGACGGAGGAACGCTCTCGCATGCCCCTCGCCACCCCCGACCCCGAACACCGACTGGCCTTCCTGCGCGGATTCCTGAAGCGACCGAAGGAGGTCGGGTCGGTGATTCCGAGCTCGCGCTTCCTCGAGCGCCGCATCGTGAAGAGCGCCGACCTCGCGAGCAGCCGCGTCGTCGTCGAGCTCGGCCCCGGAACGGGCGGCACGACGCGCGCGCTGCTCCGCGCCCTCGCCCCCGACGCGACGCTGCTCGCGATCGAGATCAACCCGCACTTCGCGCGGCTGCTGCGCGAGCACGTGCGCGACCCGCGGCTCATCGTGTTCGAGGGCAGCGCGGCCGACATTCCGAGCGCGCTCGCGAAGTTCGACCTTCCCGCGCCCGACGTGATCCTGTCCGGGATCCCGTTCTCGACGATGCCGCGCGCGCTCGGCACGAGCATCCTCGAGAGCGTGCGCGACGCGCTCGCGCCCGGCGGGCGGTTCGTCGCCTATCAGTTCCGCGATCGCGTGGAGAAGCTCGGGCGCCGCGTGTTCGGGCGCGCGAGCGTGCAGCTCGAGCTGCTGAACGTGCCGCCGATGCACGTCTACCGCTGGGACAAGTCGAGCGACTGACGCGCCACACGCGCGCCTCGAACGCTCTCGTCGGAGCGGGAGCCGGCCGCGCGGAGCGGCGCGGCCGGAAGCGGGCCGGAAGGTGGAACGCGCGAGCTCCGCTCTCGCGGAGCTCGCGCGTCGAAGCTACCTGCCGCGCGCTACCAGCGAGGCCGACCGCCGCCGCCGCCACCGCGGGGGCCACCGCCACCGCCGCCGCCGCTGCGCTTGTCGTTCGCCTCGTTCACACGCAGGGCGCGACCGCCGAAGTCGCGACCATCCAGCTGCTCGATCGCCTTGTCCGCGCCTTCCGAAGGCTCGATCTCGACGAATCCGAACCCGCGCGAGCGGCCCGTCTCGCGGTCGGTGATGATCGCGACCGACTCGACGGAACCGAACGATCCGAACAGATCCCGGAGCTCGTCCTCGGTGCAGCTCCAGGGCAGGTTCCCAACGTACAACTTCTTCACAGATGCACTCCAGAAGCCCGGCCACTCATTGGCGCGAGCCATTCGGACCCGCACCTAACGTCCTTCGCAGGATCGGGTCTCGGTCGAGGCGCGGCTGCTTTCCTCGTCGCCGCGTCACTTGCGTCACGGAACTCTGAGCCGACTGCGAAGTGAGATGAACTCGGAAGGAATCGAAATCGGGCAGGGCCAGTTGCAAGCGGCGCAAACAGTAGGCAGCCTCGTCGACGCACGCCACCGGACCGGGAGGCGCTTGCGCGACGCGATCCGCCCGACGCCGTCGCGATACGCCGCGTGTCGATATCGAACGGACGTTCGGGCCGGCGCGGGCGCGGCGGGTCGGTGCGGAGCTGGCGCGAATTGGGCCAGCTCCCCGGGGAAGACGCGGCCGACGCGCGCGGGCGACCGCGACCGAGTGCGCGAACCTGCGCGCCGCAGCGACGGGGGGTGACGACGCGATGGGCATGTGGAGCGGATGGATCGGGACCGCGAGCGAGCTCGAGTCGTCGTCGGTCGAGGAGGAGCTCGCGTCGTTCCTCGTCCCGGGCGAGCGCATCGAGAAGGCCTTCCGCGTGGGGCGCGACCTCTACGTCTTCACGAGCGCGCGACTCGTGCTCGTCGACCGCCAGGGCATCGCCGGCCGCAAGGCGCTCGTGACGTCGATCCCGTACCGGAGCATCACGCGCTTCTCGAAGGAGAACGCGGGGACGCTCGACCTCGACGCGGAGCTGCGCATCTGGACCGCCGGCCAGCCCGACCCGATCGTGAAGCGCTTCCGCAACGACGCGAGCCTCCACGACGTGTACCGGCTGCTCTCAGTCGGGGCGCTCCGCTGACGGCGCACCGCGCTCGCCGCGCTTCGCCTGCAGCGACAGCCCGGCGCGCGCGGCGTCGCCCTCGCCGCCCCGCTTCACCGCGCCGTCGCCGAAGCGGTCGACCAGCGCGTCGACGGCCCGGTCGAGCCGGCGCCGCCGCTCGGTCGACGCGCGCTCGGCGCCCTCGAAGAGCCCGAGCTGCCCGTCGCCGCGCGCCACCAGGTTCGTCGCGCCGACCCCGACGAGCCGCACCGGCTCGTCGAGCGCGCCGCGGTCGAGCAGCCGCGTCGCCTCGCGCGCGATCACGAGGCCCTCGTCGGTCGGCGCGGACAGCGTCGTGCGGCGCGTGTGCAGCGGGTAGCCGCGCGGCCCGGGCGCGCGCCGCCTCCCGAACCGCCACTTGAGCACGACCGTGCGCGCCTCGAGCCCGTCGCGGCGGAGGCGCCGCGCGACGGCCTCGGCGTGCGCGAGGAGCGTCGCGGCGAGCACGTCGCGCGACGCGACGTCGCGCGCGAACGTGTTCTCCTCGCTGTACGAGACGGCTTCGCGGAACGGCTCGACCTCGCGCAGGTCGTCGCCGCGCGCGAGCCGCGCGAGCGCGACGCCGTGCGCGCCGAGCGCGCGCTCGAGCAAGCGCGCATCCGCGCGCGCGACGTCGCCGACGGTCCGCAGCCCGAGCGCGTGGAGCCGCTGCTCGCCCGTCGCCCCGACTCCCCACAGCCGGCGCACGGGGAGCGGGTCGAGGAACGCGCGCACGTCGCCCGCGCGCACCTCGACGAGGCCGTCGGGCTTCGCCGCGTCGCTCGCGATCTTCGCGACCATCTTCACGGGGCCGATGCCGACGGAGACGGCGAGCCCCGTCACCTCGCGCACGCGCGCGCGCAGACGCCGGCCCACGTCGCCCGGCGCGCCGAGCAGCCGCTCCGAGCCCGTGAGGTCGAGGAAGGCCTCGTCGAGCGAGAGCCCCTCGACGCTCGGCGAGAACTCGCGGAACACGTCGAAGATGCGCCGGCTCTCGGCCGCATAACGAGCCATCTCGCCGCGCAGGAAGACGCCGTGCGGGCAGAGCTGGCGCGCGCGATAGGTCGGCATCGCCGAGTGCACGCCGAAGGCGCGCGCCTCGTAGCTCGCGGCCGACACGACGCCGCGCGCTCCCGTGCCGCCGACGATCACCGGGCGGCCGCGCAGGCGCGGGTCGTCGCGCTGCTCGACGGACGCGTAGAACGCGTCCATGTCGGCGTGGAGCACGACGCGCGGGTGCTCCGCGTTCACGCGCGCTCCCGACCCGGAGCGCTTCCCGGCGCGAAGGCCCCTGCGCCGCCCGCCGACACGATCGCTACCACTCGCCCGTGTTCGGCATCGAGGCCCACGGCTCGCGCGGCGCGAGCGGCGCGCCCTTCTGCAGCAGCTCGACCGAGATCGCGTCGGGCGAGCGCACGAAGGCCATGCGGCCGTCGCGCGGCGGACGCAGGATGACGACGCCGTGCGCGGCGAGCCGCTCGCACGCCGCGTAGACGTCGTCGACCTCGTAGGCGAGGTGCCCGAAGTTGCGCCCGCCGCCGTACGCCTCCGGGTCCCAGTTGTGCGTGAGCTCGACCTGCGCGTCGTCGTCGCCCGGCGCGGCGAGGAAGACGAGCGTGAAGCGGCCGGCGGGAACGTCGTAGCGGTGCAGCTCGCGCAGGCCGAGCGCGTCGCAGTAGAACGCGAGCGACGCGTCGAGATCGGTGACGCGCACCATCGTGTGCAGGTAGCGAAGGGACACGGGGCCTCCGGCGGTCGGAACGAGCGGAGGCGTCAGCCGAGCGCGCGGACCACCTCGCTCGCCGCGCGCAGACCGCTCGTCAGGGAGCCCTCAGTATACGGGCCGACGCGGAAGTCCCCGGCGAAGGCGAGCCGCGGCGTGCGCTCCGCGCGCTCGAGGAAGGCGCGCAGCCGCCGCAGCGCGCCGGGCGCGAAGCGCGAGCCCGCCGACGCCACGCGCTCGACGACGATGCGCCGCGGCCGCACCCGGCCGATCGGCGTGCGCTCGAGCGCCTCGAGCACGCGCGCCCCGAGCCGATCGTCGTCGCGGCTCCACAGGCGCTCCACGGCGCGCGGGTCGAGCTCGATGCGCAGCGCGCCCGCGCCCGGCGGCGCGGCGTCGCGCTTGTGGTGCTCGACGCAGATGCGCGCGAGGTCGAGGCCGAGCTGCGACGGGACGTGGAGCGCGTAGTGCGCGAGCCCGCGCGGTGGCTCGTCGAGCAGCGCGTGCACGACGAGCGCGCGCCCGGTCCCGACGCTCGCGAGGAAGCCGTGCTCCTCGGGCGTGAGCTTCGCGCAGACGGCGGCGGCGCGATCGGCGGGCAGCGCGATCACGACGGCGTCCGCGAACACGCGCCGCTCGCGCCCGCTCGCGACATAGCGAACGACCGCGCCGCCGCGCTCCGTCTCCACGCTCTCGACGCGCGCGCCGCAGCGCACCGCGACCTGGTCGCGCAGCGCGTCGACGACGCGCCCCATGCCGCCGGTGATCGCCTCGAAGCCGCCGCCGCGCAGCTCCTCGAGCAGCACGAGCTGCACGAACGCATCGGAGCACGCCTCGAGCGGCGCGCCGAGGCGCGGCTCGAGCACGGGCGCGACCAGGAAGTCGCGCGCCTCGACGCCGCACGCGCGCGCCAGATCGGTGGCGGCGTCGCCGCGCTCGCGCGCGGCCGCGCGCTCGGGGTGGTGGAGGTCGAGCTCGCCGCGGCGGCGCACGAGATCGAGCGCGAAGCGCGCGGCGCGCACGCGCGCGCCCACCGACAGGAGCGGCGACGCGAAGAACGCGCGCACCGAGTCGGTCGGCACCGGAACGAAGACGCCGCGTCGCAGCACCGCGCTGCCGCCCGGCTCGATCGGATGGAGCGCGTCCTGCAGGCCGAGCGCGTGCACGAGCACGCGGCGGTTGTGGTCGAGCGGGCCGAACGCCGCCGGCCCGCGCTCGAGGCGGTAGCCGTCGACGAGCGTCGTGCGCACGCGGCCGCCCGGCGCGTCCGCGGCCTCGAGCACCTCGACGTCGTGCTCGGCGTGCCGCAGCCGCCAGGCACACGCGAGCCCGGCGATGCCGCCGCCCACGACGACGATCGACGCCATCAGCGGAGACCGTCGGGGTGGCTCTCTCCCGCGAGCACGCGACGCACCATCTCGGCGAGGGTACGGGGCGCGAACGGCTTGCGCAGGAAGCTGCCGCCGATGCGCGCGAGGTCGTCGCGCAGCGCGGCGTCGAGATCGCCGCCGCTCGCGACGACGATGCGCAGCGCGGGGATCGCCGCGTGCAGCGCGCGCACGACGGAGGCGCCGCCTTCGGGCGGGAGCTTCTGGTCGACGATCGCGAGCGCGGGCTTCGCACTCGCCGCGAGCGCGACCGCCTCCGCGCCGTCGCTCGCCTCGGCGACGGCGAAGCCGTCGCGCGCGAGCACGCGCCCCATCAGGCGCCGGAGCTGCTCCTCGTCGTCGACGACGAGGATGCAGACGGAGCCCTCGCCCACCTGGGAGTCGAGTGCGCCGGCCATGCGGGCAGCATACGCCGATCGCCGCGCACCGGAGCGGGGCGAACGCCCGAGCGGAGGCGGCGCGGACGACCGGCGCGCGCGCCGAGGCGGCGCGCGCGACTTGCCCGGAGGCGAACACGAGGCGAAAGTAGCGGGACACCGGAGCCCCCATGTCCCGCCCGCCCCCTCCCCTCGCTCCTGCGCCCGGGCCGCGCGCGCCCGGCCGCACCACAGCGCGCCCCGCCCGCCCGCGCGCGGAGCCCGGCGACTACGTCGAGCTGCGCGCGCGCAGCGCGTTCTCCTTCCTCGAGGGTGCCTCGAACCCCGAAGAGCTCGCGACGCGCGCGGCCGAGCTCGGCTATCCGGCGCTCGCGCTCGCCGACCGCGACGGCGTCTACGGCGCGCCGCGCTTCCACGCGGCGACGCGCGCCGCGGGCGTGCGCGGCATCGTCGGTGCCGAGCTGTTCGTCGATGCGGCGCGCACGCAGCGCGTGCGGCTGCTCGTCGCGTCGCGCGAGGGCTGGCGCCACCTCGGCCGCCTCACGACGCTCGCGCACGCGGCGGCCGGCGACGCGCGGCGCGCGGGCGCGGCGTTCGCGACCTGGGAGCAGGTGGAGGAGCACGCGCGCGGGCTCGTCGCGCTCGTCGCCGGCGACGCGACGCTCGAGGCCGCGATGCTCGACCGCGCGCTCGGCGTGTTCGGGCGCGCGCACCTGCGCGTCGACGTCGCGCGGCCGCTCGAGCGCACCGCCGCGCGCGACGCGCGGCGCGCCGCCGACCTCGCGGCCTCGCTCGGCGTCGACGTCGTCGCGTCGGGCGACGTGCGCGCGGCGCGCGCGGCCGACCGTCCGCTGCTCGACGCATTCACGTGCCTGCGACACGGGACGACGCTCGAGGCGGCGGGCCGGCGCCTGCTGCCGAACGGCGAGCGCCACCTGCAGCCGCGCGAGGTCGTCGCGGCGCGCTTCGCCGATGCGCCGGAGCTCGTGCGCGGCACGCGCGAGCTGGCCGAGCGCTGCGCGTTCACGCTCGAGGATCTCGGCTACCGCTTCCCCGTCTTCCCGGTGCCGGACGGGCACACGCAGGCCTCGTGGCTGCGCGCGCTCACGTTCCGCTGTGCGCGCGAGCGCTACGGCGCCGCGCTCGCGCCGCGCGTGCGCGCGCAGCTCGAGCGCGAGCTCGCCGTGATCGAGAAGCTCGACCTCGCCGGCTACTTCCTGATCGTGCACGACATCGCGCGCTTCGCGCGCGAGCGCCGCATGCTGGCGCAGGGGCGCGGCTCGGCCGCGAACAGCGCCGTCTGCTACGCGCTCGGCATCACCGCCGTCGACCCGGTCGGCATGGAGCTGCTGTTCGAGCGCTTCCTGTCGGAGGAGCGCGGCGAGTGGCCCGACATCGACATCGACCTGCCCTCGGGCGCACAGCGCGAAGAGGTGATCCAGTACGTCTTCGCGAAGTACGGCGCGCACGGCGCGGCGATGACGGCGAACGTCATCACCTATCGCACGCGCATGGCCGTGCGCGAGATGGGCAAGGTGCTCGGCCTCGACGGCGACACGACGGGCGCGCTGTCGAAGGCGCTCGCGAGCATGGGCTTCCGCGACGGAGAGGACCCTTCCGAGCTCCGGCGCACGCTGCGCGAGAGCGGCGTCGACCCCGATGCGCCGCGCATCGCGAAGCTGCTCGAGCTCGTCGCGCGCGTGCAGGGGCTGCCGCGCCATCTCGGGCAGCACAGCGGCGGCATCGTGATCGCGGCCGGGCGGCTCGACGAGGTGGTGCCGATCGAGCCCGCCTCGATGCCCGGACGCCGCGTCGTGCAGTGGGACAAGGAGGACTGCGCCGACCTCGGCATCATCAAGATCGACCTGCTCGGGCTCGGCATGCTCGCGGCGCTCGAGGAGACGATCCCGATGATCCGCGACGCGTGCGGCGTCGAGATCGACCTCGCGAAGCTCCCGCCCGACGACGCCGCGACGTACGCGATGATCCAGAAGGCCGACACGATCGGCACGTTCCAGATCGAGAGCCGCGCGCAGATGGCGACGCTGCCGCGCCTTCGGCCCGCCTGCTTCTACGACCTCGTGGTCGAGATCGCGATCATCCGGCCCGGCCCGATCGTCGGGCAGATGGTGCACCCGTACCTGAACCGGCGCGCCGGCCGCGAGCCCGTCACCTATCCGCACCCGTCGCTCGAGCCCATCCTGCGGCGGACGTTGGGCGTCCCGCTGTTCCAGGAGCAGCTCCTGCGCATCGCGATGACGGCGGCCGGCTTCTCGGGCGGCGAGGCCGAGGAGCTGCGGCGCGCGATGGGCTTCAAGCGTTCGATCGAGCGCATGCAGCAGATCGAAGCGCGCCTGCGCAGCGGCATGGGCGCGCGCGGCATCACGGGCACGGCGCAGGACGACATCGTCCGCCACATCACCTCGTTCGCGCTCTACGGCTTCCCCGAGTCGCACTCGGCCTCGTTCGCGCTGATCGCCTACGCCTCGTCCTACTTGAAGTGCCACTTCCCGGCGGCCTTCCTCGCCGGCCTGCTCAACGCCTGGCCGATGGGCTTCTACAACCCGGCGACGCTGGTCAAGGACGCGCAGCGCCACGGCGTCGAGGTGCGCGCGATCGACGTCGCGCGCTCGCACTGGAAGTGCACGCTCGAGGGCGAGCGCTGCACGCGCATCGGGCTTCGCCATGCGAGCGGCCTGCGCGCGGGAAGCGGCCTGCGCATCGAGCGCGCGCGCGCCGAGCGGCCCTTCGACTCACTCGGCGACTTCGTGCGCCGCGCCGCCCTGCAGCGCGACGAGCTCGACGCGCTGGCCGAGCTCGGCGCGCTCGCGAGCCTGCCCGGCGCGCCCACGAAGCGGCGCGCCGCGCTGTGGCAGGTGGCGGGCATCGAGCGCGACGCGACGTCGCTGTTCGCGGGCGAGGCGCCGGTGGCGCGGGACGGCGCGCATAGCGCGAGCGAGGCGGAGGGCGCGATCCCCGTTCCCGAGATGGACGACGTCGAGGCGACGCTCGCCGACTATCGTCTCGCCGGCCTCACGACCGGGCCGCAGATCGTCGCGCACCTGCGACCGCGACTGCGCGCGCGCGGCGTGCTCTCGGCCGCCGAGCTGCGCGACGTGCCGAACGGGCGCTGGGTGCGCATCGCGGGGCACGTGATCGTGCGCCAGCGACCCGGCCCCGCGCAGGGCGTCTGCTTCGTCACGCTCGAGGACGAGACCGGCACCTCGAACGCCGTGCTCATGCCCGCCGAGTTCCGCCGCTTCCGCGCGCCGCTCCACCAGGCGCCGATCGTCGAGATCGCGGGCCCCGTGCAGAACGTCGACGGCGTGATCCACGTGCGCGCGCGCGAGCTCTCGCCGGTCGCACTCTCGGGCGACCTGCCCGGCTCGCACGACTATCGCTAGCGAGTCGGCCGCGCCGCGCATCGCCTCGCGCGCTGCGCTACCCCGGCGGCGACAGCGGAAAGGACGTCCAGAGGCCGTCCTGTGAACGGATCTGCAGCTCGAGATCCCGGGGCAGGCGATCCCAGAAGCTGCAGATGAAGGCGATCTGCCACTCCTCGATTCCGGTCGCCGCATCGCGCGTCACGCCCTGAACGATTCCCCCGCTCGTGCCCACGCGACTCGTGCCCGCCTCTCCGTGCTGCAGGCGCACGCGGTCGGCCATCGCCGTGGCGCGCTCTCCCGCCGCGAGCGCGTCCGGCACCGTGCCTGCGGCCGGGTCCGATGGCGTCGCAGGCGCACCGATGCTGGCGGGATCGAAGGTCAGCCACGCAGAGCACGGCTCGCTTCGCGTCGCGCGCACGAGCGTGAAGCGGAGGACGCCGGGCCATCCCGGCATCGACGCCGCATCGCGAACCGCAGGCGCTGCGGACGCGATGCCCGCGCCTTCCCCCGCGATGCGCTCGTAGCCCGTCGACGAGCGCGCGAACGAGAGTGCTCCGTCGGTCGGGGTCGCCGCAGGCTCCGGATCCGAGGGCGAGCATCCGATCGCGACGAGCGCGGCGAGCCCGGCCACCGCGAGACGTCGGAACCGCCGGCCGCGCCCTCCGATGCAGGTCATAGCTCCTCGTGGAATCGCGGATCGGCCGCGATCGCCCAGTAGAGCTGCTGCATGGAGTGCTGACACATCAGATAGGCGGCGCCCTGCCCCAACGCCTGGCCGAGGAGCGAGGCGACCCCACCGAACGAGAACGACGGAGACGGACAGAAGTTCCCGATCGACAGGTCGCTTCCCAGCGTCGCACCCGTGCCGATCGAAACGGGATCGTGGACGGCGCGGATGTTCGTGATCCGCGCGCCGGCATCGTCGTCGTCGAGCGCGACCGACACCGCGTCGCGCATCACGCTCGCGAGAACGCTCCCGATCGGACTGTCCGCGAGCAGACGATCGGCCTCCGCGCGCGCCATCCCCGGGGCATTGAACGTGACCGTCCGCACGCCCTGGCGATAGCCGACGAGACTCGCGAGCCCGCCGCCGAGCGAGTGTCCGGTGAGCAGGAACCGCGACACGGAGTGACTCTGGAGTACCGTGCGCACGCTCGAGTACGCCATCGCCGCCTCGAGGAACTGCAGCGGATACTTGCCGAGCGCGATCTGGAGGTCGGCCAATCCGTCGTGGAGCACGTCGTCCGTGCCCCGGAAGGCGAGGCACCACTCGTCGCCCTTCCGGAACACCGCAGCGAAGAATCCGGCCTTCGAGTCGCCGAAGGGGGCCACGCGACTCCACGCCCCCGACATCGACGAGTCCGCCTCGTAGACGTCGAGACTCATTCGCGCGAGCTCCGCGATGGTCGCCATCGCGAATGCCTCCTCTGCACCCGGCGGTCGCGGCAGCCGCTGCCGCTTCCTTCCCTACCCCACGAGCTCCTTCACGCGCGCGGCGAGCGCATCCGGCGTGAAGCCGAAGTGCTCGGCGAGCGCGGGCGCGGGGGCGGAGGCGCCGAAGCGGTCGATGCCGTAGACGAGGCCCTTGCGGCCGACGAGCCTGCGGAAGCTCTCGCCGCGCGCGGCCTCGACGGCGACGACGGGCGTGCCGTCGTCGGGCACGAGGCCCTCGACGTAGGCGTCGCCCTGCGCCTCGAAGAGCTCGAGGCACGGCACCGACACGACGCGCACGGCGAGACCGCCCGCGGCGAGCTTCGCCGCGGCGTCGCACGCGAGCCGCACCTCGGTGCCGGTCGCGAGCAGCACGACGTCGGGCTTGCCCTTCGGCTCGACGACCGCGTAGCCGCCCTTCCACACGTCGGCGAGCGCGAAGCCCTTCGCGCGCTCGAGCGCCTTCACCTTCTGGCGCGAGAGCGAGAGCAGCGCGGGGCCGCTCGCCTGCTCGAGGATCCAGGCGTAGGCGGCCGCCGTCTCGACACCGTCGGCCGGGCGCCAGACGGGCAGGTTCGGGATCGCGCGCAGCGAGTCGAGCTGCTCGATCGGCTGGTGCGTCGGGCCGTCCTCGCCGACGAAGATCGAGTCGTGCGTGAACACGAAGATCGAGCGCACGCCCATCAGCGCGGCGAGCCGGATGGCCGGCCGCATGTAGTCGCTGAAGATCAGGAACGTTCCCGAGTACGGAAGGAACGTGCCGTCGAGCGCGATGCCGTTCGCGACCGCGCCCATCGCGTGCTCGCGGATGCCGAAGTGGATGTTGTGGCCGGCGAACGGGTCGTGGCCCTCGCCCGCGCCCGGCCCGACGACGCCGCGGCCCGACAGCACGGGCGGCGCCGCCGAGCCCGCGAGGTCGGCCGAGCCACCGACGAGGTACGGCACGTGCTCGGCGAGCTTCGACAGCACGAGCTTGCCGTGGTTGCGCGTCGCCTCGTCGAGGCCCGTCATGCCCTCGGCGAGGAGATCGGCGAGCCCGGCGGGCGCGCGCCGCGCGCGCGCCGCCTCGAACGCCTCGGCGCGCTCGGGGTTCGCGCCCGCCCACGCGCGGAACGCCGCGTCGCGCTCGGCGCGCTCGGCCTTCTTCTCCGCCGCGCGCGCGCGACCGTAGGCGGCGACGTCGTCGGGCACGAGCAGCTCGCCCTCGGTCGGCCATCCGAGGTTCTTCTTCGTCGCGACGACCTCGTCCGGGCCGAGCGGCGCGCCGTGCGCCTTGCTCTTGCCCGCGACGGCCGGGCTCCCGTAGCCGATCGTCGTGCGCATCACGATGATCGACGGGCGCTCGGTCTCGGCCTTGGCCGCCTCGAGCGCGGCGTCGAGCGCCGCGACGTTCTGGCCGTCGGCCGTCTGCACGTGCCAGCCCGCGGCCGCGAAGCGCGCCGCCACGTCCTCGCTCCAGCACAGGCTCGTCGGCCCGTCGATCGTGATGCGGTTGTCGTCGTAGAGGTAGACGAGGTTGCCGAGCCCGAGGTGGCCGGCGAGCGCGGCCGCTTCGTAGGCGATGCCTTCCATCAGGTCGCCGTCCGACACGATGCCGTACACGATGTGGTGACCCGGGCCGCGCACGTCGCCGCCCGCGAGCTGCGACGCCGCGAGCTTGCCCGCGAGCGCCATGCCGACGCCGTGTGCGAAGCCCTGGCCGAGCGGGCCGGTCGTGAGCTCGACGCCCGGCGTGTCGCCGTACTCGGGGTGGCCCGGCGTCTTCGAGCCGAGCTGCCGGAAGCGGGCGATGTCGTCGAGCGTGAGGTCGTAGCCGAACAGGTGCAGCAGCGCGTACTGCAGCATCGACGCGTGCCCGGCCGACAGCACGAAGCGGTCGCGCAGCGGCCACGCCGGGTCGCTCGGATCGAAGCGCAGGTGCTTGTCCCAGAGCAGGAAGGCCGGCCGCGCGAGGCCCATGGGCGCGCCGGGATGGCCGCTGTTCGCGCGCTGCACGGCGTCGACGGCGAGGAAGCGGATGGTGTTCTCCGCGCGGTCGCGGAGCTCCTGCGAGAGTTCGGATGCCATCGTGGGGGCGTCTCCGGGTGGGCGGCGCGTCGCGCATCGCGTGCGGACGGCAGCACCTACCGTTGTGCTCGTGGATCGGCGGGGGGGCCGGGACGACGGCGCGCACTGTACCGTCGAACGCGCGCCCCGGGCAATCGGGGCGAACGCTTCCGGCGTCGTCGACGCGCGCGATCGCGCCCCAGCCGAACGACGTTGTGCAGGCGGCGCGCAGCGCGCGCCGCGACGAGCCAGGAGGAGCCCGGTGGACGCGACGCTCGGCCCGATCGACGTGCGCCTCGACGTGACGGACGCCGTCGCCCCGCGGCTGCGCGGCGGCCGCGCAGGGGCCGCGGGCGAGCGCGGCGCCGACGCGCGGCTCGTGCAGACGGCGTGGCTCTTCGCGCCGCGCGACCCGGGCCCCGCGCCGCGCGTGCTCGTCTGCCTCGCCGGCGGCAGCTACGACAAGCGCTACTGGCACGCCGACGTGCCGGGCCGCGACGGGTACAGCTTCGCGCGGCACCTGGCCGGCCTGGGCTTCGTCGTGCTCGCGCTCGACCACCTGGGCACGGGCGGCAGCAGCGACCCGACGGGCGCGTCCGCGGTCGACCTCGCGCTCCTGCGCGACGGCGACGTCGCCGCGATCGCCGAGGCGCGGCGGCGCGCCGAGCGCGGCGCCCTCTGCGACGCGCTCCCGCCGCTCGCCGACGCGGCGTGGATCGGCGTCGGCCACTCGCTCGGCGCCTGCCTAACGACGATGGTGCAGGCGAGCGCGCGGCCCTTCGAGGCGGTCGCGCTGCTCGGCTACACGGTCGACGTCGCGGGCCTGCAGGGGGACGACGCCGGCGCCGGCGGCGCCGCCCTCGGCAGCGACGACGCCGCGCTCGCCGCGCGCGTGCTCGCCTCCGAGCGCCGCCTGCGCGCGTCGTCCGGCGCGCCCGACGACGCGCTCTCGACGCGCCTCGACCGCGCGCGCACGCGCGCGCTCTTCCACGCGCCCGACGTGCCCGACGACGTGGTCGCAGCGGACGACGCGGCGGCCACGCGCCTGCCCGTGCGCGCCGCGGCCGAGGTGACGACCGAGGGCTTCGTCGGCCGCTTCGCCGCCGCGATCGACGTGCCCGTCTTCCTCGGCATCGGCGGCGGCGTCGACGTCTCGCCGGCGCCGCACCGCGAGCCCGCCGCCTTTCCCGCGGCGCGCGACGTCACGCTCTTCGTGCTCGAGGGCGCCGCGCACTGCCACAACTTCGCGAGCGGGCGCCACCGGCTGTGGGATCGCCTCGCGGCCTGGGCCGCGTCGCTGCCGCCGCGGAGCTGAGCGCGCGCGGCGTGCGCGACGCGCGGGCGCGCGGGCGGGCGCCTCAGTCCGCCGCCCACTCCGCCGGGACGCACACCCGCTCCGACAGCCACGCCGCGGCCGACTCGAGCGCGCTCGGCTCGCGCAGCGCCTGCGCGACGACGTAGGCCTGCACGGCGAGCGCGTCCTCGCGCGTCAGCAGGTTCGCGAAGCTCGGCATGCCGCGCGCCTGGCGCGTGCCGCCGAGCACGATGTCGGTCCACTGCTCGTGCACGGTGCGCGAGGCGCGGCGCAGGTCGGGCAGCACGCCCGTCGCCTTCGTGCCGACGCCGTGGCAGCGCCAGCAGTGCCAGCCGTAGACCTCGCGTCCGCGCTCGACCTGCGCGGCCGTCGTCGCGAGCGCAGGCGGCGCGACCGGCTGCGCGGCGAGCTTCTCGACCTTCGGCAGCGAGGCCGTGCCCCCGAGCTTGTACGCGATCGCGTAGCCGCGGTTCACGTAGTCGATCACGTCGAGGTGCAGTCCGCTCGAGCCGCCCGTGCCCGCGAGCACCGCGACGTACTGCTCGCCGTCGACCTCGTACGAGACGGGCCCGGCCATGAGCCCGATGCCCACGTCCGACGCCCAGAGCTCCTCGCCGGTGGCAGCGCGATAGGCGACGAAGCGGCCGGTGCCCGAGCCCTGGAACACGAGGTCGCGCCCCGTCGCGAGCGCGCCGCCGTTCGTCTCGCTCGCGTGCGCGACGCGCCACACCGCCTTGCGCGCGACCGGATCCCACGCCGTCAGGTGCGTCGGGTCGCAGAAGCGCACCGCGCGCTCGTAGCCGTCGAGCGACTTCGCCATCGCCGGGAAGTCCTCGCCGGTGTTGAAGCGCCCGCCCGCGACGAAGCGCGCGTCGCGATCGACGTGGAACGGGTAGGCCATCTGCTGGCTCGGCAGGTAGACGAGCCCGGTCTTCGGATGGAACGCCATCGGGTGCCAGTTGTGGCCGCCGATCACGGACGGCGAGACCATCGCGCTGCCGTCGTTCCACTGCGCGCGACCCGTCTCGACGGGGCGCCCGGTCGCGAGGTCGACGCGGCTCGCCCAGCTCGTGAAGACGTAGGGATCGGCGGCGAGCAGCTCGCCCGTCGCGCGGTCGAGCACGTAGAAGAAGCCGTTCTTCGGCGCCTGCACGAGGAGCTTGCGGACGCGGCGGTCGGCGCCCTCGCCCCACTCGAGGTCGGCGAGCAGGATGTGCTGCGTCGCCGTGTAGTCCCAGTTCTCGGCGGGCGTCGTCTGGTAGTGCCAGACGAGCCGGCCCGTGTCGGGGCGCACGGCGACGATCGACGACAGGAAGAGGTTGTCGCCGCCGCCCGGGCTGCGGCGCTCGCGGTCGTAGGGCGAGCTGTTGCCGACGCCGACGTACAGCAGGTCGAGCGCGGGATCGAAGGCCATCGCGTCCCACGCGGTGCCGCCGAGCCCGAACTCCCAGGCCGATTCGGGGCTCCACGTCGCGCGCGCGAGCGCGTCCTCGGGCGTGCCGGCCGCGACGCCCGTGTGCGCGTCCTCGGCGCCGGGCTTCGCGGGCACGGTGTAGAAGCGCCAGCGCAGTGCGCCGGTCGCGGCGTCGTAGGCGCTGAAGTAGCCGCGCACGCCGAACTCGGCGCCGCCGTTCCCGATCACCACCATGTCCTTCACGACGCGCGGCGCGCCGGTGATCGTGTACGCCTTCGCGGGGTCGGTGGTCTGCACCTCCCAGAGCGGCGCGCCCGTGCGCGCGTCGAGCGCGATGAGGCGCCCGTCGAGCGCGCCGACGTAGACGCGCCCCTTCCACACGGCGACGCCGCGGTTCACCGCGTCGCAGCACGCGTCGCGCCCCTTCCAGCGCGGCACCTGCGGGTCGTAGCGCCAGAGCTCGCGTCCGGTCTTCGCGTCGAGCGCGAACACGATGCTCCACGTCGCGGTCGCGAACAGCACGCCGTCGACGACGACGGGCGTCGCCTCGTGCCCGCGCGTCTCGCCCGTCTCGTACACCCATGCGGGCGCGAGCTGCGCGACGTTGCCGGCGTCGATGCGGTCGAGTGGCGAGTAGCGCTGCTCGAAGTAGCCGCGGCCGTGCGAGGGCCATTCGGCGTCGGAAACGGAGTCGGCGTCGGAAACGGAGTCGGCGTCGGAGGCGGACTCGGCGTCGGAGTCGCGCGCGCGATCGGCGCGCGCGATGCGCGCGCCGTCGACCGCGAACGCGCGCGGCGCGGGCACCGGCTGCGCTCCCCCGCTGTCCCGCGCCGCCGCGGCCGTCGCGGCGGTCGCGGCCGTCGCGGCGGTCGCGGCCGTCGCGGCGAACGCCGCGAGCGCGCCGAGCGCCGCGACGGCGCGCGCCGCGCGTCGCGCGCTCAGCTCGCGGCCTCCGCGCGCACGCGGCGCACGGCGTCGACGACCTCGTCGTGGATGGCGGCCGCCGTCGCGACGACGCCGCGGTTGCGCTCGAGCGTCGCGCCGCGGCCGAAGTCGAGCGCGTCGCCGTTCGCGTCGCTCACGCGCCCGCCCGCGCACTCGACGACGAGCTTGCCCGCGGCGTGGTCCCAGATCTTCTCGCGGTAGTCCTTCTTCGTCGGCATGCGCAGGTAGATCGACGCGTCGCCGCGCGCGACCGCCGCGTACTTGCACTGGCGGGCGATGCGATACGGCTCGGCCGGGATGCCGAGCAGCTCCGCGATGCGCGCGGACTCGCCCTGGTTGCTGTGCCCCGACTCGACCGATTCGCAGAAGCGCGCGTCGGCCGCGCGCGCGACGGCCGCGACGCGCACGGGCGCGCCGCTCGCACCCGTGCCCGCGAGCGCGAGCGTCTGCGCGCCCTCGCCCGCGATCGCGGTGAAGAGCGCGCCCGCGCCACCGCCCGCCGCAGGCAGGTTCGGGCAGCCGAGCACGCCGAGCACGACCTCGCCGTCTTCGATCAGCGCGAGCGCGACGGCGTACTGCTCGCCGCGCAGGAAGCCCTTCGTGCCGTCGATCGGGTCGAGCGTCCAGTAGCTCCCGCCGTCGGCCTTCGCGTTCCCGAGGTCGATCCAGTCGAGCACCTCGTCGGCCGACGCGGCGCGCCCGAGCTCGCCGCCCACCTTCTCGACGACGGCCGCGCGCAGCGTCGCCTGCTCGGCGGCGCGCAGCTCCGTGGCGTCCTCCTCGCCGACGATGCGCGCGCCGGGCAGCGCCTGCGCGAGCTTCGCGCAGACGATCGCCTGCGAGGCGAAGTCGGCGACCGTGACGGGGCTCTTGTCCTTCTTCTCGAGCGTGTCGGCGTCGACGAGTGCGCGCTGCACGGCGATGCACACGCGCGAGGCGGCCCGCACGGCGTCGACCGCCGCGACGAGCTGGGTCTTCCGGTCGCTCACGGGCGTCCTCCAGTCTCTCTCGATGTCTCTCGGTGTCCGATCGGGCCGTCGACGCGGCGCGCGGCGACGCGCGCTGGTCGGGGTGGAGGGATTCGAACCCTCGACGCTGAACCCCCAAAGTTCAGGCTCTACCGCTGAGCTACACCCCGAGCTTCGTCGCGCGCGGCCCCGTGGCGCCGCGGAGCATACGGGAGGATGGGCGCCGCGGCGCGTGCTATCTCCCGCCGCGTCCGGTTCCCGCGCCGTCACGCCGCGAACGCCGGGCGCGCGGCCCCGCCGCGACGACGCGGCCGCCTTCCCCTCCACGGAGCCCCCATCCTCATGAGTTCCGCGAGCGCCACGAGTGGCAAGACGCTCTTCGACAAGGTCTGGGACCTGCACGCCGTGCGCGAGCTGCCGACCGGCCAGACCCAGCTCTTCATCGGGACGCACCTGATCCACGAGGTCACGAGCCCGCAGGCCTTCGCCATGCTGCGCGAGCTCGGCGTGCCGGTGCGCTTCCCCGAGCGCACGTTCGCCACCGTCGACCACATCATCCCGACGGATTCGCAGGTGCGCCCGTTCGCCGACGCGCTCGCCGAGGCGATGATGAGCGAGCTCGAGCGCAACTGCCGCGAGCACGGCATCACGTTCTTCGACTCCGCGAGCGGGCACCAGGGCATCGTGCACGTGATCGGCCCGGAGCTCGGCCTCACGCAGCCCGGCATGACGATCGCGTGCGGCGACTCGCACACCGCGACGCACGGCGCCTTCGGCGCGATCGCGTTCGGCATCGGCACGTCGCAGGTGCGCGACGTGCTCGCGACGCAGACGCTCGCGATGGCGCGCCTCGGCGTCCGCCGCATCGAGGTGAACGGCAAGCTCGGCGCGGGCGTGTACGCGAAGGACGTGACGCTCGCCGTCATCCGCCGGCTCGGCGTGAACGGCGGCGTCGGCTTCGCGTACGAGTACGCGGGCGACGTGTTCGACGCGATGACGCTCGAGGAGCGCATGACCGTCTGCAACATGGCGATCGAGGGCGGCGCGCGCTGCGGCTACGTGAACCCCGACGAGACGACCTTCGACTACCTGCGCGGGCGGTCGTACGCGCCGCAGGGCGCCGCGTTCGACCGCGCCGTCGCGTGGTGGCGCTCGATGGCGAGCGACGCGGACGCCGCCTACGCGGATCGCGTCGAGATGGACGGCGCCGCGATCGCGCCGTCCGTCACCTGGGGCATCAACCCGGGCCAGAACGCCGGCGTCGACGAGGCCATCCCGAAGCTCACCGACCTGCCCGACGCGCAGCGGCCGCAGCTCGCCGAGGCGCTCGACTACATGGGCCTGCGCGCGGGCCAGCCGATCGCGGGCATCCCGATCGACGTCGCGTTCATCGGCTCGTGCACGAACGGCCGCCTCTCGGACCTGCGCGAGGCCGCGCGCGTCGCGCGCACGGGCACGGTCGCCGCGGGCGTGCGCGCGCTCGTCGTGCCGGGGTCGCAGGAGGTGCAGCGCCAGGCCGAGGCCGAGGGGCTCGACGACGTCTTCCGCGCGGCGGGCTTCGAGTGGCGCGAGCCCGGCTGCTCGATGTGCCTCGCGATGAATCCCGACAAGCTCGTCGGCCGCGAGATGAGCGCGTCGTCGAGCAACCGCAACTTCAAGGGCCGTCAGGGCTCGCCGACCGGGCGCACGCTGCTGATGTCGCCCGCGATGGTCGCCGCGGCCGCGCTCCGCGGGAAGGTCACCGACGTGCGGGAGGTGCTGTAGCCATGGCCGCGAACGGACCGCGCCGGATCACCGACGTCGAGGGCACCGCCTGCGTGCTGCGCGGCGACGACATCGACACGGATCGCATCATCCCCGCGCGCTTCATGAAGGTCGTCACGTTCGACACGATGGGCGAGCACGCGTTCGAGGACGAGCGCGCCGCCGCGAAGGGCGACCACCCGCTCGACCAGGACGCCTACCGCGGCGCGCGCATCCTCGTCGTCGGCAGGAACTTCGGCTGCGGGAGCTCGCGCGAGCACGCGCCGCAGGCGCTCATGCGCTTCGGCTTCGACGCCTTCGTCGGCAAGTCGTTCGCCGAGATCTTCTTCGGCAACTGCACGGCGCTCGGCCTGCCGTGCGTGACGCTCGCCGACGCCGACGTCGATGCGCTGATGGACGCCGTCGAGCTCGACCCGACGCAGCGCGTGCGCATCGACCTCGTCGCGAAGACCGTCGCGTCGCGCGCCGGCGCGATGGCGGCGATCGTGCCCGAGGGCACGCGCAAGCAGCTCGTCGAGGGCACGTGGGACGCGACCGGGCTCCTGCTCGCGGGCGGCGACGCGATCGAGGCGACGGCGCGCCGCCTTCCCTACGTGGCGGGCTACGGCGCCTAGCGAGGCCCGGCGCGATGCGCCTCGGCGAGGTCCGCCACCCGGAGCGCGCGCGCGGCCCGAAGCCGCTCGCGGGCGTGCGCGTCCTCGCCGTCGAGCAGATGCAGGCGATGCCCTTCGGCACGCAGCTGCTCGCGCACCTCGGCGCGGACGTCGTGAAGGTGGAGCCGCCCGGGCGCGGCGAGTCGGGCCGCGCGTCGCGCCCGGCCGTCATCGACCGCGACGGAACGAGCGTCGGCGCGACCTTCCTGCGCAACAACCTCTCGAAGCGCAGCGTCGCGATCGACGTGCGCAGCGAGCGCGGCCGCGCGCTCGTGCTCGCGCTCGCGAAGCGCTTCGACGTCTTCGCCGAGAACGCGCGCGCGGGCGCGATGGCGCGCCTCGGCCTCGGCTACGACGCGGTCGCCGCCGCCAACCCGCGCATCGTCTACGCCTCGATCTCGGGCTTCGGGAACCTCGCGCCGAGCCCCTACGACGGCTGGTCCGCCTACGCGCCGATCGCCGAGGCCATGGCGGGCACGTACGAGCCGACGCGCCGCGAGGGCGAGCCGCCGCCGGTCGTCGTCGCGGGCGCGCTCGGCGACAACGCGGCCGCGCTCTACTGCGTGATCGGCGTGCTCGCGGCGCTGCGCGAACGCGACCGCAGCGGCCGCGGGCAGCACGTCGACGTCGCGATGTACGACGCGATGATCGCGATGACGGACATGGTCCCCTTCATGGGCTCGATGGGAGAGCCGCGCCAGGCCGCGACCGCCGGCCGCACGGGCATCGTCGAAGCCTACGCCGCGCGCGACGGGCACTTCGTCGTCGCCGTCTTCCGCGAGCACCAGTTCGAGAAGCTCGCGCGGCTCGTCGGCCGCCCCGAGTGGCTCGCCGACCCGCGCTTCGCGACGCGCGAGGGCTGGGCCGCACAGCGCAACGGGCCCGTGCGCGAGGCGCTCGAGCAGTGGGCGCGCGACCGGACGAAGCTCGAGGCCGCGCGCGCGCTCAACGAGCAGGGCATCGCGGCCGGCCCGAGCCATACGGCCGACGACCTGCGCGCCGACCCGCACGTCGCCGCGCACGGCATGCTCGTCGAGGTGCCGCGGCCCGACCGCGACGCGGGCGCGCCGCCCATGCTCGTGGCGGGCAACCCGATCGCGCTCTCGGCGATGGCCGACGGCCCGATCGCGCGCTTCCCGATGGTGGGCGAGCACACGCGCGACGTGCTGCGCGCCGAGCTCGCGCTCGACGACGACGCGCTCGCGGCGCTCGAGACCGACGGCGTGATCGGCCGCCCGGCCTGACGTCCCGCGAGCCCGCAGTGCAGCGAGCCCGACGTCCGGCGCGCCCGACGTCCGGCGCGCCTAACGTCCTGCGAAGTGCGGGTCGCGCTTCTCGAGGAAGGCGCCCATGCCCTCGCGCGCGTCGTCGGTCGCGAAGGCGAGCCCGAAGGCCTGCTGCTCGAGCGCGTGCGCGGTGCGGACGTCGGCGTCCTGCCCTTCCTGCATGATGCGCTTCGCGGCCGCGACGGCGACCGGCCCCTTCGCCGCGATCGCCTCGCCCGCCGCGATGGCCGCGTCGAGCAGCGCATCCGGCTCGAAGACGCGGTTCGCGAGCCCGATCCGGAGCGCTTCGTCGGCCGCGACGGGCGCGCCCGTCAGCACGAGCTCCTTCGCCCACGCGATGCCGACGCGGCGCACGAGGCGCGTCGTGCCGCCGAAGCCCGGGACGAGGCCGAGCCCGACCTCGGGCTGGCCGAAGCGCGCCTTCGTCGACGCGTAGATCCAGTCGCAGGCGAGCGCGAGCTCGCAGCCGCCGCCGAGCGCGAAGCCGTTCACGGCGGCGATCGTCGGGACGGCGAGCGCCTCGAGCGCCGCCGTCGCGGCGTGGCCGAGGCGTCCGAACGCGAGCGCCTCGACCGGCGAGAGCGCGCGCATCTGCGCGATGTCCGCGCCCGCCGCGAACGCCCGCCCCTCGCCCGTCAGCACGAGCGCGCGCACGCCCGGGTCGGCGCCGACCGCCGCGACCTCGCTCGCGATCGCCTCGAGCAGCGCGCGGTCGAGCGCGTTCAGCGACGCGGGGCGGTCGAGCGTCAGGACGGCGACGGCGCCGCGGCGCTCGCTGCGGAGGATCTCGCTCACGGCTTCGGCTCCCGGATCGGGCGCGCACGCGGCGCGCGGGGGCGCGGAACCTATCACGCCGCTCCGCGCGCGCGT
Source organism: Myxococcota bacterium (assembly GCA_041389495.1). Classification (NCBI taxonomy): domain Bacteria; kingdom Pseudomonadati; phylum Myxococcota; species Myxococcota bacterium. The sequence continues at coordinate 1,614,417 of JAWKRT010000001.1, read as the reverse complement.
GATAGCGTGCCGCGCCGCGCGGCCGGGGCCGCCGCACACGACCGCGAAGGAGGGACGACGTGGCCGGAGCAGGACCTTCGGGCGCGCACGCGCCGCACACATCGAATGGCGCGCCGCGCGCGTCGCGCCTCGCGACGGCGGCCGCGATCGTCGCCGTCGTCGCGCTCTCGCTGCCGGCGATCGGCGTCGTCGGCATCCACGTCGGCGCGCTCGCGCCGATGACGGGCTTCTACGCCTTCGCCGCCGGCGCCGTGCTCGGCGGGCTGCTCGCCACGTTGCTCGGCTTCGCCGGGCTCGTCGCGACGCGCGGCGGCCGCGACCCCGACGGACGGCTGCGCGCGTGGACGGGCCTCGGCGGCGGGCTCGCCCTGCTCGGCGTCGTCGCGATCGCGGCCGGGCCGAGCAGCGACCTCCCGCCCATCAACGACATCGCGACCGACCTCGCGGACCCGCCCGCGTTCGCGGGCGACCCGTCGGGACGCGGGCGCGACATGACCTATCCGGTCGACTTCGTCGCGCAGGTGCGCGCCGCCTATCCCGACCTCCACCCGCACGTCGTCGGGGCGTCGCCCGACGAGGCCTTCGACCGCGCGGCCTCGGCCGCGAACGCGCTCGGCTGGGACGTGACGCGCGCCGACGAGGCCGCGGGCGTGCTCGAGGCGCGCGACACGACGGCGATCTTCCGCTTCGTCGACGACGTGGTCGTGCGCGTGCGCCCGCACGAGCAGGGCGCGGTCGTCGACGTGCGCTCGAAGTCGCGCGACGGCCGCGGCGACCTCGGCGCCAACGCCGCGCGCATCCGCGCGTTCGTCGCGAAGCTCTAGCCGGCGCCGCTCGCGCGCGGCGCGCGTTCGCGGCGCGCGCGAGCCGGGCGCGGCGCGGGCCGCCTAGCGTTCGTCCGGGCGCGCGCCCTCGCCCGCGAGCGCGCGCTCGGCGGTCGCGCGCGCCCAGGCGTAGTCGGGCTTCCCGCTCGGTGCGCGCGCGATCGCGGGCACGACGACGAACGCCTTCGGGAGCTTGAAGCCCGCGAGGTGCGCGGCCGCCGCCGCGCGCAGCGCCGCGTCGTCGCGCGCGGCACCCGGGCGGAGCGCGACGAGCGCCGTCACCTGCTGCCCCCAGCGCTCGCTCGGCGTCCCGACGACGAGCGCGTCGTGCACGTCGGGGTGCGTCTTCAGCGCGAGCTCGACCTCCTCGGCGAAGATCTTCTCGCCACCGCTGTTGATGGTGACCGAGTCGCGCCCGAGCAGGTGCAGGCGGCCGTCCGCGCCGAGCCGCGCGCGGTCGCCCGGCACCGCATGACGGACGCCGTCGACCACGGGGAACGTGCGCGCCGTCTTCTGCGGGTCGCCGAGGTAGCCGAGCGGCACGTGGCCGCTCTTCGCGAGCCAGCCGATCTCCGCGTCGCCGGGCGCGAGCACGCGGTCGAGCGCGGCCGAGAGCACGACGTTCGCGCGCGCGAGCTCGAAGCGCGCCGTCTCGCCCTCGCGCCCCTTCGTCGACGACTGCACGGCCTGCATGCCCGACTCCGAGGAGCCGAGCGAGTCGTTGATGCGCAGGCCGGGGATCGCGTCGAGCAGCTCGCGCTTGCGCTCGCTCGACAGGATGGCGCCGCCCGACGTCAGCAGGCGCAGGCTCGAGAGGTCGTAGCGGCGCTCGGCGAGCGCATCGAGCAGCGGCCGCGCGAAGGCGTCGCCGACGATCGTGAGCGCCGACGCGCGCTCGCGCTCGACGGTCGCCCAGACGTCGTGCGGGTCGAGCCGCTCGGGGTGCGACTGCACGATCACCGTGCCGCCGAGGAACGCGATGTTGAACGCGGCCCAGTGCGCGGCGCCGTGCATGAAGGGCGGCGCCGCGAGCACGCGGATCGGGTCGCCGCGCTCGACGGCGCGGCGGGCGACGCCCTCCGCGTCGCCGGGCGCGCCGGGCGGGTAGAGCGCGCCGAGGAAGATGTCCTGCTGGCGCCAGAGCACGCCCTTCGGCATGCCCGTCGTGCCGCCCGTGTAGAGCACGTAGAGATCGTCGGGCGAGAGGCCGCGCGGCGGGGCGGGCGCCGCCGCCGCGAGCGCCGCCTCGTAGTCGAGCGCGCCGGGCAGCCGCGGCGCGCCGGAGCCGTCGTCGACCTGCAGCCACAGCCGCACGTCCTCGAGCCGTTCGCGCACGCGCGCGAGCGCGGGCGCGAACGCGCCGTGGAAGACGACCGCACGGGCGCGCGCGTCGCGCAGCAGGTAGACGAGCTCGTCGTCGACGTAGCGGTAGTTGACGTTGAACGGCGCGCAGCGCGCCTTGAACGCGCCGAGCATCCCCTCGAGGTACTCGTTGCCGTTGTGGAGGTAGAGCGCGACGTGGTCCTGCCCGGACTCCCAGCCCTCGAGCACCGTGTCGCCCGCCGCGTTCCGGCGCTCCGCGTGGCAGCCGAGACCGTGCGCGCGCAGCACGTCGGCGAGGCGGCGTGTGCGGTCGGTCGTCTGCGCCCACGTGAAGCGGCGGTCGCGGAAGACGATGCACTCGCGCTCGGGCAGCGCGCGCGCGATGGCCTCGTGGATCGCGGCGAGATTGTGCACGGAGTCTCCCCGGCCCGGCGGCGCGCCCGGCGCGCGCGGCGCGCGCGGCGCTCAGAACGTCGCGCAGAGTCCGATGATGCCGCGCATCGCGTCGACGCTCGGGGCGACGCGCGCGGCCGCGCCGTCCGGACAGAGCGCGTCGAAGCCGCCGTCGCGCGCCTGCTCGGCGAGCAGCCGCTCGAGCAGCTCCTCGGGCGCGAAGCTCGCGCCGGGGAGCGAGCCGGCCTGGCAGGCGAGCAGCACCTGCACGACGGAGAGCGCCTCCACGCGGTGGCTGCGGAAGCGCTTCTCGAGCTCGCGCCCGCACCACTGCAGCGCCTCGTCGGCGAGCTCGTCGGGCACGGTCGCGTAGAAGAGCGCGAGTGCGGCGAGGCCGGCGAAGCTCGCCGCCTCGACGCGCTCGGGCGCGAAGCGCGCGGCGAGCCAGGTGGCCGCTGCCGCGAGCCCCTCGGGCCGCGCATAACGACTGCGCCCGAGGCTCCCGGCCGCGAGCGCCGTCGCGAGCACGCGCGCGTCCTCGTCGGCGCCCGCGGCGAGCGCGCCGCCGAAGCCGCCGTCCGGGTCGGCGCGGCCCTCGACGAAGCGCACGGCGCGCTCCACGTCGTCGCCGTCGTCGCAGCGCAGCTCGGCGAAGAGCGCGAGCGCGTCGAGCGTCGCCGCGAACGCGGGGGCCGCGCCGAGCGCGCGCAGCTCGCGCGCGACCGCGCACTCGCCGTCGGCGCCGAGCGGCGCGAACGCGCCGTCGCCCTGCTGGAGCGCGTCCGCGAGCGCGCGCGCGCGGGTGGCGGGCTCGGCGCGCAGCGCGGCGTGCGCGCGCGCGAGCCCGAGCTCGCCGCCGTGCGCGCGCGCGAATGCGAGCGCGCGCTCGAGCGCCGTGGCCGCGCGCTCCTTGAGCGCGTCGGCACCTCCCGCTCCGCCGGCGTCCCCGCCGCCCCCGGAGTCGCCCGCGCCGCCGCCGCCCAGGAACACGACACCGCCGCTCACGGGCGGCCTCCGACGCGCACGAGCAGCCCCGTCAGGTAGCGGCCCTCGGGATGGTCGAGCGACACCGGATGGTCGGGCGGCGCGCCGAGCTCGCGCAGCACGGCGAGCGGGCGCCGCGCGTCGAGCGACGCGCCGAACAGCACCTTGCGGAAGAGCTCGGGGCCGACGTGGTGCGAGCAGCCGAAGAAGAGCGCGAGCGCGCCCGGATCCGCGCAGCGCAGCGCGTGGAGCGCCGCGTCCTTGTAGGCGCGGGTCGCGCGCGCGACGTCGCGCTGCGCGCGCGCGAGCGGCGGCGGGTCGACGACGAGCAGGTCGAAGCGCTCGCGCGCGCTCCGCACCCACTCGAAGGCGTCGGCGCGCTCGAACGCGACGCGCGCGGCGTCGCCGTTGCGCTCCGCGTTCTCGCGCGCGAGCGCGAGTGCGGGCTCGGAGGAGTCGACCGCGACGACGCGCTCGGCCCCGCCGCGCAGCGCGGCGACCGCGAAGCCGCCGGTGTAGCTGAAGAGGTCGAGCACGCGGCGCCCGCGCGCGAGCGCCTCGACCGCGTCGCGCGCGTCGCGCTGGTCGAGGTAGAAGCCCGTCTTCTGGCCCTCGCGCAGGTCGACCGTGTAGCGGCGCTCGCGCTCGCGGATCTCGGCGCGCGAAGGAGGCGCGCCGAACCAGGTGCGGTCGTCGCTGTCGACGCCCTCGCGGCGCGCGGCGAGCGCGTCTCGCCGCTCGAGCGCGTGCGCGACACCCGCGTCCTCGCGCAGCGCGAGGGCGACGTCGTCGCGCAGCCGCGCCATGCCGGCGCTCGTCACCTTCGCGACGGCGACGTCGCCGTACCGGTCGACGGCGAGCCCGGGCAGCCCGTCGCCCTCCGCGTTGACGAGCCGCACGGCGTCGGTCGCGCCGAGGAGCGCGCGCGCCTCGGCGCCGCGGCGGAGCGCGAACGCGGCGCGCAGGCGCTCGCGCACGAGCGCGCGCTCGTCGACGGGCTCCTTGCCGAACGCGAGCATGCGCACGCGCAGGCTCGACTGCGGCGCGTAGTGCCCGTAGCCGAGCACGTCGCCCTCGGCCGCGCGCACGCGCACGAAGGCGCCGGGCGCGGCACTGCCCTCGACGTGCGCGACGGCGCCCGACAGCACCCAGGGGTGCCGCCGGCGCAGCGCGCGATCCCGGCCCGGCGCAACGACGACGTCGATCACACGCGCAACGATCGGGGATCGCCCGCGCGCCGACAAGCGCACGCCCGGAGCCCGTCCGCCGGCGCGCCGCGCGCGGCCGCCTACACTCGCGCGCGCATGCCTCCCCCCGACGACCGCGACGCATCCGCCGGCCCGCACGCCCCGCACGACGCGGGCGGCCCGACGAACCGCCTCGCGAGCGAGACGAGCGCCTACCTCCGCCAGCACATGCACAACCCCGTCGACTGGCTGCCGTGGGGCGAGGAGGCGTTCGCGCGCGCGAGAGAGCGCGACGTGCCGCTGCTCGTCTCGATCGGGTACAGCGCCTGTCACTGGTGTCACGTGATGGCGCACGAGTCGTTCGAGGACGCGGCGACCGCGGCGGTCGTGAACGAGCTCTTCGTGCCCGTGAAGGTCGACCGCGAGGAGCGCCCCGACGTCGACCAGGTGTTCATGGACACGGTCGTGCGGCTCACCGGGCACGGCGGCTGGCCGCTCACCGCGTTCGCGACGCCCGACGGGAGGCCGTTCTTCGGCGGCACCTACTATCCGCCGGAGCGGCGTCACGGAATGCCGAGCTTCACCGAGGTGCTGCGCGCGGTCGACGAGGCGTGGCGCGAGCGGCGCGGCGCCGTCGAGCGCTCGGCGCACGACCTCGTGCAGGCGCTCGACGACCGCGCGACCGGCGTCGCCGAGGCGCCGCCGTCGGCGCGCACGGTCGTGCACTGCGCCGCGGCGCTGATGCAGGGCGCCGACGCCGAGAACGGCGGCTTCGGCACGGGCGGACCGAAGTTCCCGACGCCGACGACGCTCGAGGCGATCCTCACGGCGGTCGACTTCACGGCCGAGGACACGGCGTCCGAGTGGCTCCAGCACCTGTACGGAACGTGCGTGCGCATGGCGCGCCGCGGCCTCTACGACCACGCGGGCGGAGGCTTCCACCGCTACTGCGTCGACCCGCGCTGGACCATCCCGCACTTCGAGAAGATGCTCTACGACCAGGGCCTCCTGCTGCGCGTGTACGCGGAGATGTCGCGGCGCGCGCGCGGGAGCGAGGAGCTCGCGTGGCCCGTGCGCGAGACGGTCGCCTGGCTGCGCCGCGAGATGACGGCGCCCGAGGGCGGCTTCTACGCGAGCCAGGACGCGGACTCGGAGGGCGAGGAAGGGAAGTTCTTCGTGTGGACGCCCGCGCAGGTGCGCGCCGCACTCGACGACGCCGGGCTCGGCGCGAGCGCCGACGCCTTCTGCGCGGCCTACTCGGTGAGCGAGCGCGGCAACTTCGAGCACGGCACGTCGCACCTCGTCGACACGGCGGGCGAGGCGCGCGAGCGCTTCGCGGCCGAGCGCGCCGCGCTCCTCGCCGTGCGCTCGCGACGCGTGCCGCCCGCCACGGACCGCAAGCGCGTCGCCGCGTGGAACGGCTACGCGATCAGCGGCCTCGCGCGCGCGGCGACGTGGCAGGGCGAGCCGGACTTCCTCGACGACGCCGTGCGCGCGGCCGACTTCGTGCTCGCGCGCATGCGCGACGAGCGCGGGCGGCTGCTGCGCATCTTCGACGGCGGGCGCGCGCACGTGCCCGCCTTCCTCGACGACGTCGCGAGCCTGCTCGACGCCTGCCTCGACCTCCACCGCGCGGGCGGCGGCGACCGCTTCCTGGCCGCGGCGGCCGGCTTCGCGTCGGACGTCGCGACGCGCTTCTTCGACGCCGACGCGGGCGAGCTCTTCCTCACCGCGAACGACGGCGAGCGGCTCGCGCACCGCCCGCGCTCGGACCACGACGGCGCGACGCCGCAGGCGACCGGGCTCGCCGTGCTCGGGCTCGTGCGCATGGCCGAGCTCGCCGGGCGCGACGACTGGCGCGCGCTCGCCGACCGCGTCGTGCGCGACCACGCCTACGCGCTCGAGCAGCTCCCGCACGCGACGCCGACGCTCGTGCGCGCGGTCGCGCTGCGCGAGCGCGGCATGACGGTCGCCGTCGTCGTGGGCGACCCGGACGACGCGCGCACGCGGGCGCTCGCCGCGCGCGCGCGGCTGCGCCTGCTGCCCGAGGACGCGGTCGTCGTGGCGGCGCCGGGCGCGCCCGCGCCCGAAGGCCTCGCGGCGTCGTGGCTCGAAGGGCGCGGCCTGCACGGCGGGCGGCCGGCCGCCTACGTGTGCCGCGGCACGACGTGCTCGCTCCCGACGAACGACCCGGACGCGCTCGACGACCTCCGCGCCCTCTTCGCGCCCGGCGCCTGAGCACGCCCGTGCGCTAGGGTGCGACCCCCGTCGGCGGGGCGCGCGTCGCGCGCCCGCAACGCCCGGACTCGCGGGAGGAGTCGAGCCCATGCAGCGCGAAGAGGTGAAGTTCGGCACCGGTCACGACGACGGCCTCGAGCCGCTCGTCCCGCTCGACCTCGCCGCGACCGGCAGCGTCGACGCGCTCGTGCGCGCGATGTCGAACACGGCCTTCGGGGGGCGGCGGCTCGGCGAGGCGGCCGACACGCTCGAGGCGATGGTCCGCGACCGCGACTGCTTCCGCGTCGTCACCGTGTCGGGCGCGATGACGATCGCGAAGCAGGGCATGGTGCTGTGCGAGATGATCGACCGCGGCTGGGTGCAGGCCATCGTCGCGACCGGCGCGCTCATGACGCACGGCTTCGTCGAGGGCGCCGGCATGCTGCACTTCAAGCACCGCTCGACGATGAAGGACGAGTACCTCTACGAGCGCGGCTACAACCGCGTGTACGACACGATCGAGCTCGAGAAGAACCTCGACGACGCGGAGCAGGTGCTGCAGAAGGCGCTGGCGGGGCTCGCCGAGGGAACGGTGCTGTCGAGCCGCCTCATCATGGACCGGCTCGGCGCCTTCCTCGCGAGCGCGACCGAGGGCCGCGCCATCCTGAAGAGCGCGTACCAGCAGGGCGTGCCCGTGTTCGTGCCGGCGTTCACGGACTCGGAGCTCGGCCTCGACGTCTCGATCTTCAACACGATGCGCCGCCAGCGCGGCGAGCCGCCCTTCCCGTTCGACCCGTACCTCGACCTCGACGACTTCGCCGAGCGCATCCGCCGCCACGAGACGATCGGCATCTTCACGATCGGCGGCGGCGTGCCGCGCAACTGGGCGCAGCAGGTCGGCCCCTACCTCGACATCCGCCGTCTGCGGCTCGAGATCGACGAGCCGCTGCGCCGCTACAAGTACGCGGTGCGCATCTGCCCCGAGCCCGAGCACTGGGGCGGGCTCTCGGGCTGCTCCTACTCGGAGGGCGTCTCGTGGGGGAAGTTCGTGCCGGAGGCCGAGGGCGGGCGCTTCGCGGAGGTGTTCGCGGACGCGACGATCGCGTGGCCGCTCGTCGTGCGCTCGGTGATCGAGCGCCTCGAGGCGCGGCCGGTCGCCTAGCATCGGTGCGCCGGCGTGCGGGCGCGCGCCGCGGCGCCGCGGCGACGATCGCCCTCGCCGCGCTCGCGGCCGGCTGTGCGCGCGGGCCGGCCGCCGAGGCCGCCGCCGCGAGCGCCGCGGAGTCGCTCGACGCGCGCGCGGCGCGCATCCACCGCGACGCGATCGTCGTCGACACGCACTCCGACACGACGCTCTACTTCCAGGACGCGTCGTTCGACTTCGCCGCGCGCCACCCGAAGACCGAGACGCACATGGACCTGCCGCGCATCCGCGAGGGCGGGCTCGACGTCGAGTTCTGGTCGATCTACATGGGCGAGCGCCCGGAGCCCGGGAGCGCGATCCGCGAGGCGCTCGAGCGCATCGACGCCGTGCACGAGATGGTCGCGCGCACGCCCGGCGTCGCGCTCGCCACGAGCGAGGCCGAGGTGCGCGCGCACGTCGCCGCCGGGCGCTTCGTGAGCATGATGGGCATCGAGGGCGGGCACATCCTCGAGGACTCGCTCGCCGCGCTGCGCACGTTCCACCGGCTCGGCGTCCGCTACGTCACGCTCACGCACTCGTTCCACACGAGCTGGGCCGATTCGGCGGGCACGCGCGAGGTGCCGCCGCCGCTCCACGGCGGGCTCACCGACCGCGGGCGCGAGATCGTCGCCGAGATGAACCGCATCGGGATGATGGTCGACGTCTCGCACGTCGCCGACGCGACGTTCTGGGACGTCATCGCCGCGACGCGCGCGCCCGTGATCGCGTCGCACTCCTCGTGCCGCGCCGTCCACGACCACGTGCGCAACCTCGACGACGCGATGCTGCGCGCGCTCGCCGCGAACGGCGGCGTCGCGATGATCAACTTCTACTCGGGCTACATCGACCCGGAGGTCGGCCCGGCGATCGAGGCCTGGTACCGCGAGCACGGCCCCGCGTTCGCGGCGCTCGGCGTGCGCTTCGCCGACGACGGGTGGGGCCTGTGGCTCGCCCGGCGCGCCTACTATGCGGCGCACCCGATGCCGCAGGCTCCGCTCGCGCGCCTGCTCGACCACTTCGACCACGCGATCGCCGTCGCCGGCCCCGACCACGTCGGCATCGGCGCCGACTGGGACGGCATCGCCTCGCTGCCCGAAGGGCTCGACGAGGTGAACCTGCTGCCGGCGCTCACGCGCGGCCTGCTCGAGCGGGGCCACCCGGAGGCGACGGTGCGCAAGGTGCTCGGCGAGAACCTGCTGCGCGTGCTCCGCGAGGTGGAGGACGTCGCGCGCCAGAGCGCGAGCGCGGGCGCGGGCGCGCCGCCGCGCGCCGGATGAGGATCGGCCTGCAGCTCGACCCGCGCGGGCAGCGCGACCTCGCGTCGACGCTCTCCGCCTTCGCCGCCGCCGAGCGCGACGGCTTCGCGAGCGTGTGGCTCGGCCAGGTGTTCGAGCAGGACGCACTCACGCTGCTCGCGCTCGCCGGCACGTGCACGGAGCGCATCGAGCTCGGCACGTCGGTCGTGCCGCTGCCGACACGCCACCCGACGGCGCTCGCGCAGCAGGCGCTCACCGTGCAGGTCGCGACGCGCGGGCGGCTCTGCCTCGGCGTCGGCAGCGGGCACCCCGCGCTGCTCGAGCGCAAGCTCGGCCTGCCCGCCGACGACGTCGTCGGCCGCACGCGCGAGGCGCTCGCCGTGCTGCGCCCGCTCCTGCGCGGCGAGCACGTCGTGCACGAGGGGCGCTACCAGCGGCTGCGCGTGGCGACGCCCATCGCCGCGCCGAAGCCGCCGCCCGTGCTGCTCGCCGCGCTCGGCCCGCGCATGATCGCGCTCGCGGCCGAGCTCGCCGACGGCGTGTCGCTCGTCTACGCAGGGGCCGCCTTCGTCGCGCGCGCCGTGCGGCCGCGCCTTCCTGCGCGCGCGCGCATCGTCGCGAGCCTTCCCGTCGTCGTGTGCGACGACGCCGCGAGCGCGCGCGCCGCGGTCGACGCCTACACCGGCCCTTCGAGCCGCCTGCCCGTGTACGCGCGCGTGCTCGCGGCGCAGGGCGCCGCGCACCCGAGCGACGTCGCGCTCGTGGGCGACGAGGCGCGCGTCGAGGACGGGCTCGAGGCACTCGCGGCGAGCGGCGTGACGGACCTGAACCCGATCCTCGTGCACGTCGACGGCGAGCCCGGCGCCGCGCGGCGCACGCGCGAGTGGCTGGCGGAGCGGGCTCGTCGTCGCGCGCGCGTTCGGGATCTTCGTTAGGCGCGCCTTCGGGCGCGCGGTCAGCCGGCGCCGAAGAGCCGCCCGACCGCCGTCGTGAGCGCCATCGCGAGCGCGCCCCAGAACCCGACGCGGACCGCGCCGCGCCAGGCGCTCGCGCCGCCCGCCCCCGCCGCGAGCGCGCCGAGCGCGCACAGCAGCGCGAGCGACGACGTCGCGACCGCCGCGCGCAGCGCCGGGCCCGGTGCGAGCACGACGACGAGCAGCGGCAGCGCGGCGCCGACGGCGAACGTCGCCGCCGAGGCGAGCGCGGCCACGACCGGCTGCGCGAGCCCGTCGGTGTCGATGCCGAGCTCGTCGCGCGCGTGGGCGGCGAGCGCGTCGTGCTCCATCAGCTGGTGGGCGACGGCGCGCGCCGTCGCCTCGTCGAGGCCGCGCTCCACGTAGATGCCCGCGAGCTCGTCGCGCTCGAGGACCGGGTCGGCGGCGAGCTCCGCGCGCTCGCGCCGCAGGTCGGCCTCCTCCGTGTCGCGCTGCGAGCTCACCGAGACGTACTCGCCCGCGGCCATCGACATCGCGCCCGCGACGAGGCCGGCGACGCCCGCGACGACGACGCTCTCGTGCGTCGCGTCGGCGGCCGCGACGCCGAGCACGAGGCTCGCCGTCGAGACGATGCCGTCGTTCGCGCCGAGCACGGCGGCGCGCAGCCACCCGATGCGGTGGGCGCGATGGACCTCGGAGTGGCGCATCAGCGCCCGGCGCCGCGAGTGGGCGATGGCGCGCGCCTCAGTAGCGCCAGTTCACGCCGAGCGAGAGCTCGAGGCTCCGCCAGCGCGCCGCGTCGCCGGCGTTGAGCGTGTAGCCGGCGGCGAGCTGCAGCGCGACGTCGTTGGTGAGCCAGTAGTCGGTGCCGAGGCCGAGCTTCAGGTGGCCGCTCGGCTCCTTGCCCTTGCCGAGGTCGCCGCTCAGGACGCCCCACGTGCCGAACGCGAACGGCTGCAGGCGGTCATCCATCCACTGCGTGTCGAGGAGCGGCGCGACGTAGAGGCGCGTCGCGATGCCGATGGACCACGGGTTGCGGCCGCCGAGCGAGAGCCAGTCGCCCGTCAGCTCGAGCGCGAGCGCCGGCGCGAGCCGGAAGCCGACGCGCGCCTCGACGCCGCCCGTCTCGGAGACGTCGAGGTTGTCGGTCGAGAGGTCGACCGCGAACATGCCGGACAGGCCGAGGTAGGGCCCCTCGCGCGAGAAGTCCTGCTCCTCTTCGTCCTCGTCGTCGTCCGCGAGCGCCGCGCCCGGGAGCGCGGCGAGCGCGAGGAGCGCGAGCAGCGAGGCGAGCAGGACGGGGTAGAGCGTGCGGGCGATCGGGCCGTTCGGGCGTGCGGTCGTGCGCAGCATGCGCTCTCCCTCCGAGGCGCGCGGCGCGCGCGATGGGCGTTCGGAGCGCGCAGCCTACCACCCGCGCGCGCCGCGCGCGGCCCGAAGGTGCGCACCGCGCGCGGGCCACGCGCGCGCGGGGCGCGGGGCGGGACGGCGCGGTTGCCCCGCCCGCGTGCGCGGTGGTTGAATGCGCGCGCGCGAAGTCGCGCGCGTGCACCTGCGCCGGCCCCGGCGCGTGCGCGCGCGGCGACCGGTGGCACGGCGCTCGACGCGGCGCGCGCCGCGCGCGGGAGAACCGCCATGGCCCTCGTCGTCGACGCCCACCACCACCTGCTCGACCCCGCGCGCATCGACTACCCGTTCCTCCGCTTCCTCCCGCACCTCGCACGCTTCGTCGGACACGAAGAGCTCGGCGCGCTCGCGAAGGACGCGGGCGTCGACGCCAGCGTCTGCGTGCAGGCGGCCGACTGCGAGCCCGAAACCGACTTCATGCTCGCGCAGGCGGCCGAGGCGGGATTCATCGCGGGCGTCGTCGGCTGGGTGCCGCTCGCCGACCCGGCCGCGACCGAGCGCGCGATCGCGCGCCACCGCGACGCGCGCGCGCCGCTCGTCGGCGTCCGGCACCTGATCCACGACGAGCCCGACCCCGACTGGGTCGTCCGGCCCGCCGTCCTCGACTCGCTGCGCCTGCTCGCCGACGCCGGGCTCGCGTTCGACCTCTCGGCCTTCCAGCCGCGGCACCTCGAGCACGTCGCGACGATCGCCGCTGCCGTGCCCGCGCTGCGTCTCGTCGTCTGCCACTTCGGGATGCCCGGTGCGAAGCCCGAAGACTGGGAGCCGTGGGCGACCGCGTTCGCGCGCGCCGCCGCGCACCCGCACTGCGTCGTGAAGGTCTCCGGCCTCGACATGTACCGCGGCGGCTGCGACGTCGACGCCTTCCGCCCCTACTTCGACTTCGCGCTCGAGCACTTCGGCGCCGAGCGCATGATCTGGGCCTCGAACTGGCCCGTCTCGCTCCAGCTCACGGGCTATGCGCAGCTGCTCGAGACCGCGCGCGCCGTGCTCGCCGGCCGCAGCCCCGCCGAGCGCGACGCCATCTTCGGCGGCAACGCCATCCGCACCTACCGCCTGCCCCTCTAGGCCCGGAGGCCCCATGCGCCCGCTCGACGTCGTCCGCAAGGTGATCGAATGCGACAACGGCCGCGACGCCCGCGGCTACCGCGCCCTCCTCCACGACGACTATCGAGCGCGCGTGCACGGCGAGGTCCAGACCGACGGCGCCGACGCCGAGGTCGCCGCCCTCGAAGCCTGGTGGAAGGCCACGCCCGACAGCCACCTCGAAGAGCTCGCCACCTACGTCGACGGCAACGTCGTCACGCTCCGCTACCGCCTCTCCGGAACCAACGAAGGCGCCCTCGGAACCCTGCCCGCCACGGGCCGCACGTTCACGACCGAGGCCTGCACGCTGCTCGAGGTCGAAGACGGCAAGGTGCGGCGCACGTGGAGGTTCGCGGACACGTTCGGGATGCTGAAGCAGCTGGGAGTGATTCCGGGCTAGCGGCGATCGTAGCTTCGGCCTGGCATCGGAAGCCCGCGACTATCGTCGACAGTGGATCATGACTCTCATCGAACGTTGCAGGAGACGCTCGGGAATCGCCGACGATGACACGCCACAGTCCGGCGCGGCCCAAACGCCGCAAGAAGCCCTCCCACTCGAAGCGCTCGACGGGCACTGTCTGGTCCGACGTCGGTCGCGTGGTCGTCTCCGGTGAGCTTCGACGTAGCCGCGGGCGACCGCGAAGCGTGTCGCGGCTCTTCACTGCACTCGGCGAAAAGCTTCCGTTCGAGGCGCTGGCCAACGTGCGTCGCGACCTCGCGGAGCGCGGCATGCAGGCGACCGGCGTCTACGTCGCACACGATTCCATGGGCACCGCACGCTACATCGGACGAGGCGCGATCTTTGCCCGACTGTCCGCGCACAAGCGCGCGCACTCCGCAGAACTTCTCTACTTCTCGTTCTACATCGTCGAGCAGAAGGTGCATGAACGTGAAATCGAGACACTTCTGATTCGCGCAGCCGGACCTCAGCTCGAATTCAACAGCCGAAAGAAGCGGGTGGGCATCGCGCCCGGAAACGTCCGTGACTACGAGGCGGGAACCTTGTTCTATGAGCGCCAGTCTCGTCGCGGCAGGAGGGCGGGGACCTAGCAAGGTTTCGGACGCGGCCGAGGTCCATGCGCACTGGCGTGCGAATATGACGAACGCTCGTCCACGAGCTACGGCGTCGCCCTACTACCCGCCCAGGACGAACCAAGAGTCACGGGCACCCCGTATTGCTTCGCCAGCAGTAGCGACGCGGATGCCTCGGGAGATGGATGCGACGCCCCGAAGAGGCCTGACGCCATGACCGACTTCGTCCTCGTCCACGGCGGTGCGCACGGCGCGTGGTGCTGGGAGCGCCTGGTGCCGCACCTCGTGTCCGACCCGCGCGTCGGCGCGGTCGTCGCCGTCGACCTCCGCGGCCACGGCGCGCGCCGCGGCGACGGCGGGCTCGAGGGCATCACGGTCGCGGACTACGTCGACGACGTGGTCGGCGAGATCGAGGGGCGCGACCTCGCCGACGTGGTGCTCGTCGGTCACTCGCTGGCCGGCATCACGACGCCTCGCGTGGCGCAGCGCGTCGGCGATCGCGTGCGGCGGCTCGTGCACCTGTCGACGTCGAATCCGCCGGTCGGGCAGTCGATCGCCGACCTGATGGAACACCCGCTGTCGCCGGTCTCGCGCGGCGCGGACTTCCGGCGGATGTTCTGCAACGACCTCGACGACGACACGGTGGCCTGGCTGCTCGCGCGGCTCGAACGCGAGCCGCCCGGCCCGATGACGGAGCGCGTGCCGCCCGTCGCGCTGCCGCCCGGCCTCGCGACCACGTACATCCTGCTCGAGCGCGACGAGGCGCTCCCGCCCGCCTATCAACGCGAGCAGGCGCGCAACGCCGGCGTCGACGAGGTCGTGCCGTTCGACGCGGGGCACAGCGCGTTCCTGTCGCGGCCGCGCGAGCTGGCGGAGCTCCTTCTGCGCTACGCGTGACGCGCGCCGCGCGCGGCGAACGGAGGCAGGCCATGAGCGATGTCCCGAGCGATCGCTGGCGGGAGGGCGCGGCGTACGAGGCCTACATGGGCCGCTGGAGTCGACCGCTCGCGAACGCGTTCGTCGCCTGGCTGCGCGAGGCCCCGGGCTCGCACTGGCTCGAGGTCGGGTGCGGCACGGGTGCGCTGACGGCGGCGATCTGCGCGGACGGCGAGCCGGCATCGGTCGTCGCGTGCGATCCGTCGGCCTCCTTCGTCGAGCACGCGCGCGCGCAGCTCGCCGACCCGCGCGTCTCGTTCGTCGTCGCGGGCGTCGACGCGCTTCCCGCGCGCGCCGGCGGGTTCGACGCCGTCGCCTCCGCGCTCGTGTTCAACTTCCTGCCCGACGCGCGCGCCGCCGTCGCGGCGATGCGCGAGCGCCTGCGCCCGGGCGGAAGCCTCGCCGCCTGCGTCTGGGACTACGCCGACGGCATGGAGCTGCTGCGCGTCTTCTGGGACGAGGCCGCGGCGATCGATGCGCGCGCCGCCGCGCTCGACGAGGGCGCGCGCTTCCCGCTGTGCCGCGCGTCGGCGCTCGCCTCGCTCTTCCGCGAGTGCGACCTCGACGACCTGCGCGACGATGCGCTCGCGATCGCGACCGACTTCGCGAGCTTCGACGACTACTGGGCGCCGTTCCTCCGCGGCACGGGGCCGGCGCCGAGCTACGTCGCATCGCTCGACGCCGTGGGCCGCGAGGCCTTGCGCGCGCGGCTCGAACGGCGCCTCGCGCCGCGGGCGGGCGCGCCCGTGCGCCTGCGCGCGCGCGCGTGGGCGGTGCGCGGCGTGGCGCACTGAGCGGGCGGCCGACGCCGCGGTGCGGAAGCGATGACCCTCTACGACACGATCGGCCAGGGCTACGGCGGACGGCGGCGCGCGGACCCGCGCATCGCCTCGCAGATCGTGCGCGCGCTCGGGAGCGCGCGCCGCGTCGTGAACGTCGGCGCGGGCGCGGGCTCCTACGAGCCGCGCGATCGCGACGTGGTCGCGGTCGAGCCGTCGCGGGTCATGCTCGGTCAGCGCGCTCGCGACGCGGCGCCCGCGGTGCGCGGCTCGGCGATGGCCCTTCCGTTTCGCGATGCGAGCTTCGACGCGTCGCTCGCCGTCCTCACCGCACACCACTGGCCCGACGTCGCGCGGGGGCTGCGCGAGCTGCGGCGCGTCGCGCGCGAGCGCGTGGTCGTGTTCACCTTCGACACGGCGGGCGACGGCTTCTGGATCGCGGACTACTTTCCCGCGATCGCCGGGCTCGACCGACGCACGATGCCGACGGTCGCGGCCGTCGCGCGCGCGCTCGGCGGCGCCGACGTCGTCGACGTGCCCGTGCCCCACGACTGCTCGGACGGCTTCCTCGGCGCCTACTGGCGGCGCCCGCACGCCTACCTCGATGCGAGCGTCCGCGCGGCCATCTCCGTCTTCGCGCGCATCGACGGCGTCGACGAAGGCGTCGCGCGCCTCCAGCAGGACCTCGACTCCGGCGCCTGGCAGCGGCGCTGGGGACACCTGCTCGAGCGCGAAGAGCTCGACGTCGGGTACCGGCTCGTCGTCGCCTAGCGGCGCCGGAGCACAGGCGGCGCGCGCGGCGGCGTCCTCGCCTGCGCCCGCGGCGATCGGATAGGCTCCGCGCGCCGTGCCCGCGCTCTCCGACCTCGCCGCCTGGATCCGCGACAACGACGCGCTGCTGAGCGGGATCGCGGCGCTCGGCGCGGTCGCGGGCATCGTGTTCTCCGCGCTCGCGATGGGGACGCGGCGGTTCGTCGCGCTGTTCCGCCGCTCGCGCGCCGCGCGCGACGCGGCGCACGCCGACGCACCGCGCGGCGCATCCCCGCCCGCGGCGCTCGACGCCCCCCCTCCCGCCGAGAGCGACCCGATCGTCGCCGTGCTCGCGTTCGACAACCTGTCGAACGACGCGGAGATGCAGTTCTTCTCCGACGGCATCAGCGAGGAGCTCATCTGGCGACTCGCGCGCGGGACGAAGCTGCGCGTGATCGGGCGCGCGTCGAGCTTCCAGCTCCGGGGCGAACGGAAGGTGGGTGCGGCCGAGGAGCTGCGCTGCTCGCACGTGATCGACGGCTCGGTGCGGCGCGCGGCCGGCCAGGTGCGCATCCACGCGCAGCTCGTCGACGGCGCCACGCGCGCGACGCTCTGGGCCGAGCGCTACGACCGCGCGCTCGAGGACGTGTTCGCCGTGCAGGACGAGATCGCGGAGAGCATCGCGCGCGCGCTCGACCACACGTTCGCGTCGAGGGGTGCGACGGCGTCCGTCGACGCCGAGACGTACGACCTCTACCTGCGCGCCATCCCGGCGTCGTACGCGCCGGACGAGCTGCGCGCGCGCGTCGCCCAGCTCGAGACGGTGACGGAGCGCGCTCCCGGATTCGCGGAGGCGTGGGGGCGGCTCGCCTACCTGCGCGCGTGGATCCACGCGTACGAGCCCTTCGCGGCGCGCCCCGCGTGTGCGGCCCGCGTCGAGCGCGAGGCCGCGCGCGCGCTCGGGGCCGACCCGCACAACGTCGATGCACTCGCCGCGCGGCTCTTCGTCGTGCCGCCGTTCGGGAGCTTCGTCGAGGCGAGCGCCGCGATCGAGCGGCTCATGCGCTCGCCCGGCTCGGGCGACGGGCGACGCTACGTCAGCTGGTTCCTGCGCACGCTCGGCCGCGTGCGCGAGAGCCTCGACGAGGCCGAGCGCGCCTACCGTCTCGACGCGCTCGACCCGATGACCGCGAACTTCGTCGCGCTCGCGCGCATGGCCGCCGGCCGCGTCGCCGAAGCCGTTCCCGTCTACGAAGACCTCGTCGAGCGCATGCCCGCGATGAGCTTCCCCGTCTCGAGCCTGCTGCGCGCGTACCTGTTCCTCGGCGACGCGGCGGCGATCGACCGCCTGCTCGCCCTCGCCGAGCGACGCGAGCTGCGCGAGTTCGAGGACGGCCTCGCGTTCATCCGAACGAGTCGGAGCCCGACGCCCGCGAGCCTCGCCGCCTGGCGCGACGCGCTCGACGCGCACGTGCGCGCGACCGGCGGCATCGACCTCGCGCGCCTCGTCTACACCGCCCACCTCGGCCTCGTCGACGACGCCTATCGTCTCGCCGACGCGGCGCGCCTCGGCCCCGCCGGCACTCCCGCCGACGTCATGGGCCCCGACGCCTACCGCCCGTCGATCCTCTTCCAGGCGAACATGCCCGCGCTCCGCGACGACCCGCGCTTCCCGCGCCTGTGCGCGCGCCTCGGCCTGGTCGACGCCTGGATCGCGACCGGCACGTGGCCCGACTGCGCCGACGAGGTGCCCTACGACTTCCGCGCCGCGTGCGCGCGCGCGACCGACGTCGAGCGGGAGCGGTTCGGAGTCGACCTCCGGCCGCACGCTCCGACGGCCGCGGCCGCCGTACCGATCGCCTGACGACGGGGAGAAGGAACGAGAATGGAAGCCCGCGACGCGCCCTCGTCCCGCTCCCGGATCTCGTTGGCGCGAGCGGGCCGCTCCCTCGTGCGGCCGGCGTTCGTCTTCGCGCGCATCCCGTTCGCGCGGCCGTCGGCCTGACGCCGCGCATGGCGACGAAGAGCGAGCGCGCGACCGAGCTGCTGCGGTTCCCCGGCGCCGTCGCGCACGACCCGGCCATCGAGCGCTGGATGCGCGACCGCGCGGGCGCGCTCGGCTCGATCGCCGAGCACTGGTTCGGGGTGATGCGCGGCTGCGGCGCCGACGTGCGCGAGCTGCTGCACGACGGGCATCCGACCGCGTGCATCGGCGACGCGGCATTCGCCTACGTCGACGCCTTCCGCGCGCACGTGAACGTCGGCTTCTTCCGCGGCGCCGAGCTGCGCGACCCCGCCGGCCTGCTCGAGGGCACCGGGCGCTTCATGCGGCACGTCGAGCTCCGGCCCGGCGTGGAGGTCGATGCCGCCGCGCTCGAGGCGCTCGTCGAGGCCGCCTGCGCCGACATGCGAAGGCGCGTGGAACGGGAGGCCGGCCCGGTCAGCCCGCTTCCTCCTCCCCGTCCACGCGCAGGTGGCCGGCGACGAGCGTCGCGAAGCGCGTGACCGCGAGGAACAGGAACCAGAGGACGGCGACGACGTAGACCGTCGCGGCGCTCGACGCGAACGCGCCCGCCGCCGCGGCGACTTCGAACCCCAGCACGACGAACCCGAACACGATCAGGAACCTGGAGAACGTGGTGAGTGCGACGTCGCCCTCGCGGCGGCGGCGCGCATCGCGCCGCCCGCGGAACACCTCGTAGTACACGAAGGAGTGGAACGCGGCGAAGACCGCGAGCGAGGCGCGCCACGGCTCGTCGCTCGTGTGGATCGCGAGCACGACCGGAACGTAGGCGAGGAACGTCGCACCGAGGCTCCACAAGAGGAGCGCGCGGAGATTGCTGCGTTCGAGCAGCGAGAGTGGCTCGTCGCGCCGATGCCCGATCGCCGCGACGAGCCCGGCGAAGCCGGTGATCGCGATTCCGATCTCCGCCAGCGACTCGAGCGCCGAGAACGGGTCGACCACGCTCGCGCTCGCTAGGCGCCGAAGGCCTCGCGCAGGCGCTTGCTGCACAGCTCGACCGCGTCGCGGCCCTTGTCGAGCACGCCGAACATCGAGACGAAGCCGTGGATCATGCCGTCGTAGCGGACGATCAGCGTGCCGACGCCCGCGTCCTCGAGCATCCGGCCGTAGGCCTCGCCCTCGTCGCGCAGCGGGTCGTACTCCGCGGTGATGACGGTCGCGGGCGGGAGGCCGGCGAGGTCGGCCTTCGTCGCGTGGATGGGCGCGGCGAGCGGGTCCTTCGCGTCCTTCGCGTCGCGCAGGTAGTGGTGCGTGAACCACTTCATCATGTCGGCCGTGAGGAAGAAGCCCTCGGCGTTCTCGCGGTAGGAGTCGGTGTCGGGCTCGTGGGACGTGACGGGATAGACGAGGAGCTGGTGCACGAGCCTCGGCCCGCCCTTGCGCTTCGCGAGGAGGGCGGTGACGGCCGAGAGGTTGCCGCCCGCGCTGTCGCCCGCGACGGCGAGGCGCTCGGCGTCGCCGCCGAGCTCGGCGGCATGGTCGGCCACCCACTTCGTCGCCGCATAGCAATCGTCGGCCGCGGCCGGGAACTTCGACTCGGGCGCGAGCCGGTAGTCGACCGAGACGACGATGGCGCCCGCGCCGCGGCAGAGGGCGCGCGCGAGCGTGTCGTGCGAATCGAGGCCGCAGAGCACGAAGCCGCCGCCGTGGAAGAAGGCGACGAGCGGGAACGGCCCCGTGCCCTCCGGCGTGTAGATGCGCACGGGAATCTCGCCCGCCGGGCCGGGGATCGTGCGGTCGACCACCTTCGCCACCTCGATCTTCTCGGGCTCGGGGCCGACGGTGCCGAAGCCCTGCCGCATCACGGCGGGGTCCATCGACCACCAGTCGATCTGGGCCATGCCGGCCATGGCCTCGAGCAGCGGTGTCACCTGCGGGTCGACGGGCATCGGTCTTCTCCTCCTGCGTCTCGCTCGTTCGTTCGCTCAGGCGTCGACGACCGCGATCGCCTCGATCTCGATCAGCATGCCGTCCATCGCGAGCCGCTCGACGCCGACCATCGTCGACGCCGGCGGGCGCGCATCGCGGCCGCCGAGCGCGGCGGCGATGCCGCGCATCACGGCGGGCAGCTTCGCCTGCTCGAGGCCGACCACGTACATCGTGCTCTTCGCGATGTGCTCGGGGCCCGCTCCCGCGCCCTCGAGCGCGAGCAGCAGGTTCCCGTAGGCCTGCCGCGCCTGCGCCTCGAGGTCGCCCGGCCCGACGAGCTGCCACTGCGCGTCGAAGGCGCCCTGCCCCGCCACGTAGAGCGTGCGGGCGCCCGTGGCCGCGACCACGTGCGTGTACCCCATCGGCTTCATCAGCGTCGGCGGATCGATGTGCTCGAGCGGCATGCGGGCGCGTATGCTGCCCCCGCGGCGCCGCCCGCTGCAAGCGAAGAACGCGCGGCGCGCGAGAGCGGCGCGCGCGGCGCCCGCCGGAGGACGGACGGATGACCTGGGATCTCGTGATTCGCGGCGGCCGCGTGGTCGACGGCACGGGCATCGCGCCCTACACGGCGGACGTCGGCGTGCGCGGCGGACGCATCGCGCGCATCGGACGCTGCGACGGGCCCGCGCTGCGCGCGATCGCCGCCGACGGCGCCGTCGTGACGCCGGGCTTCATCGACACGCACACGCACTACGACGTGCAGCTCGACTGGGACCCGACCGCGTCGCCCTCGTCGTGGCACGGCGTGACCACCGTGCTGACGGGCAACTGCGGCTTCACGCTGGCGCCGTCGCGCCCCGAGGACGTGCCGTGGCTCGCGGGCATGCTGAGCCGGGTCGAGGGCATGTCGAAGGAGGCGCTCGCCGAGGGCTTCACGTTCGGGGGCGGCAGCTTCGACGACTTCTGGCGCCGGCTCGACGGCCGCCTCGGCGTGAACGCGGGCGGCTACGTCGGGCACTGCGCCGTGCGCCGCTATGTGATGGGCGACGACGCGAGCGAGCGCGCGGCCACGGCCGACGAGATCGCCGCGATGCAGGCGCTCGTGCGCGAGAGCATGCGCGAGGGCGCGATCGGCTTCTCGACCTCGCAGCTCGACGTGCACGTCGGCGAGGACGGCCGCGAGGTGCCGTGCAACCA
Organism: Myxococcota bacterium; assembly: GCA_041389495.1. Classification (NCBI taxonomy): domain Bacteria; kingdom Pseudomonadati; phylum Myxococcota; species Myxococcota bacterium. The sequence continues at coordinate 1,593,036 of JAWKRT010000001.1, read as the reverse complement.
CGCCGCGCACGAGGAGATCGTCGCGCTCGCGTCGGTGCTCGCCGAGTTCGACCACGGCGCGATCGAGATCATCCCGCGCTCGCACGCCGAGGGGCACGACGAGCAGGACCGCGCGCTCGTGCTCGAGCTCTACCGCGTGTCGGGCAAGCCCGTCTCGCTCGGCCTGCTCGCGCCGACGCCGAACACGCCGATGGCCTGGCAGCGCACGCTCGAGTTCGCGCGCGAGGCGGCGGCGCGCGGCGCGCGCGTCCACCCGCAGTTCGCGACGCAGAAGCTCGGCCTGCACATCCGCCTGTGCGACACGTTCGTGTTCGACGAGCTGCCGACCTGGCGCGCGGTGCTGACGGCGCCGCAGGCCGAGCGGCTGCGCCGCCTGCGCGACCCCGACGTGCGCGCGCGCATGCGCGCCGAGGTCGAGGACGAGGGCGCGCGCAACGTCTCGTTCGACCTCGGGCAGCTGTGCGTCGAGGCGGTGCGCGACGACGCGCACCGCCCGCTGCTCGGACGCCTCGTCCGCGACATCGCGCAGGAGCGCGGCATCCCCGTGCTCGACGCCTTCCTCGACGTCGCGCTCGCCGAGGATCTCGCGACGAGCTTCGAGGTGGCGTCGACCGAGGAGACGCGCGCATTCATGGACTTCGTGACGCGCCAGACCGTCGCCGACCCGCTCGTCATGGCCGGCAGCTCCGACGGCGGCGCGCACCTCGCGAGCTTCGTCGGCGCCGATTACACGACGAAGCTCCTCACCGACTGGGTGCCCGAGCTGCTCACGCTCGAGCAGGCCGTCTGGCGCCTCACCGGCATGCCGGCCGCCGTCCACGGCCTGCGCGACCGCGGCGTCCTGCGCGTCGGCGCGAAGGCCGACCTCAACGTGATCGACCTCGACGCGCTCGAGGCCGGCGCGCACTACCTCGCGCGCGACTTCCCGGCCGGCACCGACCGCTGGGTCGTCGGCGCGACGGGCTACGTCGCGACCGTCGTGAACGGCGCCGTGCTGATGGAGAACGGGAAGCACACGGGCGCGCTGCCGGGCGAGGTGATCCGCGGGGCCTGAGGCGCGCACCCGCGCCCGCGCGCGTCAGACGACGGCGCCCTTCTCGCGCAGCGCGGCGATCGCCGCGTCGTCGCGGCCGAGCTCGCGCAGCACCTCGTCGGTGTGCTCGCCGTGCTCGGGCGCCATCGCGCGCGGCTTCCACGGCGTGCCGTGGAAGTCGCACGGCGTCGCGGGCAGCGTCGTCGTCGCGTCGCCGTCGGGCACCTCGACGAGCCCGCCGCACGCGTGCACCTGCTCGTCGGCGAGCACCTCGTCGATCGTCTGCACGGGCGACCAGAAGAAGTCGGGCGTGCCGTCGAAGATCGGCCGCCACTCGTCGATCGACTTCGTCGCGAAGATGGCGTCGAGCCTGCCGATCAGGTCGGCCGCGTTCTGCGCGCGCCCGCGCGCGTCGCGGAAGCGCTCGTCCTCCACCCACTCGGGGTGCCCGACCGCGCGGCACAGCGGCGGCCAGTGGCGGTCGCCCTCGAGGCCGACGATCCAGAACCAGCGCCCGTCCTTGTCCTGGTAGTTGTTGATGCACGGGTTGCCCATCGTCTTGCGGTTCGCGGGCGCGACGTGGATGCCGAAGCGGCACGCGATCGAGAGGTCGAACGACAGCGTGTAGAGCCCTTCGCGCAGGAGCGACGTCGACACGAACTGACCCTGGCCCGTCTGCGCGCGCTTGAAGAGCGCGGCCGAGATGGCCGCCGCGCCCGCGAGCCCCGCGTTGTGGTCGCCCATGCCGCCGCGCTGGAACGGCGGGTGATGGCCCTGGCTCGTGAGCGACGCCGCGATGCCCGAGCGCGCCCAGAAGGCGGCGATGTCGTAGGCCGCGCGGTCGGCGTCGGGCCCGCTCGTGCCGAAGCCCGTGATCGCGCAGTAGACGAGCCGCGGATTGCGCGCGCAGAGCGACTCCGGGTCGAGCCCGAGGCGCCGCAGGCCCGCCAGCCGCACGTTGGTGAGGAACACGTCGGCGCCGTCGACGAGCTCGAGCGCGATGGCGCGGCCCTCGTCGCTCCCGAGGTCGATGCCGACGCTGCGCTTGCTGCGGTTGTCCATCTCGAAGACGGGGTTGAACGGCAGGTCGCCGCCGAGCATCGTCTTGAACAGGCGCGCCGGGTCGCCGACGCCGGGCGGCTCGATCTTCACGACGTCCGCGCCCCAGTCGGCGAGGATTCCGCCCGCGGCCGGGCCTGCGACCCAGACGCCGAGCTCGACCACCTTCACGCCCTCGAGCGGCCCCGGCATCGCACTCCTCCTTCCCTCGTCGGTTCTCGTCGGTTCTCGGCGGTTCCGGCGGTTCCGGCGGTTCTCGTCGGCACTCGCCGGCCTTCGCCGCCTCGAGCCGCCGTGCGCGGGCTCGTTAGGCGCCGCCGCGCGCGCGCACGCGCCAGTCATACCACGCGGCGCACACCCGCGGCGAGCCGCCCGCGCACCGCCGCGCCGCGCGACGCTGCGATCAGGCGAGCGCGTCGCGCTCGACGCCCGGCTCGAGCACCACCTCGTCGACGAGCCCCCACGCGAGCGCCGTCGGCGCGTCGATGCGCCGCCCGGTGAGCGCGAGCCAGGCCGTGCGCTGGCGCCCGATGCGGCGCGGCAGGCTCACCGTGCCGCCCGCGCCCGGCACGAGCCCGATCCCGAGCTCGGGCAGCTGGAAGAACGCGCTCTCCCGCGCGACGACGCGGCGCGCGAACGCGGGAAGCTCGCAGCCCGCGCCGATGCACGCGCCGTGCACCTCGAAGCGCACGCGGTCGCGCAGGTCGTGCAGCGCGCGCGCGACGTTGCGCGTCGTGCGGATCAGGTGCGCGGTCGCCGGGTCGGGAAGCGTGCCGAACTCGTCGAGGTCGCCGCCGCTGCAGAACGAGCGCCCCGCGCCGCGCACGACGATCTCCTGCACGCCCGGGTCGACGCGCGCCGGGCGCAGCGCGAGGGCGAGCGCATCGCGCATCTCGCTCGAGAACGCGTTGTGCTTGTGCGGCCGGTCGAGCGTGAGCGCGAGCGTGCCGCGGAAGCGCTCGACGCGGACGGCGGGCGTCGAGCTCGGGCCGAGCCCCGGCGGCGCGCCGCGCGCGGCGCGCCACGCCGCGAACTCGGGGCCCGCCTGCAGCGCCGAGTACACGAAGGATTCGGCGACGAGCGCCTGCGGCACGTCGAGCGTCTCGCCCATGCGCAGCAGCTGCACGAGCGCCGCGGCGGCGAGCGGGCGCGCGCGCACCGCGTTCGCGATGCGCGCGAGGTCGGCCTCGGACTCGAGCGCGACGTCGAAGCGGTCGACGAGCCGCCGCAGCGCGGGCGTCGCGCGCGCACCCGGCCCGGCGATCGCGACCGTCGGCGCCGGCAGCCGCGCGAGCGTCGCGCACGCGGCGTCGACCTCCGCGTCGGTCGGCGCACGCCCGTCGACGCGCACGCACAAGAGCGGCGCGCCCGTGAGCGGCGAGACGTCCTCGGTGGCGAAGGGAGACGCGAGGCGGGCGAGCGCCTCGTCGAGCGCGAGGATGCGCGCCTCTTCCGCGCGGCCTATGACGCGTTCTCGGCGAGGTCGGCGCGCACGAGCCGCCGCAGGAGCTTGCCCGTCTCGTTGTACGGGAGCTCGGCGCGGAAGACGATGCGCTCGGGCGTGCGCGACGAGCGCAGGCGCTCGCGCACGTAGGCCTGCAGCGCCTCGACCGTCGCGCTCTGCCCTTCGTGCAGCACGACGGCCGCGGCCACCGCCTCGCCCCACTGCTCGTCGGGCACGCCGACGACCGCGACGTCGCGCACGGCCTCGTGCTGCAGCAGCACGTCCTCGATCTCGCCGGGCGACATGTTCTCCGCGCCGCGCACGATGATGTCGTCCTGACGACCTTCGAGGAACAGGTAGCCCTCGTCGTCGAGGTAGCCGCCGTCGCGCGTCGGGAAGAAGCCGTCGCCGAGCAGCGTCGTGCCCTTGCCGAGGTACTCGCCCGACACCTGCTCGCCGCGCACGAAGATCTCACCGCGCTCGTTCGGGCCGAGCACGGCGCCCATGTCGTCGCGGATCTGCACCTCGACGGTGGGAATCGGCTGGCCGACCGACGCGAGGCGCCGGCGCACGGCCGGGTCGTCGCTCGCGAACGCGGTGCGGTGGTCGTCGGGGCCGAGCACGGCGATCGTCGAGCTCGTCTCCGTGAGCCCGTAGGCCTGTGTGAACGCGACGTGCGGCAGCGCGGCCATCGCGCGCTCGATCACGGGGAGCGGCATCTTGCCGCCGCCGTAGGCGAGCGCGCGCAGGTGCGGCAGCGCGTCGCGCGCGGCGTCGCCGAGCTCGTCGAGGATGCGGCCGAGCATCGTCGGCACGACGAAGGCCTGGCTCACGCGCTCGTCGCGCGCGAGCCGCAGCCAGTCCGCCGCCGCGAAGTTCGGGAGCTGCACGATCTTGCGACCCGCGTAGATCGAGCTGCACAGCGTCGCCATGCCGGCGATGTGATAGGGAGGAACCGCGACGAGCTGGCCGTCCTCGTCGCCCGCCGCGCCGAACTCGACCGTCGTCAGGATGTACGACGTCAGGTGCTTGTGGCGGATGACGGCGGCCTTCGGCGGCCCCGTCGTGCCGCTCGTGAAGAGCAGGACCGCGATGTCCTCGGGATCCATCGGCCACGACGACGGCTCGAGCGGCTCGCCCGCGCGCGCGCTCGCGAGGAACTCGTCGCGCGCGACGACCTCGATGCCCGCGAGCCCGCGCAGCGACGCCGCGCGCTCGCCGTCCGCGACGAGCAGCGCGGGCGCGATCTGCGACGTGAGGCGCTCGAGCTCCTCGCCCGTGAGCCGGTAGTTGAGCGGGACGAAGGGCACGCCGGCCCAGGCCGCGGCGAACAGGCCCGTCGGCACGGCCGGGCTGCTCACGTCGAGCACGGCGAGGTGCTTCGCGCCGCTCTCGCGCACGCGCCGCGCGGCCGCGCCCGCCGCGCCGAAGAGCTCGCCGTACGTCAGCGCGAGCGCGCCGTCGGTCACCGCGACGCGGTCGGCGAAGCCGGCCGACGCCATCTCGAGCAGCATCATCAGGTTCATCGAGCGGGCCTCGGGTGCGAGCGCGCGTCAGTCGGACGACGGCAGCGGCTTCGCCTCCTTGATCTGGAGCGGCGCGCCGTTCGCGCCGAGCGAGCCGGCGCCGGGCTTCGTGCAGAGCACCTCGAGGTCGCCCGCCGCGTTGACGTAGCGCTTGCCGAGCTGCGTGCCGGCCGCCGCGTCGGCCGCGGGCTGCCCGCCCGGAGGCGGCGTCTCCGCGATCGGGAGCATCGCCGCGCCGCCGCACGTGAGCTCGGCGCCGCCGGCCGGCGCCGCCACCACCATCACCTCGGTCGCACACACGGCGCTGCGCAGCCGCGTCCCTGCCTTGATGTCTGCCATCGGGTCTCTCCGTTCCGGTCTCGAAAGGGCTCTCGACGGGCGCTCTCGAAGGGGCTCGGCGCGCGGCGGCGAGCCGGGCGCGAGCCGGTGGACACACTGGCGCCGGGACGACCCGGCTCGGGCGCGCACCACGGCTCACTCGCGCGGATCGCTCGCGCCCGAGGGTCGGCCGCGCGGCGGCCGCGGAAGCTACTGCATCGCGTCGCGCGAGTTCCAGCCCTGATTGGCGGCGCGGGGCCGCCGGCGGCGACGCGGGCCCCGCGCCGGCTTCGCGGCGCGCGCGCGACGCGGCGCGCGCCCGCCCGGCCCGGTCGCGGCGATAGCATGCGATCCCATGTCCCCTCGCGGCTCGCACGCTGGAGATGCGCACGGAAGCGACGCCGCGCGCGCGGACGCGACCGCGAGTGTCACCGGACGGACCGCGACGTCCGGCGACGAGCTCGCGCGCGTGGTGGCGGCCTGCGACGCGCCGGTCGACGCGCGCGCCGGAGCGGAGGACTGGGCGCGCAGCGGCGCCATGGCCGTCACCGGCTTCCCGGACGGCCCCCCGCTCGTCGCGCCCGCGGCCTTCGCGACGGCCGCGGCGCGCGCCGTCGCCGAGGTGGCGCGGCTCGCGCGCGCGCTCGGCCTTCCGCGCGCACCCGGGCTCGATGCGCTCGACGGCGCGCTCCTGCTCGGCGAGCGCGCGGCCGCGCTCGCGCTCGCGCGCCGCGGCGACGTCGCGCCCGGAGGCGACTGCCGGCTCCTGCGCACGCGCGACGGCGCCGTCGCGCTCCAGCTCGTGCGCGACGACGACACGGCGCTGCTCGACGCCTGGCTCGAGACGCCGCGAGGCGGCTCGGAGCCCTGGGAGTTCGCGGCCCGCGCCCTGCGCGCGCGCGACGCGGAGCCCGTCGCGCTGCGCGCGCGCGAGCTCGGGCTCGCGTGTGCGGTCGCCGCGGCTCCCCGCGCCGACGCGGGCGCGTGGCTCGATGCGCGCGAGCTCACACCGGCGTCCGAGAGCGCCGCGGGCCGCGCCGCGGCGCGCGGCGCCGCTCGCGGGCACGCGCGCGCGGAAGGCGACGCCACCGCGCACTCGACATCGCGAGGGCCCGCGCGCGGCCGGCGCCCGCTCGTCGTCGACCTCTCGTCGCTCTGGGCGGGACCGCTCTGCACCCATCTCCTCGCGCTCGCCGGCGCGGACGTCGTGAAGGTCGAGTCGACGCGACGCCCCGACGGCGCGCGGCGCGGCCCGGCCGATTTCCACGACCTGCTGAACGCCGGGAAGCGCAGCGTCGCGCTCGACTTCGCGAGTGCGGACGGGCGCGCCGCGCTCGCCCGCCTCGTCGCGGCGGCGGACATCGTCGTCGAGGCGTCGCGCCCGCGCGCGCTCGCGCAGCTCGGCATCGACGCGGAGCGCGTCGTCGCGCGCGGGCGCCGCGCGACGTGGGTCTCGATCACGGGCTACGGCCGCGACGAGCCCGGTGCGAGCTGGATCGCGTACGGCGACGACGCGGCGGTGGCGGCGGGCGCGTCGTTCGCGCTCCGCGCGCGCGAGCGCGCGCGCGGCGCGATCGATTCGCCGGCGGCCGCGCGCGCGGACGGCCTCTGCTTCTGCGGCGACGCGCTCGCCGACCCGCTCACCGGTGCGCGCGCGGCGGCCGCCGCGCTCGCCGCACACGCGGACGGCGGCGGCCGGCTGCTCTCGATTCCGCTCACCGGCGTCGTCGCCTCCGTCCTCGCGACGGCGCCGATCGCGGCCGACGTCGGGAGCGCGCGCCTCGAGGCGGCGCCGCCGCGGCTGCGACCGGCGCGCGGGCGGGCCGCCGCGCTCGGCGCCGACACGCGCGACGTGCTCGGCGAGCTCGACGCCCGCCCGTGCTGATCGCCGACTGCGAGGTCGAGCGCGACGACGGCGCGCGCGTGCGCGTCGACGTCGAGATCGCGGGCGGGCGCATCGCGCGCATCACCGCGCGCGCGAGCGCGCGCGGATCGCGCGAGGGCGGCGCGGAGCGCGACGCGCGCGCATCGCGCGCCGCGAGCGATGCCGAGCCCGAGCGCGACGCGTGCGACGCACCGCGCGTCCTCGACGCGCGCGGAGGCGCACTGCTCCCGGCGCTGCACGACCACCACCTCCACCTCCTCGCGCTCGCCGCCGCGCGCGCCTCCGTCGTGTGCGGCCCGCCGGGCGTGCGGTCGCGCGAGCCGCTCGGTCGCGCGCTGCGCGCGGCGGCGAGCGGTGGGCGCGAGGTGCGCGGCGTCGCCTATCACGAGTCCGTCGCGGGCGACCTCGACCGCGACGCGCTCGACGCGCTCGCGCCCGGCGCGCGCGTCCGCGTCCAACACCGCACGGGCGCGTTGTGGACGTGGAGCAGTGCGCTCCTCGAAGCGACGGGCCTCGCCGCCGGGCCGCCGGCCGGCGGCTGGCCGGAGGGTGCCGAGCTCGACGCGCGCGGGCGCCCGACCGGGCGCTTCTTCCGCCTCGACGACTGGCTCGCGGCGCGACGCGAGGCCGCCGGGCTCGCGCGTCCCGGCGACGCGCCGTCGCTCGCCGACGCGAGCCGCGCGCTCGCGCGCGCGGGCGTCGCGAGCGCGACCGACGCGACGCCGCGCAACGACGCCGCGACCGCGCGCCTGCTCGCCGCGGCCTTCGCGCGCGGCGAGCTGCTGCAGCGCGTGCGCCTGATGGGCGGGCCCGCGCTCGACGCGCTGCTCGCCGACGGATGCGACGAGCGCGCCGAACACGCCGGCCAGACCTCCGCGCCGCGCGGCGCGCGCGACGCGCAGCGCGGCGCGCGCGCGGATGCGGATGCGGCCGCGGATGTCGACGGGCCGGCGATCGAGATCGGCGAGCGCAAGCTCGTGCTCGACGAGCGCGCCCTGCCCTCGCCCGACGCGCTCGCGCGCGCGGTCGAGGCCGCGCACGAGGCCGGCCGCGCGGTCGCCGTGCACTGCGTGACGCGCGTCGAGCTCGCGCTCGCGGCGAGCGCGATCGCGCAGGCGGGCGCGCGCGCGGGCGATCGCATCGAGCACGCGTCGGTCGCACCGCCCGACCTCGTCGCGTGGCTCGCCGAGCAGGGCGTCGCCGTCGTCACGCAGCCGGGCTTCGTGCGCGAGCGCGGCGACGCCTACCTGCGCGACGTCGATCCGGTCGACCGCGCGTGGCTGTACCGGTGCGCGGGCCTCGACGCGGCGGGCGTGTCGCTCGGCGGCGGCACGGACGCGCCCTACGGCGCGCCCGACCCGTGGCTCGCGATGCAGGCGGCCGTCGACCGGCGCACCGAGGCCGGAGCGTTGTTAGGCCGCCGCGAGGCCGTGACGCCCGAGCGCGCGCTCGCGCTCTTCACGACCTCCCCCGACGCGCCGGGCGGCGCGCCGCGCCGCATCGCGCCGGGCGCGCCGGCCGACCTCGTGCTGCTCGACCGGCCGTGGGCCCGCGCGAGGGAGACCCTCTCGGCCGACCTCGTCCGCGCCACGTTCGCGCGCGGGCGTCGCATCGCGTGATAGGCTCCCGCGCCCGCGCGCCAGGTCACGCCCCCGTCCGCACACCGGCCGGCCCGAGAGCGGGCCCGGCGACGACCGCAGGAGAACCCCATGGAAGGCAAGAAGATCCTCGTCACCGGCCCGACCGGGCAGGTGGCGTTCCCGCTCGCGTGCACGCTCGCGAAGTCGAACGAGGTGTGGGGCGCCGCGCGCTTCAGCGACGCGAAGAAGAAGGCGGCGCTCGAGGCGGCGGGGGTCACGTGCGTCGCGACCGACCTCGGCAGCGGCGAGTTCGACGGCCTCCCGACCGACTTCGACTACGTGCTCCACCTCGCCGTCGCACGCGGCGCGACACCCGACTTCGACGGCGACCTGCGCGCGAACGCCGAGGCGGCGGGCCTGCTGATGGCGCACTGCCGCCGCGCGAAGGCCTTCCTGCACTGCTCGACGACGGGCGTGTACCAGCCCAAGGATCACGAACCGATCGTCGAGAGCGACCCGCTCGGCGACAACCACCGCGTGATGATGCCGACCTACAGCATCGCGAAGATCGCCGCGGAGGCGGTCGTTCGCTATGCGGCGCGCCAGCTCGGGCTGCCGACGGTCATCGCGCGCCTCAACACGCCGTACGGCAACAACGGCGGCTGGATGTACTACCACCTGCTGATGATGAAGAACGGCGTCGACATCACCGTGCACAGCGACGCGCCGAGCGTCTACACGCCGATCCACGAGGACGACATCGCGCGCGTCTTCCCGGCGCTGCTCGCGCACGCGAAGGTGCCGGCCGAGATCGTGAACGTCTCGGGCCAGGAGCACGTGAGCATCGAGGAGTGGTGCGCGTACCTGGGCGAGCTCTGCGGGCTCGAGCCGAAGTTCGTGAAGACCGAGGCGACGCTCGAGAGCGTGATGAGCGACAACGCGAAGATGGTGTCGCTCGTCGGTCCCGCGCGCGTGTCGTGGAAGGACGGCCTCCGCCGCCTCGTCGAGGCGCGTCACCCCGACTGGCTCGTCGCGCGCTAGCGGCGCGCGCTCAGCCGAGCGTCGACGTCACGAAGTCGCGCAGCGCGCGCCGCGTGCCCGGCGGAAGGCCGCTGAAGACGAGTCCGACGTCGGGCAGGAGCTGGTAGGACGGCTCGGCGACGATCGCGATCGGGCCCGCCGCGGGCAGGTCGAACGCGAGCTCGACCGCGCTCCCGAGCGGCAGCGCCTCGCTGCTGCGCAGCAGGCAGCCGTTCTCCGAGATGGAGAGGATGGAGCCGTCCCACGAGCGGCCACTCCGCGCGCAGCGGGCCCGGAGGTGGGTGGGCACGCGCGGCGTCGCGCGCGGAAATTCTTCGAGCAGCTGTTGAAGGACGCGGTACAGGTCGTGCGGGCCCGCGGGCTTCTTGACCGCGGCGACGACGCGCGGGTCGGCCCCGCTCGCGCCGTGGCGGCCGGTCAGCAGGACGATCTGGACGGGGCGCTCTCCGGGCTCGTCCTCGACCTCGCCGAGACGCCGTTCGTCCACGATCCGGAGCGCGGGCGGGTCGACCTCGCGCGCGTCGGCGTCGCGCGCGTCGTACTCCTCGACCGGCCAGATCGCGTAGCCGAGTCGACCGAGGATGACCTGCGTTCCCGGCGTGAAGGCCTGCGCGCGCGCGTGGCAGACGAGAGTGTGTCGCGGCAGCTCGCGCGGGCTCATACGTGAGGGCCATCATCGGTGACTGCGCGTGCAGAATTGAGCACGCGCCGCGCGGCTGCGCGGAACGCGAATCGGTGTAGACTGCCGCGCGTGATGGGGAACACCGAGAGCGAAACGCGGGCTTCACTGGGGGAGCTCGGGTCCTGGCTCGTCGCGAAGCGGCCGCAGATCGAAGCCGCGATGAACGGCGTGCTCGGTCCCGCCGCACCCTCTCCTTCTTCACCGGAGACGGAGGCGCTCCGCCGCTTCCGCACCTTCTCGTCGACGGCGCTGATGCGCGGCGAGGCCGCGCCGCCGAACCTCGACGGCCTGCGCGTCAACCAGCGCCGCACGCTCGCGCTGCTCGACGCGTGGGTCGAGGCGTCGACGCTGCTCGCCGCCGAGCGCGGCGATGCGCTGCAGCAGGCGCTCGCGCCGCTCGTCGCGCAGTTCGCGCTCGCCCTGCGCACGAGCCACAACGGACGCAAGCTCGCCGGCCGTCCGCGCCTCGCGCGGCGCGCCGTCGCCGGCGCGATCGATCGCATCGCCGACGCGTTCCTCGCGCTCGACACCGACGCCGGCACGATCGAGGACGCGAACCCGGCCGCGGGCGCGATGCTCGGCGTGAAGCGCGACGCGCTGCTCGGCGTTCCCGCGCAGAGCTTCATCGCACCGGGCGCCCAGAACGACCTCTGGACGCGGCTCGACGCCCTCTGCGAGGGCAGCGAGGCCGCGCGCTTCTCGACCACGTTCGTCGACGCGGGCGGCGCGCCCGTCGAGGTCGAGGCCACGGCGTCGGGCTTCACGACGAAGAGCCGCACGCTCGCGCTGGTGGTCGCGCGGCCCAAGGGCCCGATCGCGCCGCTCTGAGCGGCGGGCGCGCACCGCGCGCCCGCGCCGCGTCACGCCCCTCCGAGCTGCTCGCGAAGGAACGCGACGGTGCGCGTCCAGGCGCGCGCCGCCGCCTCGGGCCGGAACGCCTCGGGCCGCGTGTCGTTCATGAACGCGTGGCCCGCGCCCTCGACGACCACGACCTCCGACGGTCTCCCCGCGCGCGCGAGTGCGCGCTCGAGCGCGCGCACGTCCGCGAGCGGCACGAGCGCGTCGTCGGCGCCGAAGAACGCGAGCATCGGGCAGCGCAGTGCGTGCGCGACGGCGAGCGGCTCGTGCGGCTTGCGCGCGGGGTCGAGCCCGCCCTCGCGGTGGAGCACGCCGTGCGCGTGCGAGAGCAGCCCGTAGAACGGAACGCTCGCGTCGAAGCCCTCCGCGCCGCAGGCCGCGAGCAGCGCGTACATGCCGCCCATGCAGAAGCCCACGACGCCGACGCGCGCCGCGCCGCCGTCGCGCGCGCGCTCGCGCAGGAAGCGCGCGCCGGCCTCGAGGTCGGCGAGCACCTGCGGATCGGAGAGCTCCTGCATCCACGGCCCGGGGTCGGCGATCGCGACGGGCTCGACGCGCCGGTACAGGTCGACGGCGAGCACGCGGAAGCCCTCGGCCGCGAGCCTGCGCGCGAGGTCGCGCGGGTGATCGCGCAGTCCCCAGACGTCGTGCACGAGCACGACGCCCGGGCTCGCGTCGTCGCCCCGCGCGCGGGCGTAGGCGCCGAGCGCGACGTCCTCGACGTCGATCGGCGCGGCACTCGCCGCTTCCGCCGCGCGCCGCGCGCCGCGCGCGTTCGCATGCGCGCCATCGCGCGCGCTCGGCGCGCCGTCGTCGGAAGCCTTGGGCGACATGGCGCGCGAGTATACTCGCGCGCCATGTCGCCCAAGGATCGCGCCGCGCTCGACGCCGCGCGCGAACGCGGGCTCGGCCGCGAGCTCGCCACCGCACTCGCCGCCGCGCGCGACGCGGGCGCGATCGTGCGCGACGCATGGGACGCGATCGCCGCGCGGCCCCCCGACGCGCGCGCGCCCGCTCCGCGCGACGCGAGCGAGACGCCCGTGACGCGCGCCGACCTCGCCGCCGACGCCGCGATCCGCGCGCGCGTCGCGCGCGAGCACCCCGACGATGGCTGGTGCAGCGAGGAGAGCGGCCCGCGCACGGGCGCGCGCACCTGGATCGTCGACCCGCTCGACGGCACGCACGAGCTGCTCGCGCTCGTCCCCGAGCTCGCGGTGTCGATCGCGCTCGTCGAGCGCGGCGCGCCGCTCGTCGGCGTCGTCGCGAACCCGATCGCGGGCGTCGTCGTCGCCGCGGTGCGCGGCGGCGGCTGCTTCCGCGACGGCGCGCGCGCGCGCGTCTCGACGCAGTGCGAGCTCGCGCGCGCGACCGCGCTCGCGAGCCGCTCCGAGTCGCGGCGCGGCGACTGGGAGCCGATCGCCGGCTGGTTCGGCGCCGTCCGCCCGACGGGCTCGGCCGCTTGGAAGCTCGCCGCGGTCGCGTGCGGCGAAGGCGACCTCACCGTCTCGGTCCGCCCGAAGCGGAGCTGGGACGTGTGCGCGGGCGACCTGCTCGTGCGCGAGGCGGGCGGCATCTACGCGGACGCCTCGCTGCGCGCACCACGCTATGCGCCGCCCGGCTGCGCGCTCCCTGCCGGCATGGCGGCCGGGCCGCGCGCGCTCGTCGCGGCGCTCTTCGCGCGCGCGGGCGCGCTCGCCCCGGGCGCGCTCGCCCCGGGCGCGCGCGCCCCGGACGCGCGCGAGCGGGACACGCGCGAGCGGGACGGAAGCGAGGGCGCGGGGACGGGGACGCCGCGCGGCGGCGACGTGTAGACTGGCGCGCGCTCGACGCCCGCGGCCCGGCGGGCCTCCTCCCCCTGACGAGAGCCGACGCGCATGCCCCTCCCCCTCCTCCGCTCCCGGTCGCGCCGCGCGCGCACGCTCGGCATCGCCGCCGCGGTGCTCGGGCTCGCATCGCTCGCCGCCTCCGCGCCGCGCGACGCGCGCGCGCAGGCCGACGACTTCGTGATCCTGTTCGCCGGGCCCGACGACTTCGAGTGGAAGGGCACCGACTACACGGTCGTCGTGCAGCACGTCGGCACCGGCCCCGGGCTCAAGGCGTTCACGTTCGGCTACGCGGCGACCGGCGGCTCGCTGCACGGCCTCGACGTGTCCGGCTCGGACGCGGAGATGGCGCTGAACGACCCGTTCTCGACGCTCGAGTCCGACGTCTCGGATCTCCCACCGGGCCTCTGCTCGAAGGTCATCGACAGCCTCGAGGGCACGGGCTCGCAGCTCGAGTGGGAGCTCGACCCGATGACGGCGAGCACGATGGGCGTGCTCCGCGTGCGCGCGCCGAACGGCAACGTCGCGAGCCCCGTCGTGCTGCGCATCGCGAACGACCTCACGTGCCCGACGTTCACGAGTCCGAGCTTTCCGGTCGTCACGTCGCGCGTCTGCGAGCGGACGTCGTTCGGGTCGACGACGAACGCGTGCGCCGCGCCCAACGACGCGCTCCGCCGCCTGCGTCCGAACAACCTCGTCGCGGGCGCCGAGTTCGACACGAGCCTCGCCGGCTGGTCGGCGACGGGCCTCGACAGCGCCGCGCTCGACGTGCTCGACGTCGACGGCTCGACCACGTCGAGCTCCGTGCGCGTCGCGCTGAGCACGCCCGTCGACGGCGCGACCGGGAGCCTGGGCTCGCCGTGCGTGCCCGTCGTCGGCGGCGCCGACTACGCGGCGGGCGGCTCGATCCAGGCGAGCCTCGGGCAGGCGCGCGCGGGCACGGCGGGCATCGAGGTGCGCTTCCACGACGACGCGACCTGCACGAGCCCGATCGCCACGACGACGCGCGTCGACGCGACGCCGGGCGCGGCCTTCGACGCCGTCGTGCTCGCGGCGACGTCGCCGCCCTCCGCGGCATCGGCCGAGGTGCTGTGCACCGTCGAGGTCGCGGGCACGTCGAGCGCGCCGTTCCTGGCGCGCTGCGACTCGATCTTCGTTCCCGAGCCCGGGGCGGGAGCGGCGTCCGCCGCCGCGCTCGCGATGCTCGGCGCGATCGCGGCGCGCCGCCGGGCCGGGGCCGCGCGCTAGTCAGCCCGCGAGCAGCTCCTTCGCGATGATGAGCTTGCGCACCTCGGTCGTGCCGGCGCCGATCTCGAGCAGCTTGATGCCGCGGTAGAGGCGGTTCATCTCGGTCTCGAAGACGTAGCCCGCGCCGCCGTGCACCTGCACGGCGTGGTCGAGCACCGCGTGCAGCGCGTCGGCCGCGTACATCACGGACGCCGCCGACATCGCGTGCGCGGAGCCGCGCCCGCCCTCGCCGGGCGCGAGGTCGTTCAGCGACGCGAGGCAGTGGTAGGTGTAGGCGCGCATCGTCTCGACGAGCACGTACATCTCGGCGAGCCGCGACTGCACCATCTGGAAGTGGCCGATCGGCTCGCCGAACTGCACGCGGTCGCGCGCGTGCGCGACTGCGAGCTCGAGCGCGCGCTCCGCCATCCCGAGGCAGATCGGCGCGATCATCGCGCGCTCGAGGTCGAGGCCGCTCATCAGGCACGCGACGCCGCCGTTCTCGGCGCCGAGCCGGTTCGCCACCGGGACGCGGCAGCCGTCGAACGCGAGCTCGGCGGTCTGCGAGCCGCGGAAGCCCATCTTCGCGAGCTTCTGCGTGACCGCGACGCCCGGCGCGTGCATGTCGACGACGAAGGCGGAGATGCCGCGCGCGCCGCGGGCCGGGTCGGTCCTGGCGTAGAGCAGCGCCACGTCCGCGATCGGCCCGTTCGTGATGTAGAGCTTGCGCCCGTCGAGCACGTAGTCGTCGCCGTCGCGGCGCGCGGTGGTCGCCATGCTGCCGAGCGCGTCCGAGCCCGCGCCCGGCTCCGTCAGCGCGAGACAGCCGACGTGCGTGCCGTCGCACAGCCGCGGCAGGAAGCGCTCGCGCTGCTCGTCGCTCGCGTTGCGCAGGATGTTGTTGAGGCAGAGGTTCTCGTGCGCGACCCACGAGAGCGCGACGGCGTGGTTCCAGCGGCCGAAGGCCTGCGCGACGAGCCCGCTCGCGAACAGGTCGAGCCCGGCGCCGCCGAGCTCGGCCGGCGCCGTCACACCGAGGAAGCCGCTCTGCCCGAGCAGCGGGAAGACCTCGGGCGGCCACCACTCGTCGGCGTCCATGCGCGGCGCGAGCGGCGCGAGCCGTTCGCGCGCCAGCCGGTCGGCCGACGCGAGCACCGAAGCGCGTTCCTCGGAGAGTCCCTGCGGCGTCACGGCGCGCCCTCCTTCGCCGCGGCCGGCGGCGGCCGACCGCGCGGCCGATCGGATTCCGCTCGACAGCGTATTGAGTCGGGCTCATTCTATGCGGCGCGCGCGGCGAAGCCAATCCGCGCGCCGCTCACGCCCGGGGCGTGCGATCGCCGGGATCCGCCCGCACGGCGCCGATCGCGCCCGCCGCGGCGACCGGCGCGCGGAATGAGGAGGCCTCAGCATGTCGACCCCGCTCGTCCGCAGCGAGCGACGCGGCGCCGCGCAGTGGATCACGATCGACCGCCCCGCGCAGCGCAACGCCTTCAACGACGAGGTGGTGCGCGGCATCGCGGCGGCGCTCTCCGGCGCGCAGGCCGACGCCGCGGTGCGCGCGGTGGTGCTCACCGGCGCCGGCGACCGCGCCTTCTGCGCGGGCGGCGACCTCGGCTCGCGCGACGAGGGCCCGTTCGAGGTCGACCCCGCGCGCCCCGGCAATGCGGTGATCGAGCTCTTCCGCGCCTTCGAGCGCTGCGGCCTGCCGACGATCGCGCGCGTGAACGGGCACGCGCTGGCCGGCGGTCTCGGGCTCGCGTGCGCGTGCGACATGGCCGTCGTGCGGCGCGGCGCGACGCTCGGCGTTCCCGAGACGGGCGTCGGCCTGTTCCCGATGATGATCCTGCCCTACCTCGCGCGCACGATGCCGCGCCGCAAGCTCCTCGAGTGGTGCATCACGGGCGTGCGCTGGACGGCGGACGAGGCGCTCGAGGCCGGCCTCGTCAACTACGTCGTCGAGCCCGACGAGCTCGACGCGAAGGTCGAGTGGCTGCTCGAGCGCGTGACGCGCCAGTCGCCGACGGCGATCCGCCTCGGCAAGATGGGCTGGCGCGCCATGCAGGACATGTCGCTCGACGAGGCCTTCGAGTACGCGCAGCTGATGCTGCCGACGATGGCGCGCACGGAGGACGCGGCCGAGGGGCGGCGCGCCTTCCGCGAGAAGCGCGACCCCGCGTGGACGGGACGCTGAGGTGGCGGCGCGGTCGAGGCCGGGCGACACGGACGCGCGCCGCCCCGCGCCGCGCGCGCGCACCGAGCGGCGCGCCGCGCACCCCGCGAACGCCGCGCGCCGCACGCGGCGCCCGCGCGAGGAGCGCGAGCGCGACATCCTCGCCGCCGCCCGCGCCGTCTTCACCGAGCGCGGCTACGCCGGCGGCTCCGTGGCGGAGATCGCCGACCGCGCCGGCGTCGTCGAGGGCACCGTCTACACCTACTTCGAGACGAAGCAGGCGCTCCTCCTGCGCGTCGTCGGCGCGTTCTACGAGGCGCTCATCGCCGACGTCGAGTCGGGCCTGCGCGCCATCCGCGGCGCCGAGGACCGGCTGCGCTTCCTGATCGCGCGGCACCTGCAGGTGTACGTCCAGGATCTCGGCATGTGCCGCCTCATCCTGTCCGAGATCCGGCCCGACCCCGCGCTCTACGACCGCAGCATCCGCGCGCTCGCGCGCCGCTACACGAACGTCGCGATCGGCGTGCTCGAGCAGGGACAGCGCGACGGCGAGCTGCGCGCCGAGGTCTCGCCGCTCGTCCTGCGCGACCTCCTCTTCGGCAGCATCGAGCACGCGCTCTGGCGCCACGTGAACGCCGGACGGCCCGCGCGCATCGACGCGCTCGGCGCGCAGCTCGCGGACGCGATCCTGTTCGGGATCGCGCGCGGCGTCCCCGCCGCGCGCGGCGCCGACGTCGTCGAGCGGCTCGAGCGCGCGGTCGCGACGCTCGAGCGCGCGCAGGAGCCCGGGTGATGCCGCCCTTCGCGCGCATCGCGATCGCGAACCGCGGCGAGGTCGCCGTCCGCATCGCGCGCACGCTGCGCGCGATGGGCATCGAGAGCCTGCTCGCGTGCCATCCGGTCGACGCGCGCGAGCCGGCCGCGCGCGCCGTCGACCGCGTGCTGCCGCTCGAGGGCGACGACCCGCTGCGCGCCTACCTCGACGGCGAACAGATCGCGCGCCTCGCGCGCGACGCGGGCGCGGACGCCGTGCACCCGGGCTACGGCTTCCTGTCCGAGAACGCCGCGTTCGCCGAGCGCGTCGCGGCGGAGGGGCTCGTCTTCATCGGCCCGCCGCCGGGCGCGATCCGCGCGATGGGCGACAAGATCGCGGCGCGCGCGCTCGCCGCGGAGCGCGGCCTGCGCGTCGCCCCGGCCATCCTCGAGGCGGACGATCCCGCGACGTTCGTCGAGCGCGCGCGCGCGCTCGGCGCGCCGCTGCTCATCAAGGCCTCGGCCGGCGGCGGCGGGCGCGGCATGCAGATCGTGCGCGACCTCGCCGAGCTCCCCGACGCGCTCGCGCGCTGCCGCGCCGAGGCGGCGCGCGCGTTCGGCGACGAGCGCGTCTACGTCGAGCGCTTCGTCGAGCGGCCGCGCCACGTCGAGGTGCAGGTGCTCGCGGACCGCCACGGCGCGTGCCTCCATCTCCTCGATCGCGAGTGCTCCGTGCAGCGCCGCTTCCAGAAGCTCGTCGAGGAGGCGCCTGCGCCGCGCCTGCCCGACTCCGTGCGCCGCGCGATGCGCGACGACGCCGTCGCGCTCGCGCGCGCGGTCGGCTACGAGGGCGCGGGGACGGTCGAGTTCGTCGTCACGCCCGACGACGACTACTCGTTCCTCGAGATGAACACGCGGCTGCAGGTCGAGCACCCGGTGACGGAGTGCGTGACGGGCCTCGACCTCGTCGAGCAGCAGGTGCGCGTCGCGGCGGGCGAGCCGCTCGCGTTCCGGCAGGCCGACGTGCGCGCACGCGGCGTCGCGATCGAGGTGCGCGTGTGCGCCGAGGAGCCCGACGCGGACTTCCGACCCGCGACCGGCGTCGTGCGTCTGCTGCGCGCACCGGAGGGAGAGGGGCTCCGCCTCGACGCCGGCGTCGCGAGCGGGTCGCGTGTCTCCGCGAGCTTCGACTCGATGCTCGCGAAGCTCGTCGCGCACGGCGACACGCGCGACGCCGCGATCGCGCGCGCGATCGCGGGCCTGCGCGCGCTCGTGCTGCTCGGCGTGCCGACGAACGTCGACCACCTCGCACGCGTCCTCGACCACGACGCGTTCCGCGCCGCGCGCGTCCACACGGGCTTCCTCGCGGAGCACGCGGACGCGCTCCGCGGCGCGCCCGACGCGGAGACGCGCGAGGTGGTCGCCGCCGTCGCCGCGCTCGCCCACCGCCCGCTCGTCGAGGGCATCGCCGCGATCCCCGCCCTCCACCGCGCGATCGGCGCCTGGGGCAACGCGCGATGACGTTCTTCGCCGACGTCGCGGGAACGAGCGTGCGCGTCGTCGGGCGGCCTTCGCGCGCGGGCGGCATCGCGCTCGAGATCGACGGCGCGCTGCGCGAGGCGGCGCTGTCCCCGGGCGACGCGGTCGCGCCCGAGGCCGCGCGCGGCTGCGACGTCGCCGGCGTCGTCGATTTCGTGCTCGAGCTCGACGGTCGGCGCGAGCGCGTCGTGGCGCTCGTCGACGGCGACGTCGTGCACGTGCACGCGCGCGGCCGCGCGTTCGCGGTGCGCATCGAGAGCGAGCTCGAGCGGCTGCGCGCGCGGGCGCGCGCGCGCAGCGGCAGCGGCGCCGCGCTCGCGCCGATGCCGGGCGTCGTCGTCGAGCACCTCGTGCGCGAGGGCGAGACGGTCGCCGCCGGGCAGGCGCTGCTCGTGATCGAGAGCATGAAGCTGCAGTCGCGCATCGCGAGCGAGGTGGCCGGCCGCGTCGCTGCCCTGCCGTGCGAGCCCGGGAGCGCGTTCGAGCGCGGTGCGGTGCTCGCGCGCATCGAGCCGGCGGACGCACGGGCCGCCGTGGCGCGCGAGGGCGAAGGCGAGGCGGCGGGCGGCCCGGCCGCGCGCGCGGGAGGGAGCCGATGAGGCGCATCGAGTCGCACATCGATCCGAACGGCGCGACGTTCCGGCGCTACGACGCTTCCGCGCGCGCGCGTGTCGCCGAGCTGCGCGAACGCCAGCGCGCCGCGCGCGAGGACCGCCCGGCGCGCGATGTCGAGCGGCTCGCGCGCCAGGGCAAGCTCCCCGTGCGCGAGCGCATCGCGCGGCTCCTCGACCCCGGCACGCCCTTCCTCGAGCTCTCGCCGCTCGCGGCGTGCACGGAGTACGGCGGCGACGCGAAGGCGGCGAGCGTCGTCGTCGGCATCGGCGTCGTCGCGGGACGCGAGGTCGTCGTGCGCGCGGACGATCCGAGCGTCAAGGGCGGCGCGTGGTATCCGCTCACGGTCAAGAAGATCGTGCGCAGCCTCGACATCGCGCTCGAGAACCGCCTCCCGGTCGTTCACATGTGCGACAGCGCGGGCGGCTTCCTGCCGCTGCAGGCCGACCTGTTTCCCGATCGCCATGCGGCCGGTCGCATCTTCCGCAACCAGTCGCTGCTGTCGAAGCTGCGCGTGCCGCAGCTCTCGCTCGTGTTCGGCCAGTGCACGGCGGGCGGCGCCTACATCCCGGCGCTCTCGGACTACTCGGTCATGGTGCGCGGCAACGGCGGCATCTTCCTCGGCGGCCCGCCGCTCGTGCGCGCGGCGACGGGCGAGGTGATCGACGCCGAGTCGCTCGGCGGCGCCGACCTGCACACGCGCGTGAGCGGCGTCGCCGACTACGCGGCCGACTCGGAGCCCGAGGCGATCGCGCTCGGGCGCGAGATCGTCGCGCAGTGGCCGCGCGGCGAGAAGGCGCCCGTGCAGCGGCGCGAGCCGGAGCCGCCCTGGTACGACCCCGAGGAGCTGTACGGCATCGTGCCCGACGACCCCAAGGTGCAGTTCGACATGCGCGAGGTCGTGGCGCGCATCGTCGACGGGAGCCTCTTCCACGAGTACCAGCCCGACTACGGCACGACGCTCGTCTGCGGCTACGCGTGGCTCTGGGGCATGAAGGTCGGCGTGCTCGCGAACAACGGCGTGCTGTTCAACGACAGCTCGCTCAAGGGCGCGCACTTCATGGAGCTGTGCAACCAGAGCGGCACGCCGCTCGTCTTCCTGCAGAACATCACGGGCTTCATGGTCGGCCGCGACGCCGAGGAGCGCGGCATCTGCAAGGACGGCGCGAAGATGATCATGGTGCAGGCCTGCAGCGAGGTGCCGAAGCTCACCGTGATGGTGAACGGCTCGTTCGGCGCCGGGAACTACGGCATGTGCGGGCGCGCGTTCGACGGGCGCTTCCTGTTCACGTGGCCCAACCACCAGATCGGCGTGATGGGCGCCGAGCAGGCGGCGGACACGCTCGCCGAGGTCAAGATCCGCCAGCTCGAGCGCAGCGGCGCGACGCTCGGCCCCGAGGACGTCGCGGCCATCCGCGGGCCCATTCTCGAGAGCTACGCGCGCGAGCTCTCGGCCTACTACTCGACCTCGCACCTGTGGGACGACGGCATCCTGGACCCCGTCGACACGCGCGACGCGCTCGGCATCGCGCTGCACGCGTCGCTCTCCGCGCCGATCGGCGCGCCGTCGTACGGAGTGCTCCGGCTGTGACGCTGCGGCGCGACGACGTGCTCGCACGCCCCTCGCCCTTCCGCGCAGGGCTGCTCGACGGCGTGCGCCTCCTCGTCTCGGGCGGCGGCACGGGCATCGGCCAGGCGATCGCGCTCGCGGCCGCCGAGCTCGGCGCGCGCGTCGCCGTCTGCGGGCGGCGCGCCGAGCCGCTCGACGAGACGCGCGCGCTGCTCGCGTCGCTCGGGCACGCCTGCTTCGCGCGGCCGACCAACATCCGCGAGCCCGAGGCCGTCGACGCGCTCTTCGACGCGCTCGACGCCGAGATGGGCGGCGTCGACGTGCTCGTCAACAACGCGGGCGGGCAGTTCCCGCAGCACGCGATCGACCTCTCCGACAAGGGCTTCCGCGCCGTCGTCGACACGAACCTGAACGGGACGTGGACGATGATGCAGCGCGCCGCGCGACGCCTCCGCGCGCGCGGTGCGTCCGGCGCGATCGTCAACATCGTCGCGCCCTACGAGCGCGGCATGTACGGCCTCGCGCACACCGTCGCCGCGCGCGCGGGCGTCGCGTACCTGTCGCGCAACGTCGCCGTCGAGTGGGCGCCGCTCGGCATCCGCGTCAACTGCGTGATGCCCGGCGGAATCGACACGCGCGGCCTCGAGCACTACGCGCCCGAGGTGCGCGCCGAGATGGCCGCCGCGCACCCGACGGGCTCGCTCGGCGTCGCGCAGGACGTCGCCGACGCGGTCGTCTACCTCGCCGCCCCGTCGACGCCCTTCGTCACCGGCGTCGTGCTGCCCGTCGACGGCGGTCACCACCTGCACGGCGAGCTCTGGCAGGCCGGGCGGCCCGAAGGCTGGACGCGCGCCGCGGACGAAGGGCGCGGCGATGGCTGACGCGCGCGCTCCGCTGCGCGTCGCGAACGTGTCGGGCTTCTACGGCGACGTGCCCGAGGCCGCGCGCGCGATGCTCGACGGCGGCGACGTCGACGTGCTGACCGGCGACTACCTCGCCGAGCTCACGATGCTGATCCTGCACAAGGCGCGCGAGCGCAAGCCCGGCACGGGCTATGCGGCGAGCTTCCTGCGCCAGATGGAAGGCGTGCTCGGCCCCGCGCTCGAGCGCGGGGTGCGCATCGTCGTGAACGCCGGCGGGCTCGCCCCGCGCGCGCTCGCCGACGCGCTGCGCGCACAGGCGCGCGCGGCCGGGCTCGCCCCGCGCGTCGCGCACGTCGAGGGCGACGACCTCCTGCCCCGCCTGCCCGAGCTCCTCGCGAAGGGCCACGCGCTCGCCCACCTCGACCGCGGCACGCCGCTCGCCGAGGCCGGCATCGAGCCCGTGAGCGCGAACGCGTACCTCGGCGCGTGGGGCATCGCGGCGGCGCTCGCGCGCGGCGCCGACGTCGTCGTGTGCCCGCGCGTCACCGACGCCTCGCTCGTCGTCGGCCCCGCCGCGTGGCACTTCGGCTGGCGCGACGACGACTGGGACCGCCTCGCCGCCGCCGTCGTCGCCGGCCACGTGCTCGAGTGCGGGCCGCAGGCCTGCGGCGGCAACTTCGCGTTCTTCGAGGAGGTGCCGCGGCTCGTCGCCCCGGGCTTCCCGATCGCCGAGATCGCGGAGGACGGGAGCTTCGTCGTCACGAAGCACCCCGGCACCGACGGCCTCGTCTCGGTCGACACCGTGACGGCGCAGCTCCTCTACGAGATCGCCGGCCCTCGCTATGCGAACCCCGACGTCGTCGCGCGCTTCGACACGATCGAGCTCGCGAGCGACGGGCCCGACCGCGTGCGCGTCAGCGGCGTGCGCGGCGAGCCGCGGCCGTCCGAGCTCAAGGTGTGCATCAACCACGTCGGCGGCTTCCGCAACACGGTGAGCTTCGGCATCACGGGCCTCGACGTCGACGCGAAGGCCGCGGCGATCGAGCGCGCGCTCTTCGAGCGCGTCGGCGGCCGCGAGCGCTTCGACGAGGTCGCCGTCGTGCTCGAGCGCGGGAACCCCGGCGCGTCGACCACGGCCGACGCCGTCTCGTTCCTGCACGTGACGGTCAAGTCGCGCGACGCGCGCGTCGCGGGCCGCGCGTTCGCGAACCGCGCGACCGAGATGCTGCTCGGCAGCGTGCCGGGCCTCTTCACGCAGGCGCCCCCGTCCGACGCGCGCGAGTTCGGCGTCTACTGGCCGGCGCTCGTGCCCGCGCACGAGGTCGCGACGCGCGTCGTCGACCCCGACGGCGGGGAGATCGAGCTTCCGTTCGCGCCCGCGGCGGCACTCGCCGAGCCGGTCGTCGCACGGCCGCGCGCGCTTCCCGCCGCTCCGGAGGGCCCGACCGTCGCCCTCCCCCTCGGCCGCCTCGCCGGCGCGCGCTCGGGCGACAAGGGCGGCAACGCGAACGTCGGCGTCTGGGCGCGCAGTGACGAGGCCTACGCCTGGCTCGAGCGCGCGCTCACGGTGGAGGGCTTCCGCGCGCTCCTGCCGGAGACGCGCGCGCTCCGCGTCGAGCGCCACGCGTTCCCGAACCTGCGCGCGCTGAACTTCGTGGTGGTCGGCCTGCTCGGCGAGGGCGTCGCGTCGTCGACGCGCATCGACCCGCAGGCGAAGGGGCTCGGCGAGCTCCTGCGCGCCCAGGTCGTCGACGTGCCGGAAGCGCTCGCGCGCGCGGCCGGCATTCGTTAGTCGTCGCGCCGCTCGGGCGCCGTCGTGCCCCACGCGGGCGCCATCGCGCGCCGGTGCTCCTCGTCGCTCTTCGCGCGCCACGCGCGCAGCAGCTGCTCGCCGACCGGGTCGCACGCCACGCGCAGCGGCGACGCATCGTCGAGCACGGCGTCCGCGATGCGCGCGGCCGCCTCGGCGGCCGGCGTCGCGCGGCCCTCGACCGCGCGCTGCCCCGCCCGGTGTCGCTCGGCCATCGGCGCGTAGGCCGCGCGCGCCGAGGCCTCCGGCGCTCGCGTCGACGCGGCCGCGAGCATGTCGGTCTCGATCGGGCCCGGCAGCACCTCGACGACGCGGATGCCGAAGGGCGCGAGCTCGGTCGCGAGCGTCTCGCCGAACGCCGACACGGCGGCCTTGCTCGCGCGGTACACGGCGTAGAACGGAACGGGCGCGAGCAGCGACGACGACGTCACGTTGCAGACGACACCGCCGCCGGCGGCGCGCAGCGCGGGGATGGCGCGCCGCGTCGCCTCGACGAGCCCGAAGAAGTTCGTCTCGAAGACGCGGCGCCCGTCGTCGGGCGGCTGGTGCTCGACGGGCTCGTTCGCGCACTCGATGCCCGCGTTGTTGACGAGGACGCGCAGCCCGGCCGGCGGCGCGAAATCGCCGGGCGCCTCGACGTCGTAGCGCGCCACGCGCAGGCGGCCGCCCTGCCGCGCCGCTTCGGCCGGGAGCGCCGCGCCGGCGGCCGGGTCGCGCATCGTCGCGAGCACGTCGAAGCCGCGCGCCGCGAGCGCGAGCGCGACCGCACGGCCGAGGCCCCGCCCCGCGCCCGTCACCCACGCGACCCCTTCCGCGCGCACCTAACGTCGCTCCGCGGGGGCGGGCACGCCGGCGCCGGGCGATGCGCCGCTCGCCTCGGCGTGGAGCCTCCGCCACGCGAAGGGCAGCCGCCAGTGCGCGGCGAACGTCTGCGGCACCTCGATCCCCGGCAGACCGATGTCGTCCGACGGGACGCCCGACGGCTCGGGCGCGCGGAACGTGCCGAACAGGCGGTCGAAGACGATCAGCGAATCGCCGTAGTTGCGGTCGTGCCGCTCGATCGGCTTCGCGTGGTGCTCGCGGTGGAGCTCGGGCGTCGCGAGCAGGAGACCGAGCGGGCCCGTCGTCATGCGCACGTTCGCGTGCTGGAGGTAGGAGTTCGCCGAGACGAAGACCGCGTACATCGCGAGCGCCTGCGGCGTCGCGCCGAGCCCCCAGAGCACGGAGAAGCGCCCGCCGTACGTGAGCAGCGCCTGCAGCGGGTGCTTGCGGACCGAGATCCCGAAGTACATCCGCGGCGAGCAGTGGTGCACGGCGTGCAGCGGCCAGAGGCGCGTCTCGTGGTAGGCGCGGTGGAGCGCGTAGTTGACGAGCTCGGCGAGCCCGAGCGCGAGTGCGAACTGCGCGCCGAGCGACGCGTGCGCGGGCCAGAGCCCGGCGCCGAAGCGCTCCGCGATCGGCGCCGTGGCCGCCACCAGCGCGCCGAGCAGGAGCGCGCGCAGGAGCGCCATCGGAACCGCGTTGCTGAGGACCATGTGGAGCGCATCGGCGCCCATCTCGCGCGGGTCGGAACGCCAGCGCGGCGACGCGGGGAACGCGCGTTCGAGCGCGAAGCACACCGGGACGAGGCCGAAGCCGACGGCGGTCGTCGCCACGTCGGGCTCGCCGCCCGACGCGATCCAGGCCGCCGCACCGCCGACGCTCGCGAGCAGCACGCACGGATACGCGCCCAGCCTCACCGCGCGCGCCGCGAGCGACTCCGTCATCCGAGCGTCGTCCGCTTCACGTTGCGCCGGAACCAGCCTGGCGCGATCGCCTTCACGGGATACGCCGAGGCGATCGCGCGCGGATGCGTGATCTCGCGCCGCCCGCGTGCGAGCGCGTCGAGCACCGCGTCGACGAGCCCGTCGACCGGCACCATCCCGCGCTTCGCGACGGCCGGCATCGCGGCGAGGTCGTCCTCCCCGAAGAAGGGCGTGTCGATCACGCCGGGACAGACGTTCAGCACGTGGACGCCGGCGTCCTCGACCTCGCACGACAGCGCCTCGGCGAACGCCAGCATCGCGGCCTTGGTCGCCGCGTACGGGGCCTCGAGCGGCGTCGCGACCTTGCCCGCGACCGACGCGACGAACACGACGTCGCCGCGGCCGCGCGCGAGCATCGCGGGCAACACGGCCTGCGTGATCGCGACGCTCGAGACGTAGTTCACCGTCGTCATGCGCGCGACGTCGTCGAGCGGCCAGTCGACCGCGCGTCGGTGGCCGCCGTAGCCGGCGTTGTTCACGAGCAGCTCGACACCGCCCGGCGCGAGGCGGGCCTCCGCGGCCCGTCCGGCCTCGGCGGCGGCGGAAGGGTCCGCGAAGTCGCACGGGAGGACGCAGGGCGCGGGGCCGCCATCGGCCGCGATCGCGTCGGCGACGCGCGCGAGCTCGGCTTCGCGCCGCGCGACGAGCGCGAGGCGCGCGCCCTCGCGGCCGAGCCTGCGCGCGAGCGCCTCGCCGATTCCGCTCGACGCGCCGGTGACGACGACACCGCGCCCGCGCCAGTCGCGGCGGCCTCGCGGCGCGGACATGCTAGGCGGCCCCGCGGACGGGCCGCGCTCGCGACCCGGCGGTGCGGATTCGGGGCGGACGTTGCATCGGCACTCCGATCGGCGCGCGCGGCGCATCGGCGGGCCGATGCTCCGCCGGTCGCGTCGCCCGTGTCAAGCCGCGCCCGGCCCGGCTCGCGCGTCCGCGAGCGCGCGCGCGAGCGTGCGCGCCGCGAGCGCGTTGTGGAGCGAGCCCCAGAGGTGCGCGAGGGCGACGACGAGCAGCGCGATGCGCAGCGATGCGACGCCGTGCGTCGGCGCGAGCGCGTCGCTCAGCGCGCCCACGAGCAGCGGGCCGAGACCGAGGCCCACGAGGTTGTACGTCCCCGTCGTGAGGCCCGACGCGAGCGCGCGCATGCGGGGCCGCGCGATGCCGAGCACGGCGGCGAGCGTCGGCCCGTTCCACATGCCGCCGAGGAACGACGCGGGCATCAGCACGAGCAGGGCGACGGGGAGCTCGCGGTCGCCGAGCGCGAAGGTCGAGCCCGCCGGCCAGAGCACGAACGCGAGCGTCGACGGCACCGACAGCACCGCGCTCCACGCCGGGATGCGCATGTAGGCGCGCACGTCGCGCGCGCCGGCGCGATCGGCGAGGCGGCCGCCGACGAAAGCGCCGATGCCGGAGAGCAGCGGCCCGACGACGGCGTAGGCGACGCCCGTCGTCGCGAGGTCGAGCCCGTGCACGCGCCCGAGGTAGGCCGGGTACCACGACGCCGTGCCGATGCTCGCGAACGCGTGGAAGCCGGCGCTCAGCACGACGTGCACGTACGTCCGGCTGCCGAACAGGTAGGCGGCCGTCGCGCGCAGCGGCGGTGCCGACGCGCCGGCCGCGATCCCGTCCGCCGCGCCGCGCGCGGGCTCGCGCACGACCGCGCGCACCACCAACGCGAGCGCGAGCCCCGGCGCGCCGAACACGAGGAAGGCCGCGCGCCACCCCCACGCGGCCGCGACGACGCCGCCGACCGCCATGCCGAGCGCGATCCCGACGATGCCGCCGATCGAGATCAGCCCGAGCGCGGTCGCGCGCTGGTGCGGCGGGAAGGCGTCGGCGAGCAGCGAGTGCACGGGCGCACTGCCCGCGCTCTCGGTCGCGCTCACGCCCATGCGCGCGACGAGCAGCTGCGCGTAGCTCTGCGCGGCGCCCGACAGCGCCGTCAGCCCGCTCCACAGGAAGAGCCCGGCCGCGACGAGCGAGCGCCGGTCGCCGCGGTCGGCGAGCCGCCCGACGAAGAGCACGGCGACGTTGTGCACGACCGCGAACCACGTGCCGACGAGCAGCCCCATCTGCGTGTCCGTCGCGTCGAACGCCTCCTTCACGGGCTGCAGCAGGATGTTCAGCAGGTTGCGGTCCGCGACGTTGAGCGCGGTCGTCGCCATCAGAATCCCGAGCGTGAGCCAGGCGTGGCGCGACGCGTTCGCGGGCGGCGGGACGGGCGCGGGAGCCGACACGCGCGGCAGCATGGCAGACGGCGAGGCGCGCGGGGGCGGAGAACGCGGTGCGCGACGCCGGCGCGCGGCGAGCCGTGCTAGTCGCGCCGCCAGCGGCCGAGCGGCTTGCCGAAGCTCGCGCGATCCTCGGCGGCGAAGCCGCGCGCGACGTAGAAGGCGGTGGCGCCGGCGTTCCCGGCCCGCACCTGCAGGTTCAGCTTCGGACAGCCGAGCGCTTCGAGCCCGCGCTCGGCGGCGTCGAGCAGGCGCGTCGCGAGCCCGCGCCGGCGCACGTCGGGATGGACGGCGAGGTGGTGGACCCAGCCGCGCACGCCGTCGAAGCCCGCGAGCACCGTCGCGACGACGCGGCCGTCGAGCTCGGCCACGAGGAAGAGCTCGCGCTGCACGCCGAGCTTGCGATCGACGACGTCGTGCGGGTCGCTCCACGGCGGGTCGTCGGGAAACACGCGCTGCCAGAGCGCGACGACGGCCGCGCGATCGCGCTCGGCGAACGCGCGGACGACGGGCCCGTCCGCTCCGAGCGCGGCGTCTGCTCCGAGCGCGGCGTCGGGCGCGGGTGCGGCGTTCGCATCCGCGTCGAGCGAGCGCGCGTAGGCGAGCGGCAGCACGAGCCCGAAGGCGCGCGCGAGCGCCTCCATGTCGGCGCGGTCGGTCGCGGTCGGCGCATAGCCCTGCGCGTGGCACTGCAGCTGCGCCTGCGGCGACAGGCAGCGCACCGCGCGATGCGCGATGCGACCGGCGCCCTCGAACGCCGCGCGCGGGAACCACCACGTCCCGCCTTCCGGGAGGCGGAACCCGCCGCGCCCCTCGGCGTCGACGGCGACGGGATGGACGTCGACGCTCCGCCCTTGCCCGTCGACGAGGACGAAGCCCGCGCTCGGGTCGTCGCCGTCGCGCGATGCGGCGGCGCGCGCGAAGCCTTCGGAAGCGAGCGCGCGATCGAGCGCCGCGGCGTCGCGCGCGGCGACGATCAGGTCGAGGTCGGCGTGCGCGCGCGTCTCGCGGCCGAGCAGCGCGTCGACGCCCCATCCGCCGTCGACGCAGACGTCCACGCCCGCGCGCGCGAGCGCGTCGAGCACCTCGACCACCGCGGCGGCCGTCATCCGCGTCGCTGCCGCTTCGCGCGCCATCGCCGCCGTGTAGCACCGCGCCGGGCCGGCCGCGCGAAGCGCGGGCGCGCGCGCGTCCGCGAGGTAGCCTCGCGCGCCGCTCGCCGCTCGCCGCCGCGCGATCGGCGAACGGCGCGCGGCGCGGTGCAGCGCTGCGCGCGACGCCGCGGCGCGCGCGGCATCCGACCCGGGCCCGGACGCGCTCGCGCGCGACGCGGCGACGAGGAGGCCCCATGCGACACCCCCGACTGCGCGCGCTCGCCGCGGCGCTCGCGTGCCTCGCGAGTGCGGTGCCCGGAGCCGCGCGCGCCGCGGATCTCGACCTCGACCTCTACGCGGCGCTGCTCGCCGAGTACACGCAGGCGGTCGACGCCACGGTCGGTACGCGCGTCGACTACGCGGGGCTCGGGCGCGAGCCGCGCTGGCGCGCGCTCGTCGCGTCGCTCGAGGCGGCGACGCCGTCGGCGCTGCCGACGCGCGAGGCGCGCCTCGCGTTCTGGATCAACGCCTACAACGTCCTCGCGATCGACACGGTGGTGGCGCACTACCCGGTCGACAGCATCCGCGACGTCGGCGCGGGCTGGGTGCGCATCCCGGGCTTCGCTCCCGTCTGGAAGCGGGAGGCGGCGCGCATCGAGGGGCGCGCGATCTCGCTCGACGGGATCGAGCACGCCACGCTGCGCCCGCTCGGCGAGCCGCGCATCCACGGCGCGATCGTGTGCGCGTCGACGTCGTGCCCGTCGCTCGCGCGCGAGCCGTTCCGCGCCGAGACGCTCGACGCGCAGCTCGACGCCGCGTGGCGGCGCTGGATGGCCGACCCGCGCAAGGGGCTGCGCGTCGACCGCGCGGCGATGCGCGTGACCACGAGTCGCATCCTCCTGTGGTTCGCGGAGGACTTCGAGGCGCAGGGCGGACCGCTCGCGTTCGCCGCGCGTTATGCGAGCGACGACGATCGCGCGTGGATCGCCGCGCACGACCCCGCCCTCGCGTACTTCGACTACGACTGGTCGCTCAACGACTGGCGCCGGTGAGCGCGGCGGATATGCTCCGCCCCCCTCGCACCCAGGAGCCAACGACGTGAGCGACGCCCCCCGCATCGTCCGCAAGAAGACGGGCAACTTCCTCGAGGACTTCCGGCCCGGCCAGGTGTTCCGCCACCACGGCGGCAAGACGGTGACCGAGGGGCTCTTCGCGATCTTCTCGGACTTCTCGATGGCGACGAACCCGCTGTCGAAGAACGCGCGTCACGCGCGCGCCCACGGCTACCGCGGCCTCGTCTGCCCGCCCGCGCTCACGATGCTGGTCGCGTTCTCGCAGACGGTCGAGGACATCTCCGAGAACGCGCGCGCGAACCTCGAGTACATCGACATGCGCTTCGGCGCGCCCGTGTACGTCGGCGACACGATCGAGGTCGAGACGAAGATCCTCGGCGTGCGGCCCTCCTCGAGCCGGCCGAACCTCGGCATCGTCTCCGTGCAGTCGACCGCGCGCAAGAACGTGGGCGCGGACGACGAGGCGATCGTCATGACCTGGCAGCGCAAGGTGCAGGTCTACAAGGACGACGCGAGCATCGAGGTCGAGGGCTTCGACGTCGCGCCCGACGAGGTGCCGTGCGAGCTCTGGCTGCCGGAGTACGCCGGCCGCGAGGCCTACGCCGGGCTCGCCCATCTGTCGAGCCGCGACTCGTACTTCGAGGATCTCGAGCCCGGCACGCGCATCGAGCACTCCCGCGCGCGCACCATCACCGACGAGCACATCTGGCTGACGGGCATCCTCGACAACACGAGCCAGGTGCACTGCAACCAGCACATGATCGACCGCGACCCGAAGCAGTACGTCGGCGGCCGGCTGATCGTGTTCGGCGGCATCCCGTTCACGCTCTGCCTCGGCCTGTCGAGCCCCGACGTCGGCGACAACGCGCTCGGCGACCTCGTCTACAAGACGGGGAGCCACACGGCGCCGCTCTTCGCGGGCGACACCGTCTACGCGGCCACGGACGTGCTCGGGAAGCGCGACCTCCCGGGCCGCCCCGACCTCGGCGTCGTCGAGACCCGCCTGCTCGGCTTCAAGCACGAGCGCGACGCCGACGCACCCGACGGCTGGAAGAAGACGCAGATCTTCACGCTCGACCGCGACGTCGTCGTGAAGCGCCGCAGCCACTACGCCTGAGCGCGAGCCCCGCGACGCCGAGCGCGGCGAGCGCGCCGGTGCCGGGCTCGGGGACGAGCGCGATCGTCGCGCTCCCGTCGTTGCGGACGAACGCGGCGAACGCCTCGCCCGAGGCGAGCCTGCCCGCGAGGGTCGCGAACGAGAGCCCGCCGCCGAGCGCTGCGTCGCGCGCTGCGCGCCGCGGCACCACGCCTACACGAGCCCCTTCACCGAGTCCGGCATCGCGTCGGCCACGCGGATGATGGGGATGCCGGTCTGGACGTTGCGCGTCATCTCCTCCATCGCGCGCGGGAGGTCGGCGAAGGCGTAGATCTCGCGGTGGACGGTGGGCTTGTAGACGCGGCCGTAGAGCTCGGTCGCGGCGGTGACGCCCTCGAGCGTCTCGTAGTGCGTGTGATCGAGCGTCACCTGCTTCACGGAGGCGAGCGTCGAGTTGTACGTGATCTTCTGCGAGAGCTGCCAGCCGGCCGAGACGTTCACGCCCTCGCGCGCGGCGACGGAGAAGCCCGCTTCGAAGACGGGCCCGCGCAGCATGTCGCACACGATGTCGGCGCCCTCGCCGTTCGTGAGCTTCTTCACCTCGGCGCCGAACGCCTTCACGTCGTCCCGGCTCGCGAAGCGGTGATAGGCCTTCTGGTCGATGCCGACGATGCCCTGCTTCTCGAGCGCGGCGCGCCGCTCGGGACTGCCCGAGCAGAAGAACGCGTTGTGCCCCTCGGCCTTCGCGTTCATCAGGAACAGCTCGGAGACGCCGCCGCCGAAGCCGAGCACGTTGAGCACGGCGCGGCGCTCGCGCGGCACCTTGATGCGGTAGATGCCGAGCGCGCGGCGCCACATGTGATAGGCGGTCGGCGCGCGCAGCGGAAGCGCGGCGATCTCCCACAGGTTCAGCCCGCAGGCGAGCGGCGCCTTCACGATCTGCCAGTCGCCGACGACCGCCTCCTGCGCGTACCAGCCGACGGAGTCCGGCATGTCGTAGGCCCAGATGCGCGTCGGGAAGCCGTACGCGTCGGGCGAGCCGTTGCAGTGCGTGATCACGACGTCGCCCGCGGCGAACTTCGCGACGTCGCGGCCGACCGCGAGCACCTCGCCGACGGCCGAGTTGCCCGGGAACATCTTGCCGCCCCGCGCCTCGGCGATGTTGACGGTGTCGGCGGTCGCCGCGTGGCTGATGTTATGTTCGGCCGACGCCGCGAGGATGCGCAGGTGCACGTCGCGCGGGCCGAGGTCGGGGAGCGCGAGGTCGTCGAGCCGGACGACGCGCGAGACGTCGATCTCGACGCCCTCCGCCTTGGCGCGCGCCGCCTCCGCCTCGATGGCCTCCGTCGTGATCGAGTACGCCTTGACCGTTCGTCCCATCGCCATCGCGCTCCCCGGTTTCGAGTGGGCGGGTACCCTACCGTCTTGCCGCGCGACGAGAAAGGCAATAAGGTCCGCGCGCTTACGCGATCGGCGGAAGGCCCCGCGCTGACTCCCGGTCGCGCTCCGCGCACCCCCACTGCGCCGGGACGCCGAGCGGGCCGCGATCGCGCCCGCAGGCGACCGGACGTCGACGCCGAGAGCCCAGGGCTTCCATCCAATGCGCTTCTACGAATACGAGTCGAAGGCGCTCTTCGAGCGCCGCGGGCTGCCGCTCGGCCCGCGCCGCGTCGTGCACACGGCGGACGAGGCACGCGCCGCGGCGCGCGAGCTCGCGGGCCCGGTCGTGCTCAAGAGCCAGGTGCTCTCGGGCGGCCGCATGAAGGCGGGCGCCGTGAAGTTCGCCGACACGCCCGACGAGGCGGCGGCGCGCCACGACGAGATCCTGCCCGTCGTCGTGCGCGGCGAGAAGGCGCGCTCGATCCTCGTCGAGCGCAAGAGCCCGATCGCGCAGGAGTACTACGTCGGCGTCACCTGGGACGGCCGCGCGAAGCTCCCGGTCGTGATCTTCTCCGACATGGGCGGCATCGACATCGAGGAGGTCGCGGAGACGCACCCCGACCGCGTCTCGAAGACGCACGTGTCGACCATCCTGCCGACGACGCCGCGCATCGCGAAGGAGGCGATCGGCGCGGTCGGCGTCTCGGGCAGCGACCTCAACAAGCTCGTGCCGATCGTCGCGAAGCTGGTCGACCTCTTCCTCGAGTACGACCTGACGCTCGCGGAGATCAACCCGCTCGCGAAGCTCGAGGACGGCACCTTCCTCGTGCTCGACGGCCACGTCGACATGGAGGCCGAAGCGCGCGACCGGCACGCGAAGCTGCTCGACGAGCTCGGGATCGGGAAGGAGGAGACGCGCCTCGCGCGCCCGCCGACGCCGTTCGAGATCGCCGGCGCGAAGGTCGACGCGAGCGACCACCGCGGCGTGGCCGGCAACGTCGTCGAGTTCGACGGGAACCTCGGGCTCGTGATCGGCGCGGGCGGCGGCTCGCTCACGCTGTTCGACGCGGTGCGCAAGCACGGCGGGAAGCCGGCCAACTACTGCGAGATCGGCGGCAACCCGAGCGTGAAGAAGGCCTGCGAGCTCACCAAGCTGATCCTCGGCAAGCCCGGCGTCGAGAAGATCGCCGTGATGATGAACGTCGTGTCGAACACGCGCGTGGACATCGTCGCGCGCGGTGTCATCAAGGGCTGCCTCGAGATGGGCAAGGACCCGAGCGAGGTGATCGCGATCTTCCGCATCCCGGGCTCGTGGGAGGACGAGGGCTTCAAGATCCTGGCGAAGTACGGCGTCGAGTACTGCGACCGCGGCGTCAGCATGTTCGAGGCGGCCGGCCGCGCCGTCGCGAAGATGGGAGGCGCGCCGCGATGAGCATCCTGATCGACCGCGACACGACGTTCATCGTGCAGGGCATCACGGGCCGCGAGGCCGTGAGCCTGACGCGCGAGAACCTGGCCTACGGAAGCAGGATCGTCGGCGGCGTCACGCCGGGGCGCGCGGGCCGCGACGTCTACGGCGTCCCCGTCTACGACTGCGTCCGCGACATCACGAAGGACCAGAAGGTCACGGGCTCGATCGTCTGCGTGCCGCCGAACTTCACGAAGGACGCGGTGTTCGAGGCGATCGAGAACGGCATCGAGCTCGTCGTCGTCGTCACCGAGCGCGTGCCGCGGCGCGAGGTCGCGCAGTGCGTCGAGCTCGCGAAGCTGCGCGGCGCGCGCATCATCGGGCCGAACTGCCTGGGCCTCATCTCGCCGGGGCCCGAGGGCGAAGGCATCAAGATGGGCGGCATCGGCGGCCCGGCGGCGAACACGCGCCAGGCGTACTCGAAGGGCCCGATCGGCGTGATGTCGCGCTCGGGCGGCATGACGACGGAGATCGCGTCGACGCTGACGGCGGCGGGCCTCGGGCAGAGCACGGCCGTCTCGATCGGCGGCGACGCCATCATCGGGACGACCTACGCCGAGCTCATGCCGCTCTTCGAGGCCGACCCGCAGACGAAGGCGATCGCGATCTACTCCGAGCCCGGCGGCCGCATGGAGGCCGAGCTCGCGGAGTGGGTGAAGGAGCACCGCTCGCGCCTGCCGATCGTCGCGTTCATGGCGGGCCGCTTCATGGACGAGATGCCCGGCATGCGGTTCGGCCACGCCGGCACCATCGTCGAGGGCAAGGCCGACACGACCGCCGACAAGATCGAGCGCATGCGCGCGGCGGGGATCCAGGTCGCGGAGCGGATCGAGGAGATCCCGGGGCTGCTCCGCAAGGCGCTCGGGGAGAAGCAGTGATGCCCGGACTCTTCATCGACGTCGTGGTCGACCCGAGCGCGGCCCGCGACCCGGAGGTCGCGCGCAGGCTCGACGACGCGTGCCCCGTCGACATCTTCGAGGCCACGGACGCGGGCGTGCGCATCGTCGAGGCGAACCTCGACGAGTGCACGCTGTGCGACCTCTGTCTCGACGCCGCGCCCGGCAAGGTGCGCGTCGTCAAGCTCTACGAGAAGGAGTAGCGGCCGTGCGCAGTGCGAAGGACTTCTTCCAGCCGATGGCGCTCGGCGCGCCGATGCCGCCGCGCGAGATCCCGTTCCGCCCGTCGCGCATGATCCACTTCTTCGATCCTTCGAACGAGAAGATGGCGGCGAAGATCCCCGACCTCGCCAGGAAGTGCGACGTCCTGCTCGGCAACCTCGAGGACGCGATCAAGGCCGACAACAAGGTCGCCGCGCGCGAGGGCCTCGTGAAGATCGCCCGCGACACGGACTTCGGCGATTGCCAGCTGTGGACGCGCGTGAACTGCCTCGAGAGCCCGTGGTTCCTCGACGACGTGACGCGCCTCGTCGGCGAGGTGGGCGACAAGCTCGACGTCGTGATGATCCCGAAGGTCGAGGGCGCCTGGGACATCCACTACGTCGATCGCCTGCTCGCGCAGCTCGAGGCGCGCGCCGGCCTCACGAAGCCGCTGCTCGTGCACGCCATCCTGGAGACGGCGCTCGGCGTCGCGAACGTCGAGGAGATCTGCGCGGCGAGCCCGCGCATGCAGGGCCTGTCGCTCGGCCCCGCCGACCTCGCCGCGAGCCGGCGCATGAAGACGACGCGCGTCGGCGGCGGCCACCCCGGCTACCTCGTGCGCCAGGATCCCGACCCGAGCGACGAGAGCGCGCCGCGCGCCACCGCGCAGCAGGACCTGTGGCACTACACGATGGCGCGCATGGTCGACGCCTGTAATGCGAACGGCATCCTTCCGTACTACGGCCCCTTCGGCGACATCAAGGACACGGTCGCCTGCGAGGACCAGTTCCGGAACGCGTTCCTGATGGGCTGCGTGGGCGCCTGGAGCCTGCACCCCGTGCAGGTCGACATCGCGCGGAAGGTGTTCAGCCCGCCCGTCGACGAGGTGCTCTGGGCGAAGCGCGTCCTCGAGGAGATGGGCGACGGCACCGGCGCCGTGATGATCGACGGCAAGATGCAGGACGACGCCACCGTGAAGCAGTGCCGCGTCATGGTCGAGTGCGCGCGCCTGATGGCCGAGCGCGACCCGGACCTCCGCAAGGCCTACGGGTTCTAGCCCGGCCCCGCCGACTGCCCCATCTCGAGCCAGCAGACCGTGCGCAGACCGCGCGGGTGCGGCGTCTTTGCGCTCGAGCCGCCGCCGCACCGCGCCGAACCAGGGCACCGCACCTCGCCTGCCGGGCCGCCATCGCGGAGCGCGCCGTACTGCGCCCGCCGTGCCCGGCGCGCGCAGAAGACAGGAGCCCCGCGATGCCGAGCGTCCTCGCCGCCGCCCACTCTCCCGCCGACCTCGCGAACGTGAGCGACGCGAGCCTGCCCTACGGGTTCTCCGAGATCTTCACCGGCGAAGGCTTCTTCGCCCGCCGCCTCGACCGCAAGCGGCTCAAGCTGATCCAATCCATCGACGACGCGCTGCGCGGCCTGCTCGCGAACGGCGAACGCGTCGAGGCCGTGACCTGGGGCGTCGAGTACTCGTTCGTCGACCACTACTTCATGGGCGCGTGGGCCTACCTCGTGAACCGCCGCGCCGTCGTGCTCACGAGCCAGCGCATCGTGCTGCTGCAGATCGACGGCCGCGGGCGCGCGCGCGAGCTGCGCTCCGAGGTTCGCTATGCGGCGATCGCGAGCGTCGTGAAGCGCCGGCTCGGCTACCTCGTGCTCACGCTCAACGACGGCAGGAAGCTCACGCTCACGGGCGTCCCGCGTCGCGACCGCGGCGCGCTGCGCGAGCGCCTCGAGGCGCACGTGCGCGCGAGCCGCACGGAGCCGCGCGTGTCGGGCCGCTCGAACCTGTGCCCCCACTGCGGCGTGCGCGTGCGCGAGTTTCCCGAGCGCTGCCGGCAGTGCGGCCGCGGCTTCAAGTCGGCGGCGCGCGCGGGCTGGCTGTCGCTCGCCTTCCCCGGCCTCGGCGACCTCTACCTCGGCCACCGCCTGCTCGGCGCGGTCGAGATCGCGGGCGGCGTCGGCGCCTGGCTCGTCGTCGGCCTCGCGGCCGTGCAGATCCACGCCGAGGACCCGTCGAGCTCGCTCGCGGCCACCGCCGTGCTCGCGACCGTCGTCTTCGCGTTCGTCCACGGCGTCGACGCCGTGATCACGCGGCGCATGGGCTTCAAGGGGATCTATCCCGCATCGGACGCGTGACGCGCGCGGCCGCGCGGCGCACGGCGTCGCGGCGCGGTAGCCTCGCGCGCCGCGAGATGCCGCCAGGAGGAGGGCTCGCCCATGCTCGACTCCGGTGGCGCGCGCGCGATGCGCGCCCTCGCCCTCGCCGCGACCCTCGCGCTCGTCGCGTGCGCGGGGGCCCCGCCGCCCGCCGCGCGCGGAGTCGCGCGGCAGTCGCCCGTCGACCTCCCCGTCGACCACGTGCTCGAGCGCTCCGCGCACCGCGTCGTCGTCGACTATCACGCGACGCCCGAGCACCTCGTCCTGCTGCCGCACACCCTCGAGCTCGAGATCGAGCGGGGGAGCGGCCTCGACTACGACGGCACGCGCTTCGACCTCGAGCAGCTCCACTTCCACACGCCGTCCGAGCACCGGCTCGAGGGACGGCGGCTTCCCCTCGAGATGCACCTCGTGCACCGGAGCGCGGCGGGGCGGCTGCTCGTCGTCGCCGTGCTCTTCGAGGCCGGCGCCGCCGACCCCTTCCTCGAGCGGCTGCTGAGCGACGCCCCGGCGCACGAGGGCCGCGTCGACCGCGCCGACGCGCTCGACGTCGCCGCGGCGCTCGGCGAGAGCGGGCCCTTCTACGCCTACGACGGCTCGCTCACGACGCATCCGTACACCGAGGGCGTCACGTGGCTCGTTCGCAAGCGGCGCGGAGAGGCGTCGAGCGACCAGATCGTGCGGCTGCTCGTGCTCGAGGGCGGCAACGCCCGCGACGTGCAGCCGCTCGGAGCCCGCGCGATCACCGAGTTCTGAGCCGCGCCGCGTCGGGACGCCCCGACGGTCGCGCCGCGCGCCCCGAGACGCCGCCATGACGACGCCCGCCACCCTGCCCGCGCCGCCCCCCTCGAACAACGCGAAGCGCCTCGGCGCGCACCTGCGCGGGCTCGTCGGTCGCGCGATCGCCGACTTCGGGATGATCGACGACGGCGACCGCGTGATGGTCTGCCTCTCGGGCGGCAAGGATTCGTACGCGATGCTCGACCTGCTGCTCTCGCTGCAGCGCTCGGCGCCCGTGAGGTTCGAGCTCGTCGCCGTGAACCTCGACCAGAAGCAGCCGGGCTTTCCCGCGCACGTGCTGCCCGACTGGCTCCGCGCGCGCGGCGTCCCCTTCCACGTGATCGAGCAGGACACGTACTCGGTCGTGAAGCGCGTCGTGCCGGAGGGGCGCACGCAGTGCGGCCTCTGCAGCCGACTTCGCCGCGGCGCGCTCTACCGCTTCGCGGCCGAGAACGGCTTCGACAAGATCGCGCTCGGCCACCACCGCGACGACATCGTCGAGACGTTCTTCCTGAACCTCTTCCACGGCGGGAAGCTCAAGGGCATGCCGCCCAAGCTCCGCTCGGACGACGGTCGCCACGTCGTCATCCGCCCGCTCTGCCATGCGACCGAGCGCGACATCGCGCGCTACGCGCGCGCGCGGCGGTTCCCGATCATCCCGTGCACGCTGTGCGGCTCGCAGCCGAACCTCGAGCGCAAGGCCGTCGCGCGCATGCTCGCCGAGTGGGAGCGCGCGCACCCCGGGCGCGTCGACTCCATCTTCCGCGCGCTGCAGCACGTCGAGCCGGCCACGCTCGCCGACGCGAAGCTGTTCGACTTCGCGGGGCTGTAGGGCCCCCGCGAGCGCCGACCGCGTCCCGCGCCCGGGCGCGGCGTCCTCGCGTCCTCGCGTCCTCGCGTCCTCGCGTCCTAGAACAGGAAGCCGACCCAGTGCCGCACGGCCCGCACGGACGTGTTCACGAGTCCGCTGAGCGTCGGCTGCGAGCCATTGCTGAAGTTGACGGTCCCGATGAAGCGCTGGTCGCTCGTCGCCGGGGAGTTCGTCCAGTAGAAGCTCCCTTTCGTGGGGCCGAAGACCGACTCGTCGATGCAGTTCGGGCCGGCGCTGCAGTCGAC
The DNA here is from genome assembly GCA_041389495.1 of Myxococcota bacterium. Classification (NCBI taxonomy): domain Bacteria; kingdom Pseudomonadati; phylum Myxococcota; species Myxococcota bacterium. Next base: position 1,553,943 of record JAWKRT010000001.1, on the reverse strand, counting down.
GATCGTCGCGAGCTCGCCCGGCTGCGGCAGCCGCCAGTCGCAGTAGTTCCCGTACCCGGTCGTGCCCGTCGTGCAGCTGTTCAGCTGGTCGAGGTAGCTCGTGAACGCGGTGCCGTTGCGCGGCGCGTCCGAGATCGTCGCGCTGCCGCCCGTGTACCAGTCGTAGGTGTTGTCGAAGTCGGTGACGCCGCCGGCGTCGTCGGTCTTGATCCACATGAGGCCGGTCTGCGTGTCGCCGACGGCGAAGCCCATGTCGATGAAGCGGATCCCCTGGATCGCGGCGGCCGATCGCAGCTGGAAGTCCGCCACCATCCCCTCGGCGCCGAGGGCGTCGATGGCGGAGGGGCACGTGCCGGGGCCGAACTTCGCGTCCGCCCTCGACTCCGCCTTCGCCCAGCGGTCGTAGAACTTCGCGAGGCACTTCGACAGGTCGAGCGTGGAGAGCCCCTTGCGCAGGGCCTTGTCCTGCTCGGCGTACACGCAGGACACGAGCTTGCGCGTCTCGGAGAGCTGCGCGCGCGTGCACTTGAGCTGGGCCTTCACGAAGGCCTCGCTCACGGCGTGCGACGAGCTCGCGAGGAAGAGCGAGAGCGCGACGATGGCCAGACGGCGGAGGGACGACATCGGGGGATACCTCGTTTCGTGGTGACGGGGGCGACCCTAACACCTGCGCGGCGGGGCATGACGCCCGCAACGGGCCCGAGCGGCGATCCGACCCGCAGCTTCCGCGCAGCGACCCGGGCCGCGGGCCTTCTCGCGGGAACCCGCTACGCTGGCGGCTCGAGAGGCTTCCGATCGGTTCCCAGGCGCGCCTTCCGCGCGCCTTCGTTTCCCATCGAGATCACTCCTCGAGGCCCGGGCAGCCTGCGCGATGCGACCACGTCGCACGGCGGCGCCCGCGGCCGGCCACTGCGACGGGAAACCCGGTCGGATCGTCCGAGCGCGTCACCGGAGCGAGTCGTGGCAGCGAGACCAACGCGCGCCACGAGGAATCATGACTTGGGCAAGAAGATCTATGTCGGCAACCTCCCCTTCTCGGCCACCGAGCAGGACCTCCGCGAAGTCTTCGAACGACACGGCGAGATCGACTCGGTGAACGTGATCGTCGACCGGGAGACCGGGCGGGCGCGCGGGTTCGCATTCGTCGAGATGGCCGATGCGAGCGCTGCGAGCGACGCCATCCGCGCGCTCGACGGCACCGAGATGGGCGGCCGCAACCTCCGCGTCAACGAGGCGGAGGACCGCCGCGGCGGCGGTGGTGGCGGCGGCGGCGGCGGCCGCGGCGGCTACCGGGGCGGCGATCGCGGCGGCGACCGCGGCGGGTTCCGACGCTAGGCGCGCACACACGGCGGGCCGGGCGGGCGCGCGCGTCGCCCCCGCCCGGCCCGCCTTCTTTCCACACCCCCCTTCGCGACGGAGGCGCCGCCATGGCCCAGTCGAATCGCATGTCCGCGCAGAAGCGATTGCGGGAGAAGAAGAAGGCCGAGGCCGCCGAGCAGAAGCGCCTCGACCGCAGCCAGAAGAAGTCGTCCGACGCCGCCGGCGGCACGGTCGCCGAGCGCGACGAGCTCGAGGGCTACGGCGTCCTGCACGGCCCGCTCGACGACACCGGGAACGACTGAGCCCGCCACTGCGCCCGCGGCCCTGCGGCGCCCGCGCGCCCGCGGCGCGTCAGGCCGGGATCGGCGACGCCCAGAGGTCGACCTCGTCGGCCGCGTCGACCACGACGGGAAGCCGATCGCCCGGCGCGAGGTCGAAGCCCGGCTCGAGGTAGACGTTGCCGTCGATCTCGGGCGCGTCGCCGCGCGAGCGCGCGACCACACCCTCGTCCGTGACCTCGTCGACGATCACCTCGATCTCGGTGCCGACGCGCTTCGCGAGGAGCTCGGCGCTGATCGCCTGCTGCGCCTGCATGAAGCGGTGCCAGCGCTCCTCCTTCACCTCGTCGGGAACCGGGTCGCCGAGCGCGTTCGCCGCGGCGCCCTGCACGGGCTCGTACCGGAAGCAGCCCACGCGATCGAGCCGCGCCTCGCCGAGCCAGTCGAGGAGGTGGGCGAAGTCGTCCTCGGTCTCGCCCGGGAAGCCCACGATGAAGGTCGAGCGCAGCACGAGGTCCGGGCACTCCGCGCGCCAGGCGCGGATGCGCGCGAGCGTCTTCGCGTCGTGCGCCGGGCGCTTCATCGCTTCCAGGATGCGCGGGCTCGCGTGCTGGAACGGGACGTCGAGGTACGGGAGCAGACGGCCCTCGGCCATCAGCGCGACGACCTCGTCGACGTGCGGATACGGGTAGACGTAGTGGAGGCGCACCCAGAGCCCCTGGTCGCCGAGCTCGGCGAGCGCGCGCGCGAGCTCGAGGAAGCGCGCCGGGCGCGCGACGCCGCGCCACTCGCTCGAGGCGTAGCCGAGATCGAGCCCGTAGGCGCTCGTGTCCTGCGAGATCACGAGCAGCTCCTGCACGCCGCCCTCGAGGAGCGCCTCGGCCTCGCGCATCACGTCGCCGAGCGGGCGGCTCGCGAGGCGCCCGCGCAGCTGCGGGATGATGCAGAACGAGCAGCGGTGGTTGCAGCCTTCCGAGACCTTCAGATAGGCATAGTGCGGCGGCGTGAGGCGCACGCCGCGACCGGGTGCGAGATCGAGGAACGCCGCGTGCGGCGGCGGCACGGCGTCGTGCACGGCGTCGAGCACGGCGTCCGTCTGCTGCGGGCCCGTGATCGCGAGGACGTTCGGGTGGGCGGCGCGGATCGTCTCGCGATCGACGCCGAGGCAGCCCGTGACGACGACGCGCCCGTTCTCGGCCAGCGCCTCGCCGATCGCCTCGAGCGACTCGGCGCGCGCGCTGTCGAGGAAGCCGCACGTGTTCACGACGACGACGTCCGCGCCCTCGTACGTGGGCGCGATCTCGTAGCCCTCGGCGCGCAGGCGCGTGAGGATGCGCTCGGAATCGACGAGCGCCTTGGGGCAGCCGAGGCTCGCGAACGCGACGCGCGCGGCCGCCGGTGCGGAGGTGCGCGCGGAGGAACGAGGCGACGTGGCGCGGGGTGACATGGGGCGCGAACGGTAGCCCGCGTGCGCGCGCGCCGCGGCCGCGCCCGGCGCGCCCGGCGCGCCGCCCGGCGCGTGCCACGCGCGTCCCCGCCGACGCCACTCCCTCGTGGGCGCGCGCGCCGCGCCGCCCGCGAGGAGACGCCGCATGACCAGAGCCCGCGCGCGCGGTCCGCACGCCGCGGCGATCGCATCGACAGCACTCGCCGCACTCGCCGCACTCGGGGCGGCCGCGCCGGCACGCGCGACCATCCTGCTCTTCGACCAGGAGCGCGACCGCATCTCGCAGTCGACCGTCTCGCCGACGTCGAGCGGCGGCCTCCTCCCGTCCGACTACGGGGACAACGTCACGGGCGCCTCGATGGCCGTGCCCGGCGGCGTCTTCACCTACGGCGAGGCGGGCGAGGGCTTCACGCCCGACGTCGTCGTCGACATCTACTCGGCGGCCGGATCGCCCACGGACCCGCGCGTGAATCTCTGGCAGGCCGGCTACGGCGACCTCGTCAACGTCGTGTTCGCGGAGGGACCGGGAACCGGCGGCGCGCCGCAGCTCGACATCGTGCTGACGGCGGCACCGGGCTTCGCCGTCGACCTCTACGGCTTCGACCTCGCCGGCTTCGCCAACCTCGACTACACGATCGCGGGCGTCGACGTCCTCTCCGGCACCGCGACGCTCTTCTCGGCGACCGACGTGCTCGTCGAGGGGGATGCGAACGGCCCCGCGCACACCTCGTTCGCGTTCGCGACGCCGCTCTCGGGGCCCGACATCCGGATTCGCATCGATCTCTCGAACCTCGCGAGCGCGATCCAGGACAACGTCGGGCTCGACTCCGTGCGCTTCGGGCAGACACCGCCTCCGATCCCCGAGCCGGGAACGGGCGTGCTCGCACTCACCGGCGTCGCCGCCCTCGCGGTCGCGCGGCGACGAAGCTCCACCCATCGGGCGCGCCGCGGGGTTGGGTTGCAGCCCTCCGGAGGCCCCATGCACCGCGCCCGCTCTTCGCACGTCGCGCACCGCGTCGCCGGCGTCGCCGTCGTCGCCGGCCTGATCGCCGCGCTCGCCTCGCCCGCCTCGGCCGATCGCACCTTCGATCTCTTCGGAACCGTGCAGGTCTCCGGCGGCGGAACGCGCGAGACCTTCGCCGTCGCCGGCCAGCTCGCGCTCTTCGACGACCGGACCTACTCGATGACCGTCGACGGCGAGACCTCGACGGGCGCATGGGTCCAGGAGGGCACGCGGCTCACCCTGCTCGACGACCCGCCGATCGGCGTGACCGCGCTCGACCAGGTGACGGCGATCGAAGCCGACGTGAGCGCGGCCGCGGGCTTCGCCGTCGCGGTCACGTCCATCCAGCAGGCACCCGACGCGATCGTGCTGTCGCGCTCGGGTCGGCTCCGCATCACGAGTCGCACGCAGTACGCGTTCCGACCGGGACCGCTCGGCCGACCGCTCCTGAAGGTCGCGCAGCGCGTGCGGCTCGAGGGCACGCCCGGGCCGTAGCCCCGCCCGGCTGCGTCGCCTAACGAGCAGACGCGCAGCCGTCTGCTTCAGCACGGGCCACGGGCATCCACCTAGGACACGCGGTGATCTCGCGTCGCTGTGCGGCGCGCTGCCGTTGCTACGCTCGCCGCGCGTCGGCGCGTCGGCGTCGCGTCTCCACGAGGCGCGGCGCGCCCGCCGCGGCGACCGTCCGCGAACGTGCCGCCGGCGGCGTGCCACCGGAGACGGAGGCCCGGATGGATCCGTGGAACGCGCTGTTCGGGTCGCCCTTCCTTCCGCACGGCCACTGCTACCTGTGGCGCCCGGACATCCTCTGGCTCAACGTCGGATCCGACGCCATCGTCGCAGCCGCCTACTACGCGATCCCCGTCGCGCTCGTCGCGCTCGCGCGCGCACGCCGCCACCTCTTCTTCAGCCGGCTCTTCTGGATGTTCGCCGCGTTCATCTTCCTCTGCGGCACGACGCACGTGTTCGCGATCTGGACGGTCTGGCACGGCGACTACCTCGCCGCGGGGCTCGTGAAGGCCGCGACCGCGGGTGCCTCGCTCGCGACGGCCGCGCTCGTCTGGCCGGCCCTCCCGCGGCTGCTCGCGATCCCGAGCCCCGACGCGCTCGAGCGCGCGAACGCCGACCTGCGCCGCGAGATCGCCGAGCGCGAGCGCGCCGAGCGCGACCTGCGCCGCGCGCGGGGCGAGCTCGAGGAGCGCGTCGTCGAGCGCACGCGCGCGCTCGGCGACGCGAATGCCGCGCTCCACCGTGAGATCGCCGATCGCGAGCGCGCGGAGAGCCAGCTTCGCCTCGCGCTCGAAGCGCTCCCGAACGGCACGGTGATGGTGCGGGCCGACGGCGCCATCGCGTTCGCGAACCGCGCCGCCGAGCAGATCTTCGGCTACGCGCGCGGCGCGCTCGTCGATCGACCCATCGAGTCGCTCCTGCCGGAACGCCTGCGCGGGGCCCACCGCGCCCACCGCGCGCGCTTCGCCGCCGCCCCGTCGACGCGCGCGATGGGCGCGGGCCGCGACCTCTACGCGCTGCGTGCCGACGGCGACGAGGTGCCCGTCGAGATCGGCCTGAGCCCGCTCGCGACGCCGGAGGGCGCGTTCGTGCTCGGCTCGATCGTCGACATCACGGAGCGCAAGCGCGCGGAGGAGCGCATCGCGGCATCGCTGCGCGAGAAGGAGATCCTGCTCCGCGAGGTGCACCACCGCGTGAAGAACAACCTGCAGGTCCTGACCAGCCTGCTGCGGCTGCAGATCCATCACTCGCCGGAGGCCGAGAGCGCGCTCGCCGAGACGGAGAGCCGCGTGCGCGCGATCGCGCTGCTCCACGAGAAGCTCTACCTGTCGCCCGACCTCGCCGAGCTCGACGCAGCCTCGTACGTGCGGGACGTCGCGCGCGCGCTCGCCCGCCAGCACGGCGTGTCCGATGCGCGCATCCGCGTGGAGGTCCGCGCCGAGGACGTCCCGCTCGACGTCGACCGGGCGATCCCGTGCGGGCTGATCGTGAACGAGCTCGTGAGCAACGCGTTCGAGCACGCGTTCGCGGACGGGCGCGCGGGCACCATCTCCGTGCGCCTCGCCCGCCACGACGCGCACACGCTCGTGCTCGCGGTCGCGGACGACGGGGTCGGCCTGCCCGCCGAGGTCGACGTCGCGAGCCCGCCGACGCTCGGCCTCCGCCTCGTCGCGACGCTCGCGCACCAGATCGGAGGCGAGCTCGTCGTCGCGCGCGACGGCGGAGCGCGTTTCGAGGTGCGCTTCCCCGCACCTCCGCAGGAGGAGTCGACCGCATGCCGAACGTCCTGATCGTCGAGGACGAGGGCCTCGTCGCCCACGACCTCGAGCTCTCGCTCCGCAAGCTCGGCTACGACGTGGCCGGGATCGCGGCCACCGCCGACGAAGCCCTCCAGGAGGCGGCGTCGCGCCGTCCCGACCTCGTGCTGATGGACATCCGTCTGCGCGGCGAGCGCGACGGGATCGAGGCCGGCGCCGCGCTGCGCGACGCCTACGGCATCCCCGTCGTCTACCTCACCGCGCACGCCGACGACGCGACGCTCGACCGCGCCAAGCGCACCGAGCCGGCCGGCTACCTCGTGAAGCCGTGGAACCCGCTCGACCTGCGGAGCACGCTCGAGGTCGCGATGTACCGCAGCGAGATGGAGACGAGGCTGCGCGACGGCGAGCGTTGGATGCGGACGCTGCTCGCCTCGATCGACGACGCGGTCGTCGCCGTCGCGACGGACTGCAGCGTCACCTACATGAACCCCGGCGCCGAGCGACTCGCCGGCGTCGCCGCGGACGAGGCGCGCGGACGCGCGCTGGCCGACGTCCTGCCGCTCGTCGCCACCGACACCGAGACGCCGATCGCCGACCCCGCGCGCCGTGCGATGGACGAGCGGCGCAGCGTCCGCCTTCCTCCCGGCACGCGGCTTCGCGAGCGCATCATCGAGGACTCGGCCTCGCCGATCGTGGGCGCGAACGGCGACCTGCTCGGAGCCGTGCTCGTCTGCCGCGACACGAGCGAGGAGCGGCGCATCGAGGACGAGCTCGCACGGAGCGATCGCCTGCGCGCGCTCGGCGCGCTCGCCGCGGGCGTCGGCCACGAGATCAACAACCCCCTGACGTTCGTCGCGGGCAACCTCGCGCTCGCACTCGAGGACCTGCGCGGACTCGCGCGCATGCCGAGCCTGCCGGCGGCCGCGCGCGAGCGCATCGCGACCGTCGCGCAGTCTCTCGCCGACGCCGAGCACGGGACCGAGCGCATCCAGCAGATCACGACCGACCTGCGGACGTTCGCGCGGCCGCTCGGCGAGACGCTCGTGCCGACCGACGTCGCGGAGTGCGCGGCCTGGGCGCTGCGCATCACCGCCCGGGAGACGGAGAGCCGCGCCCGCGTGACGGCTGCGCTCGCCCCCACGCCGCTCGTGCTCGCGAGCGAGGCGCGCATCGGACAGGTGCTCGTGAACCTGCTCGTGAACGCCGCGCAGGCGATCGCGGACGACGCCCCCGATGCGAACGAGATCCACGTCGAGACGGGGAGCGACGAGCGGGGCTGGGCCGTCCTGCGCGTGCGCGACACGGGGAGCGGCATCCCGCCCGAGATCCGCGCGCTCATCTTCGAGCCCTTCTTCAGCACGAAGCCCGAGCGCGGCGGGAGCGGCATCGGCCTCGCCGTCTCGCAGAACATCGTCGAGCGCCTCGGCGGCGAGATCCGCGTCGAGAGCGAGCCGGGCCGCGGGTCGGTGTTCGAGGTGAGCCTCCCGCCCGCGCCGGGCTCCGCACCGCGGGAGCCGCGAACGGACGGGGGGGCGAGGCGGGCCGACGCGGTGCGGACCGCCGAAGGCGAGGCCGCGCCGCCGCGCGACGGCCGCGGCGACGGCGAGGCGACTCGCGGCGGCGAGGCGACTCGCGGCGGCGAGGCGCACCGCGTCCTCGTCGTCGACGACGAGCCGCTCGTCCTGCAGGTCGTGGTGCGCGCGCTCGCGCGCGAGTTCCGCGTCCACGCCTGCCTCGGTGGCGCGGAGGCGCTCGCGACGCTCGAGCGCGACGACGCGTTCGACGTCGTGCTGTGCGACGTCGCGATGCCGGACGTCGACGGGCGCGCCGTCTACCAGCACCTGCGCGACCGATGCCCCGCCCTCGCCGAGCGCGTCGTCTTCGCGACCGGAGGCATCCTCGACGACGCGACCGACGACTTCCTGCGCACGCTCCCGAACCCGTGCCTTCGCAAGCCGATCGCGATCGATGTGCTTCGCGCGCTCGTCCGGGCCCGCGCGGCCGGCCGCGCGGCGACACCGGGCGCGTCGCTCGCCTCGGGCCTCGCCTAACCTCGCCGCCCTGCGAAGCGCTCGGCGAGGTCCGTCACCACCTCGCGCACGAGCGCGTGGAAGATCGCCTGTCCCTCGTCGGCCGGGTCGCCCGACGTCGAGACGCCGACGATGCTGCCCTCGCGCGGGCCGTCGTTCGCGGCGGGGTCGCGCTCGACCACCTCCTCGCAGCGCTCGTCCTCGCAGCGGACGAGCACTTCTGCGGTCGGGTCGACGCTCGCGTCGTCGAGGTGCGTCCACTCGTAGAACCAGATGGCCGCGCCGGTCTCGACCCAGATCGCGCTCACGTTGATCGTGGCCGCGATGCGCCGCCCGCCGAGCAGGCGCTCCTCCCTCGCGCGCACGAGCTCCTCGAAGCGGTCGGCGCGCGCGGCCGCGACGCGCGCGGGGTCGCGGCGCTCGCCCGTCCGCGTCGCGCGGTAGTAGCGGCGCTCCCAGCGCGCGTCGCGCCCCGCGTCGAGGTCGACGCGCTCGAGCGCGTTCACCTGCAGCAGGACGTCGACGCGCAGCTCGCGCGCCGCGGCGAGCACGGGCTTCTCCTCGCGACGCGCCTTCTGCTGCACGGCGTCCCAGCTCACGACCTCGTAGCCCGCCTTCGTGAGCGCGCGCTCGAGCTGCGCCATCTCGACGCCGCAGCGCGTGCGCAGCACTCCCTGCTGGAAGGACGCGTCGCCGGAGCCGGCCGAGATGCCGCGGTCGGCGCACACGTCGGGCAATCGCACGCCCACGCGCGCGACGCGCGCGACGAGCTCGCGATAGGCGGGCGACGCGGTGACGTCGGGCGCCGCCGCGAAGCGGGCGCTCTGCACGAGCCGCGACTCGACCACGTAGTACGGCGCGCTCGCGCAGCCCGCGGCCGCGGCGACGCACGCGGCCAGCGCGACCCGCGCGCCGCGCGCGACGGTCGCACGCCGGCGCGCGCTCATCGCCGCAGCGTCCACGTCGCCCCCGGCAGCATGACGAGGCCGCGCTGCTCGCCGACGACGCGGTCGCGGTCGTCGACCGCGACGAGGTCGATGCACGTGCTCGGCAGCTCGACACGGCGCGTCTCGCCCGCGCGCAGCGCGACGTCGGCGAGCGGGCGGAAGGCCGCGTCGTCGGCCTCGCACGGCTTCACGCGCACCTCGCGGACCGTGCGCGCGAGGGCGTTGTGGATGGTGAGGACGGGCGCGCGCTCGGGCGCCGGCGCGGCGCACGCCGCGACGAGCACGGCGGCGGACGAGGCGCGGCCGAGCGCGCCGATCGGGATCCGGCGGAGCGTCATCGCGCGCAGTATACGCACGCGCGGCGCGCGCCGGGGCGATCAGGGCGCGCCGAGGTAGTCCATCTTCCCGAGCTTCACGCCCGCCTGGCGCAGCAGCGCGTACGTCGTCGTCACGTGGAAGAAGAAGTTCGGCAGCGAGAAGTGCGCGAGGAACGTCTCGCCCGTGAACTCGATCTTGCGATCGGGCCCGATCGGAAGCGAGATCGCGCGCGTCTCCGCCCCCTCGAACGCGCTCGCGGGAACGGACTGCGCATACTCGATCGTCGTGCGGATGCGCGCGCGCAGCGCGTCGAGCGTCGTCTCGTCGTCGGCCCACTTCGGCGGCTCGACGCCGGCGAGGCGCGCGACGCAGCCCTTCACCGCGTCGCTCGCGATCTGGATCTGGCGCACGAGCGGGAACATGTCGGGCGCGAGGCGCAGCTGCAGATGGAGGTCGGGGTCGAAGCCGCGCTCCTTCGCGTGCGCCTCGGCGGCGTCGAGCCACGCGAGCGCGTTCGTGAGCATGCGGACGAAGATCGGAACGCTGGCCGAGTGGATCGTGAACGCCATCGGGTCTCCTCCGGTCGGGCGCGGCGCCGCACGATACGCCGCCGGCGCGTCGCGGGGCCAGGGGCCACCCGCGCGGGCGGCGGGCGGCGGCGCCGACCGCGGCGCGGGCCCGCTAGCCTCCGCGCGGTCGCGCGCCGGGCGGCGCGCCCGGCGCGCCGGGGTCGCGCGCGCGCGCGGTCGGACGAAGAGGGCCGCGATCGCCGAACCGCCCCTCGCGGGCGGCGGGAGCGCCAGCGGCGGGAGCGCCGCGGCGCGGGGGCCGCGGATGCGCCGCGGCGCGCGGCCGGAGGGGTGAGGCGTGAAGCGCTCGACGGGGATCGCGCTCGCGATCGCGGGATGGCTGCTCGCCGTCGCGGCGATCGCCGTCGCGGTGACGCTCGCGGGAGCGCTGCGCAACACGTTCGCGGACGCGCGCCGCGAGGCGGCGATCGAGCGCCCGCCCGGGCCGTCGGCCCTGCCTGCCGACCCCGCCGCGCTCGACCCGGGCGAGCGCCGCATCCTCGTGCTCGGCGACAGCCGCGTGCGGCGCTGGGAGCCCGCGCCCGAGATCGCCGGCGCGCGCGTGCTGCTGCGCGGCGTCGGCGGCGAGACGACGCGCGCCCTTCGCGCGCGCGCGGCCGCCGAGATCGCCGCGGCCCGGCCCGCCGTCGTCGTCGTCGCGGCCGGCATCAACGACGTCGTGGCCGCGGGGCTGAGCCCGCGCCTCGAAGCGGTGCTCGTCGACGCGGCCGTCGCGAACGTCGCGGCGATCGCGCGCGACGCGCGCGCGGCCGGCGCCGCGGCCGTCGTGCTCACGATGCCGCGCCCCGCCGCGCCCGACCCCGTACGGCGTCTCCTCGTGTGGTCGGACCGCATCCCGCCGCTCGCCGCGCGGGCGAACGCGGGGCTCCGCGCGCTCGCGAGCGAGCCGGGCGTCCGCGTCGTCGACGCCGATGCCGCGCTCGCCGGCGACTCTCCCCTCCTGCCCGCGCGCTATGCGGTCGATGCGCTGCACTTCTCGCCCGCGGCCTACGCGGCGCTCAACGACCTGCTCCGGAGCGAGCTCGAGTAGCGCGACGTGATCTTCTCGAACCTCGAGTTCTTCGTCTTCTTCGCGGTGTTCGCGCCGCTCTACGTCGCGACGCAGGGGCGGCTGCGCGCGCAGAACGCGCTCACGCTCGCGGCGAGCTACGTCTTCTACGGCTACTGGGACGTGCGCTTCCTGTCGCTCGTCGTCGTGTCGACGGTGATCGACTTCGTCACCGGGCTCGCGATCGCCGAGCGCCCCTTCGGCGCGCGGGACTTCGCGCTCCCGGCCCTCGTGCTGTTCGGCCTCGCGCTCGGGCTCGTCGCGTCCGGCGTGCCCGACGCGACGCTCGTCCTCGGCCTCTCCGCGCTCTTCTTCGCGGCGCTCGTCGCGCTCGACGTCGCGACGCGGCGCGCCGCGCCCGCGCTGCGGCGACGCACCTTCTTCTGGGCCTCGGTGACGACGAACCTCGGCATCCTCGCCACGTTCAAGTACTTCAACTTCTTCGCGGAGAGCTTCGTCGACCTCGCGGGCGCGCTCGGCTTCGCGCCCGACCGGGTGACGATCGACGTGATCCTCCCCGTCGGCATCTCGTTCTACACGTTCCAGAGCATGAGCTACACGATCGACGTGTGGCGCGGACAGCTCGCGCCGACGCGCGACTTCGTGCGCTTCGCGACGTACGTGAGCTTCTTCCCGCAGCTCGTGGCCGGCCCGATCGAGCGCGCCTCGCACCTGCTGCCGCAGTTCGGTCGCGCGCGCGTGCTCTCGTGGGCACAGGCGCGCGAGGGCGCGATGCTCTTCCTCTGGGGCTTCTACAAGAAGGTCGTGATCGCGGACAACCTCGGGCCGATCGCCGATCGCGTGTTCGCCGCTCCGGCGGGCGCGTCGCCGGGCGAGACGCTCGCGGGCGTGCTCGCGTTCACGTTCCAGATCTACGGCGACTTCTCGGGCTACTCGGACATGGCCCGCGGCCTCGCGCGCATGCTCGGCTTCGACCTGATGGTGAACTTCGACATGCCGTACTTCGCGCGCACACCGTCGGAGTTCTGGCGGCGCTGGCACATCAGCCTCTCGTCGTGGCTGCGCGACTACCTCTACATCCCGCTCGGCGGCAACCGCGGCGGCGAGGCGCGCAGGGACCGCAACCTGATGGCGACGATGCTGCTCGGCGGCCTGTGGCACGGCGCGGCGTGGACGTTCGTCGCGTGGGGCGCCTTCCACGGCGCGATCCAGGTCGTCTACCGGCGCGCGGGCGTCGACGCGTGGCTCGAGCGCACGTCGCCGCGCACACCGACGGGGGCGCTCGCGCACGCGGCGGCCGCGCTCGGCATGTTCGGCCTCGCCGTCGTCGGCTGGGTGCTCTTCCGCGCCCGCAGCTTCGGCGACGCGGCCTGGGTGCTCGGGCACATGGCGTTCGTGCCGTCGACGCCCGAGCTCGCGACGGTCGCCTTCTACGCCGGGCCGCTCGTCGCGATGGAGCTCGCCGCGCGACTGTCGGGCCGGCTCACGTTGTGGGATCGCACGCCCTTCCTCGTGCGGCTGCACGTCGTCCTCTTCGCGCTGTCCGCGTCGGCCTTCCTCGCCGCCGCGCGCGGGCAGGCGTTCATCTACTTCGACTTCTGAGGGCGCGATGACGGCCGTCGGCCTCGCACGCAAGCTCGGGATCGCGGCCCTCGTCGGGGCCTACTCGCTCGTCTTCGGCGAGGTGTTCCTGCGCGTGATGGCGCCGCAGGCCATCCTGCCGCGCTTCGTGACGGGAACGCCGCTCGGCATCCGCGGCAACATCCCGGGCGCGCGCTACCGGCAGTGGACGCCCGAGACCGAGGTCGAGATCCGCATCAACGCGCAGGGCCTGCGCGCCGACCGCGAGTTCGCGCGCGCGAAGCCGCCGGGCACCTGCCGCGTCGCGCTGCTCGGCGACTCGTACCTGCTCGGCTTCGAGAACGACCTGCCCGACTCGATCGCCGGGCGGCTCCAGGCGCGCTTCGACGCGTCGCCGTGGCGCGTCGAGGTGCTCGACTTCGCGGTGAGCGGCTTCGGCACCGCCGAGATGCTCGTGCAGTTCGACGGCGAGGTCGCCGCGTTCGCGCCCGACGTCACCGTCTTCCAGTTCCACGCGAGCGACCTGCGCGACAACGTCCGCACGGCACGGCTCTTCGAGGAGGACGCCCGGACGGGCGCGCTGCGCCGGACGGACGCGACGTATCTCCCGGGCGTCGCGGTGCAGGATCGCCTCATGCACTTCGCCGCGTACCGGTGGGCGATCGAGCACAGCCACCTCTACACGGCCGTGCGCGAGCGCGCCGCGCTGCTCGGCAAGGACCTGCTCTTCGCCCTCGGCCGCCGCGACGCGCGCGACGACGCAGAAGACGGGGACGGCGCGAGCGAGGCGGGAGAGGTCGGCGGGGAGGCGGGCGGCGGTGCGGCAGGCGCAGCCGACGCCGGTGCGGACCCGCTCGCCGCGCCCGCGCGCGCGACGGGCCGGCTCCTCGCCCACGCCTGCGAACGCGTGCGCGCCGCGGGCAGCGACTTCCTCGTCCTCGACGTCCCGACCGTCCTCGCGCGCACGCGCTTCGCGTCGCGCGTCGGCGGCCTCGGGCTCGCGCCCGACGTCGCCGCGCGCGTCGTCCCGCTGCTTCCCGTCCTCGAGGCCCACGCCGCGCCGGACGTGAAGCTCTTCTACGAGCAGGGCCACAAGCACATGACGCCGCTCGGAAACGGGCTCGCCGCGGACGCGCTCTTCGAGCGCATCGCGCGCGACGCCGCGGGCCGGCTCGCCGCCTGTCGCAACGCGGACGCTGCGGCCGACACCGGTGCGCGGCGCGACGGCGCGGGCGAGCCGCCTCGACGCTAGGCTGCGCGCCCCATGGCCGACCGCCCCGCACCCGCGCGCTCGCCCGCGACGCCGCCCGCCCACGACGCGCGCGCGCTCGAGCGTCTCTTCGCCGCGTGCTTCCGCGCCGCGCACGCGACGGTGCTCGAAGGCGGCGGCGCGGAGCCGCTCTACGTGCCGTCGCCCGACCCGACGCGCGCGCCGCACCGCATCGTCTACCGCGAGGACTACTTCGCGAGCGCGCTGCACGAGGTCGCGCACTGGTGCATCGCGGGCCGCGCGCGGCGCGCGCTCGAGGACTACGGCTACTGGTACGAGCCCGACGGCCGCGACGCCGCACGGCAGCGCGCGTTCGAGCGCGTCGAGGCGCGCCCGCAGGCGCTCGAGTCGATCTTCGCCGAGGCGTGCGGGTTCGCGTTCCATCCGAGCGCCGACAACCTCGAGCGCGGCGCCGCCGCGAGCGCGGCGTTCGAGCGCGCGCTCGCCCGCGAGCGAGCACGGCTCGCCGCGCGCGGCCTCCCGCCGCGCGCGCGCCGGTTCCGCGACGCGCTCGCGAGCTGGCGCGCCGGGCGCTGACCCGAAACGAACCGGGGCGTTCCATCGAGACGCCACGCCCCGCGCGCGATTTTCCAGGCCGATCGCGGCGCGCCACTCAGGAGGTGCGCGTCCGCTGCCGAAGCGATGCGCACGCCGCGCGCGCTGCCTGCGGCGCGGAGATTCCATGCGCACGACCGGCCTCGCGATCGCATGTGCCCTCGCCGTCTCGCTCGCGGCGTGCGCGCCCGAGCCGCTCCCGCTCCCGTCGGAGCTCGTCGGCGTCTGGAAGACGAGCTCGCCTCGTTATGCCGAGCGCTCGTTCGAGGTGCGCGCCGACTGGGTGATCTTCGGAACCGGCCGCAACACGCTCACGATGCACGAGCTCGCGCGCGTCGAGCCGGGCGCGGGCAACGACGGCGCGACGAAGGAGTGGACGCCCTATCGCATCGTCTACCGCGCCGAGAGCGGCGACGAGCAGGCGATCGAGATCCTCTTCCGCACGCGCGGCGGCCGCGCGCTCCGCTTCGCGCATCGCGACGAGATCTGGACGCCGGCGGCCGCCGCCGCGCAGGAGGGCTGACCGTGAGCCGACGCACCCGCACCCTGTCGACGTTCCGCCTGCACCTGCTCGGCCTGTGCACGACGACGACTCTCTGCTTCGTCGGCGTGATCGCGACGTCGCTCTTCGTGCCGCTCGCCATGCAGCTCGATCGCGCGGACCTCGCGCCCGGGATCGCGGGCGGCATCGCCGAGCACTTCCTCTACCTCCACTCCGCGTTCTGGCCGGTCGTCGTGTGCTCGCTCGGCGCGACCGTCCTGAGCGCGCTCGTGCTGTACCGCAAGCTCACGCGCCCGTTCGTGCGCTTCGTGCGCGCGTTCGACGAGGTCGCGCGCGGCGCGAGCCTTCCGGCGCCGCTCACGCTCCGCCGGACGGACTACCTCACTGCCGAAGCCGACGCCCTCAATCGCATGGTCGACGCCCTGCGCGATCGCGCCGCCAAGCGCGAGGCCGCGCTCGGCGAGCTCGACGCGGTGCAGGACGCGCTCGAGGCCGCGGGGAACGCGGCGCTCGCTGCACGCGTCCGGAACGCGCACGATGCGCTCGCCTAGCACCGCGCCGGCGCGATCGCGGCGCGCGCGCGGCTTCACCTTCATCGAGGTGATGGTCGCCGTGGCGATCGTCGGCGTGCTCGCATCGATCGCCGGCTCGAGCTACGCGAAGTACGTCGAGAAGGCGAAGGTGGCGCGCGCGATCGCCGAGATGCAGGGCATCGCGAAGCACCTCGACGCGGCCGTCGTCGACGACGGCGGGCCGCCCGCCTCGCTCGCCGACCTCGCGATCCCCATCCCGCCCGATCCGTGGGGCCACCCGTACGAGTACCTCCAGATCGCGGGAAACCTGCCGCCCGGCATGTCGGCGATCGACGACGACGGGCTCCCCGACGTGGCGGCGCCGCCGGCGGGAACCGGGGGTGGATCGGGGGGAGCGCAGGGCGGCGGCGGCGGCGGGGCTCCCGCGATCGCCGCGGCGCGCAAGGACCGCTTCCTCGTCCCGATCAACTCGGACTACGACCTCTACAGCCGCGGCGCCGACGGGCTCACGCGCCCGCAGCTCCACGACGCGGACTCCCAGGACGACGTGATCCGCGGCGCGAACGGCAGCTACTACGGGCTCGCCGAGGGGTTCTGACGCCGGTGGAAGGAGAAGCTCCGGCCCCGCGCCTCGACGCCCGCGCCGTCCGCACGCGCGTCGGCCGCCGCGTGCTCGCCGCGTTCCTCGCGGGCTCGCTGCTGCCGGTGACGCTCTTCGCCGTCTACGCCTACGACCGCGTGCGCGAGCACCTCGTCGAGGAGGAGAAGGCCGCGCTCGCGGACCTCTCGCGCTCGACCGGCATGGCGATCGTCGAGCGGCTGCTGCTCGCGGACGCGCGGCTCTCGCTCGAGCTCGCGCAGGGCGGGCTCGCCGCGGGCGACGTGCGCGCCGTCGGCGCCTCGGGCGTTCGCGACGTCGCGCTGCGCGACGCCGGCGCGCTCGACGTTCCGCTCACCGCGCGCGAGCGCGCGCGACTCCGCGACGGCGGCAGCGTCCTCCGCCGCGCGCGCTCGACCGCGCGCGCGGACGGCGCACTCGAGCTGCTCCGCGAACGCCCGACCGGCGAGCTCGCCGTCGCGTCGCTCGAGCCGCGCGCGATCTTCGCTCCCGAGCGCACGCGGAGCGGCGAGCTCTACTGGGTCGTCGACGACACCGGCGCCCTGCTCTTCGCCGCGCCCGACGCGAGCGCGCTCGACGCGGCGGGCATCGCGCCCGACACCGGCATCGACCGCGGAGCCGTGCCCGTCGGCGACGACGCGCTGGCGGCGCGCTGGCCGATCTTCCTCGATGCGGCGTTCGGACGCGGGAGCTGGTCGGTCGGACAGGCGCGCCCGCTCACCGCCGCCTACTCCGCGCTCGAGGACTTCGAAGCCCTCTTCCCGCGCGTCGCGGCGATCGCGATCGCCGCGGCCATCGGGCTCACGTTCTGGCAGGTGCGCCGCACGCTCGGCCCGCTCGCCGCGCTCTCGGAAGCCGCGCGCGCGGTGTCGCGCGGCAACTACGCGGCGCGCGCGGGCGTGACGAGCGACGACGAGTTCGGCGAGCTCGCGCGCACGTTCGACGAGATGGCGGAGCAGGTCGCGCGCCAGATCGAGACGCTGCGCCGGCTGAACGAGATCGGCACCGCGCTGTCGGCGAAGGAGGACGGCGAGGCGCTCGTGCACGCGATCCTGGTGAGCGCGGGCGAGCTCACCGGTGCGCAGGCGGCGACGCTCTTCGCGCCCGACTTCGGCGACGGCGACGAGCTGCGCGATCTCGTCGCCGTGCGCACGTGGAGCGCGGAGGCGGCTCGGCACGGCGCCGACGCGTCGGCGACGCCGCCCGCCCGGCTCGCGCTCGAGGCCGTGCGCCGCGGCATCCCGAAGCAGGAGTGGATCGGCGCCGACCCCGCGATCGCGGACGATCCCGAGTGGCGCGCCTTCGCGCGCACGGGCGGCTTCGCGATCGGCGCGACGCTCGCCCTTCCCCTGCGCACGGAGCGCGGCGACCTGCTCGGCGCGATCGTGCTGCTCCGCGAGGCGGTCGCGGGCGCCTGCGACCCGTTCCTGACGGACGAGGTCGACGTCGCCGAGTCGCTCGCATCGCAGGCCGCGGTCGCGCTGCGCCACAACCGACAGCTGTCGACGCTGCGCGCGCTGTTCGAGGGCGTCATCGATCTCACGGTGAGCGCGATCGACGAGAAGTCCCGCTACACGGGGGACCACTGCCGGCGCGTGCCCGTCCTCACCGAGATGATCGCCGACGCCGCGTGCGCGGCGCGGAGCGGCCCGCTCAAGGACTTCGCGCTCTCGCCGGAGGAGCGCTACGAGCTCCACATCGCGGCGCTGCTGCACGACTGCGGCAAGGTGGTGACGCCCGTCCACGTGATGGACAAGGCGACGAAGCTCGAGACGATCTTCGACCGCGTCGAGATCGTGCGCCTGCGCCACGAGGTGCTGCGCCGCGAGCTCGCCGCGCGCGGGGGCGACGACGCCGCCGCGCACCTGCGGCAGCTCGACGACGACCTCGCCTTCGTCGAGCACGCGAACGTCGGCGGCGAGTTCATGACCGACGACGCGCTCGCGCGCATTCGCGCGATCGCGGCGCGCTGGCGGTTCGAGCGCGCCGACGGGACGAGCGAGCCGCTGATCGACGCGCGCGACGCCGAGAACCTGTCGATCCGGCGCGGCACGCTGAACGACGACGAGCGCAAGGTCATCAACGACCACGTCGTGATGACGATCCGCCTGCTCGAGGAGCTGCCGTTCCCGCGCGAGCTGCGCAACGTCCCCGCGATCGCGGGCGCCCACCACGAGCGCATCGACGGGACGGGCTACCCGAACCGGCTCGCGCGCGACGAGATCTCGATGCAGGGGCGCATGCTCGGCCTGGCCGACGTGTTCGAGGCGCTCACCGCGAAGGATCGCCCCTACAAGCCCGGCAAGACGCTGTCCGAGACGCTGCGCATCCTGCGCGCGATGGTCGAGGAAGGGCACATCGACGCCGACCTCTTCGAGGTCTTCCTCGCCGACGACCTCCACCTCCGCTATGCGGCGGCCTACCTCTCGCCCGAGCAGATCGACCCGGAGTTCCAGGAGGCGATCGAGCGCCTCACGAGCCCGTGGGACGGCGCCGCCCCGCACGCGCACTGAGCGCCGACGGCGGCGCGACGCGGTCGCGCGCTACTGCGGCGTGCAGACCCAGCCGGTGTTGTTGCCGTTCTCGTAGATCGCGAGGCGGGTCGCGTTCGACACATCCGGGTGGATGTCCGCGTTGTTGCCGCCCGCGCCACCGTTGCCGCAGCCGCCCGGACCGCCCGACACGCCGTTGCAGAAGCACACGTAGTACACGGGGCACGCGGCGACGCCCGGGTCGGCGGCATCCTGCCGCGAGTACGTGCCCTTGCATTCCCGCACGCCGTCCTCGCGGCTCACGAGATCGAGCGAGAGGCGTCCGCGCGGGGCCCTCGCAGACAGGCGGAAGTCGGCGCTCGCCATCTCGGCGATCGCGTTCGGATCGCCGTCGTTCTGGCAGCCTTCGAGGGCGGCCATCCCCTTCGCGCCCGGCGCATTCGCGGCGTCGGTCACCGCTCCCTCGTACAGGAGCGCGCCATCGACGAGAACCGCGATCGCGTTGCCGGACTGCGAGACCTCGAGCGTGCTGTCCACGCGCGTCGATACGCGCGCGCCGGCGGCGTCGAGGCCCGTGCACCGGAGGCGGCCCGCCCACGTGCCCGTGAGGTCGGAGGCCGCCGAGGGGGCGGCGAGTGCACACACGAGTGCGAGCGTGCGGGCGATGATCGGAAACGAGAGGAGGCGTCGAGGGTTCATTTCCACTCCGGTCGTCGCAGCGGAACACGGGCGACGGCCCGGACGCTCGACGTCGATGTCACGCCGCATGGGACGCGCAAGTCCGAGAACCTAGCCGTCCATCGGCCACGACGCCGGGCCCTCTCCGCGAGCCCCGGGAGCGCGACCTCGGTAGAACTAACGAGAGAGCTCGAGCATGAGCTCGATCGGCTTCGCGGCCTGCGAGCGCACGGGCTCGGGCACGCTCACGACCGGCGCGAGATCGCGCAGGCACAGGTAGAGCTTCTCGAGCGTGTTGAGCCGCATGAACGGGCACTGGTTGCAGCTGCAGCTCTCGTCGAGCCCGGGCGCCTGGATCAGCACCTTGCCGGGCGCTTTCTGCCGGATCTGGTGGAAGACGCCGTCCTCGGTCGCGACGATCGAGACGACGTCCGGCGTCTCGACCGCGCGCTGGATGATGCCGGTCGTCGACGCGACGTAGTCGGCCTGGTCGAGCACCGCCTGCTCGCACTCGGGGTGCGCGAGCACCTCCGCGTCCGGGTGCGCGAGCTTGAGCTCGGCGAGACGCTTCGCGCTGAACTGCTCGTGCACGATGCACGCGCCGTCCCAGACGATGAGGTCGTCGCGGCCCGCTTCCTTGGCGACGAAGCGCGCGAGGTGGCGGTCGGGCGCGAAGATGAGCGGCTGCCCGTCGAAGTGCCGCACCATCTTCGCGGCGTTCGACGACGTGCAGATCAGGTCGGAGAGCGCCTTCACCTCGGCCGTGCAGTTGATGTACGAGAGCACCTTCGCACCGGGGTGCTGGGCCTTGAAGGCGCGGAACTCGTCGGCCGGGCAGCCGTCGGCGAGCGAGCAGCCCGCCTCGAGGTCGGGCACGACGACGGTGCGTCCGGGGTTCAGGATCGCCGCCGTCTCGGCCATGAAGTGGACGCCGCAGAACGCGATCACGTCGCGGTCGACCTGCTGCGCGGCGCGCGCGAGCTGGAGCGAGTCGCCGACGACGTCGGCGAGATCCTGGATCTCGTCCTCCTGGTAGTAGTGCGCCAGGACGATCGCGTTGCGCTCGCGCTTGATCTCGCGGATCGCGTCCTCGATGTCCTCGGGGATCTCGCGCAGGACGTCGGCGGGGATGTCGGTCATCGCGGGGCCTCCTCGCGGCGGACGGGCGCACGGACGGGCGCACGGACGGGCGCGCGAGAGTAGCCCGCGGCCGCCGCGGGGCCCGGCGCGGCGCAGCGGTGTCGCTCAGCGCGCGCCGGCCGCGTCGCCTCGCGGCGCGTCGCCGTCCGGGGCGTCGCCTCGCGGTGCGTCGCCGATCAGCAGCGTCGGGACGCCGGCCGTCCGCGCCGTCACGGTCGCGACGCGCGTCCCGGGCTTGAAGCCGCGCCGCAGCGCCGACACCGGGAATCCCTCGCTCGCGAGGCGCTCGCGCCAGGCCTCGACGTCGTCGGCCCGCCACGCGAGGCCTCCGAAGCGGTCGGTGCCCGCGCCGCCGCCGCGCGCGTCGATCGGGCCGGCGACCTCGAGCGTCACGCGCCGGTCGCCCTCGCCCGCCTGCAGGAACAGGATGCGCAGGCCGCGCTCGGGAAAGCGGCGGTCGAGCGCGAGCCGCAGGCCGAGCGCGTCGCGGTAGAGCGCGAGCGCGGCCGCGTGGTCGTCGGTCGCGACGACGACGTGGTCGAGGCGCCGCGGGCGCGCGCGCGAAGAGGTCGCCGCCGGCGCGCGCGGCGACGCGGGCCTGCCCTCGCGCAGCCAGATCGCGAGCCCGCGCGTCGAGCGCGGATCGAGGCGCGCGCCGTCGGCACCGGGCACGCCGCTCTCGACGAGCGCGACGCCCGCCGCCGCGAGCCGCGCGCGAAGCGCCGGCGCATCTGCCGCGCACAGCGCCATGCCGACCAGCCCCTCGGCCGCTTCGCTCCCGACCGCGACGAGCTCGAGCGCGACGCCTCCCACCTCGAGCGCCGCGCCCGGGGCGATGCCGAGCAGCCGCTCGAGATCGGTGCGCGCGGCGTCGCGATCGCGCGCGGCGATGTGCAGTGCAGCGAGGTGGACGGGCGCGTCGGCGGCGCGAGCGTCGGCGGGAGCCGGCATCGCGCGCACGATCGCACACGCGCTGCGCTATGCGTCGCGCCCGTGGAACCGGCCCGCCTCCGCGCCGCCTCGGTGGTCGCCGCGCTCGCCGCCGCCGTCGCGCTCGGCGCGGGCTGCGCGGACGCCCCGCCGCCGCGTCCCTCGTTCCTGCTCGTCACCACGAGCGCGCTCCCGACCGCGAGCCTCGCCTGCTACGGCGCGCCCGGCGGCGCGGGCGGCGCGATCTGCGGGCTCGGCGACCGCGGAGCGCGCTTCGTGTGGGCGTTCACGCCATCGCCCGCGACGGCGCCGGCCGCGGCCTCGCTCCTCACGTCGCAGCGGCCGTCCGAGCACGGCGTCCACGCCTCGGCCGCGACCTTCCTGCGCTCGGGCGCGACGACGCTCGCGAGCGTGCTCGCGCGCGAGGGCTACGCGACGGCGGCGTTCGTCGCCGTCCCCGACGTGAACCGCTCGCGCAACCTGCAGCAGGGCTTCGAGGTCTACGACGCACCGCCGCCCGCCGGCGCGGCGTCGGCCGCGGCGCGCGCGGCCGACGCCGCGTATGCGTGGCTCGGCGATCGCGAGCGCGCGCGGCCCTTCCTCGTGTGGGTGCACTTCCCGTCCGCTTCGGCGGCGGGCGCGACGGCGCCGCCGCTCTACGGGCTCGGGCTCGACGACCTCGACGGCTACGTGCGCATGCTCGTCGCGCGCGCGCAGGAGACGGCGGGCGAGGCCGGCGTCGGCATCGCATTCGCCGCGCTCGCGGGCGCCGACCTCGCCTCCGATGGCGGCGCGGGCGGCGACGTCGCGCCGCTCGCGCTCGAGCGCGTGCACGTGCCGCTCCTGTGGACGCCTCCGGGCGGCGTCGTGCCGCAGGTCGCGCGCGCGCCCGTCCCGCTGCTCGACCTGGCGCCCACGATCGTGGCCGCGGCGGGCTTCTCGCCGCCCGAGTCGTTCGAGGGCGAGGGGCTGCGCGTCGGGCCGCTTCCGCCGACGGCACCCCGGCCGGCGCGCCCGCTGCTCCTCGAGGACGACCGCGAGATCGGCGTCGTGCTGAGCCGCCGCTACTACGCGCGGGCGCGCGACGGCGTCGTCGCGCGCACCGCCCTGCTGCCCGACGAGGGCCCGCCGCCGCGGTCGTCGGCGATCTCGCCGAACGCCGAGGAGGTCGCCGAGCACGAGGACCTGCTCCGGTCCGCGAGCGCCTCGGCCCCGCTGTGGCGGAACGGGCATTCCGCAGGAGGGGAACGCGCGTTCCCACCGGCCGCGAGCGGAACGGCGTCTCGCTGACGGGGCCCCTCCAAGCCCCCGGAACTCGTGTGGAATTCCGAGACGCTCCGAGTGACCCATTCCAGGCATGCGAGTTGCACACGATCTGCCGCGGGAAGGGGATGCCCCGTGGCATCCGCGCGCTGGCTGGCCTTCCTGTGACCGAGGGCCGCCAGCGTTTCTGTTTCCGGGGCTCGCCGGGCGGCGACTCCGGCGTGGAAGCTGTCAGCGCGGCAGGTCGGCCGGACCGGTCCGCGCGCCCGCATCAGACCCCGAGGCCGAGCTCGCTCGCCGCCGCGGACGCTGATCCCGGGTTGGGAAGACGAGGTAGGGGATGCGGATGACCCTCCGGAAGCAGAGCGCGCTGGCCGTCGCGGCGGCGCTCGCGACGCTCGGCGCGACGACGCCCGCGCACGCGGTGTTCCTCGGGCTCGAGCCCGGCGACGTGATCGACCGGATCGGATTCTCGATCGGCGCGGGCGCGAGCACGGGCGCGACCTTCACCGACACGGCGGCCGCGACGGGCGACATCCTGACGATCAACGCCCTCGCGAACGACATCACCACCGAGGGCCCGCCGGCCGAGGTGCTGACCGAGATCGACGGCGGCATCGTCGACATCACGCTGAGCGTGGTGGGCGAGTCGCTCGCCTACTTCGGCGGGACGTTCTTCCAGTACTCGGCGACGTTCAACGGCGCCGGCCTGAACCCGGTCAACATCTACGCCCCGACGGGCGGGCCGGCGGCCGAGCAGGACGGCCGGCTCCTCGTGTCGGGCGACTTCTCGACGGCGCCGAACTCGACGCTCCAGGTCTTCTTCGACTCGAGCGGTGCGATCGCGCCGACCTTCACGTTCACGGGCACGTTCGACGTGACGGGCGGCGACGCGACCTTCCTGCAGGCCTTCGGCAACGTCGGCAACCTGGCCGACGTGCTCGCGGCGAGCACCTCGTCGATCCCGAACCTCGCGACGCTGCTCGCGGACGGATACCTCTTCTCCGAGCGCGACGACGGCGCGGGCGGCAACCTGCTCGCGGCGTGCGCGGCGACGATCACGTGCTCGGGCGCGATCGTGGGAACCCAGAGCTGGACGGCGACCGGCACGGGCGAGATCCGGCCGCAGAACCCGTCCCCGTTCGTTCCGGAGCCGGGTACGTTCGCGCTCGTGTGCGTGGGCCTCGCCGGGCTCGGCGCGGCCGGTCGGCGGCGCGCGCGCTGAGCGACGGCGGCGCGGCGAACGGGCACCTTCGATCCGAACCGGAGTCGAGAGGAACGAAACGGATGGGCAGCGGTACGGCGACGACGTGGATGCGCGCGGTGCTCCTCGCAGGAGCGATCGGGTTCGCCGTTCCGTCGGCGGCCCGCGCGGCGACGATCGACATCGAAGCGACCGACGCGTCGACCGGCTACGACGTCTCGACCGGGAAGATCGAGACGAACGCCGACGGGCTCGCGGCGACCGTCGTGCAGCCGAACACGGGCGCGCTCTTCCAGGGCAAGCTCAACTGGACGCTCCAGCTCGACACCGTCGAGTCGCCGGTCACGATCGGCACGCGCTTCGTCGGCGGCAACGCGTCGAGCGCCGACGTCTGGATCACCGACGTCACGGGGACGACCGTGCTGCTCGCGCTCGAGGTGAACGAGATCTTCGTCTCGAACATCGTGCCCGGCTTCGCGGGCTCGTTCGCGACGTCGCTCAACCTCGGCGGCATCGACCCCGACGTCTCGAGTGGCCAGAGCAGCGTGACGATCACGGGCGGCACGCTCGCGGGCGACTTCGGCGGCATCGGCACCGACGGTCTGATGTTCGTGCTGATGGACACGCCCACGAAGAACTTCTTCCCCGGCGCCGTGTTCAACTCGAGCTTCAGCGCGCAGTCGAACACGCAGTTCCACTTCCTGCCGGTCCCGGAGCCCGGAGCGGGCCTCCTGATCGGGTCGGCGCTCCTCGCGCTCGCGGTGCGCGAACGGCGCCACCGCGGCTAGCCGCCGCGCTCGTACTCCGAAACGGGGAAGCCCGGCCACCGACGCGGCGGCCGGGCTTCTTCGCACTGGACGAGAGGGTCGGAGCGGAGAGAAGCTGAGCGGGAATCGAGCTGTCGTCCGCCGCGAGGAGCGCCCCGGCGCGCGCGGACGTGCGCATGCGGAGTGGCACCGGTCGAGCGCCGGTGTCGCACGTGGAATCGGAAGGGGGATGGATGCTGCCCGCGCGTGCCGCCGCGCGCGCACCGTCCGCAGAGTCGAGGGCCTCCCGCCCGGCGGTGTTCCGCGCGGGGAGCTGGGTCGCCGCCATCGCGCTGCTGCTCGGGCCAGCCGCAGCGCTCGCGACCTGCCTCCAGGGAGACCTCGACGGCAACGGTGCGATCGACGCCGCCGACGAGTCGCTGCTCGCCGCGCTGTACGGCGCGAGCGAGGGCGACCCCGCCTACGATCCGGCCGCCGACGCCAACGGCGACGCGGCGATCGACGTGCGCGACCTCGCGCTCTTCGGCGCGCACTTCGGCGACGCCGGCGGCGAGATCGACACGTCCGCGCCCGCGCTCGTCGTGTCGCTCGACGACGTGCCCGACGACATGAACGACCTGCTCGTCGCGCCGCCCGACGGCTTCGACATCACGCTCGCGTGGAGCGGCATCGGCGGCTCGATCGTGGCACCGGCGACGCTCTCGGTGACGAGCAGCCTCCCCTTCGGCGCCCTGCCCGCCGGCGCCGAGCTCGCGCCGCTCTTCACCGCCGGGCAGATGGGCGCGCGCCTCGCCGTTCCCGCCGGCACCGATCTCGCGCGCACGTCGCACTACCTCACCGTGCGCGTCGCCGACGTCGCCGGCAACGAGGCGCAGGCCGTCTACGGCTTCGCCGTTCGCGACCACCCGGTGTCGGGGCCGCCGCTCGAGGACGAGCAGCTCGTGTGGCTCGACTTCACGCGCGACCGCAGCCTCGGCCCCGAGGTCGACTTCGTCGAGGATCTCCGGACGTTCCACCTGACGTCGACGGCGGCGCCGCTGCTCGAGCCCGCGATCCGCGACTGGGTGATCGCGGAGGTCGTCGCGCGCGCCAACGTCCTCTACGGGCGCAATCCGGACGGCAGCGCCGCGCCGGGCTCCGCGAACCTGCGGCTCGTCGCCGCGCAGCCGGCCGCGCCGCCGTACTCGAGGCTGTGCGTGGGCGGCGCGTCGCAGCTCGGCGCTCCGTACCTGGGCGCCACGCTGCTCGACGTGAACAACGTCGTGAAGGCGCAGGACGAGTGCGCGCTCGGCTCGTTCTTCGGCGTCTTCCCGCAGGCGCTCGACGACCTGTGGGCGGCCGATCCCGAGTTCCAGGCCGTCTTCGACCCGCTCGACCCCGCGCACGCGGGCACGCCGATCGGCGAGCACGCGCTCGACGCGATCGTGCTCGACGTCGCGTTCGATCCGCAGCTCGCGAGCGGCCCCGCGCTCGCGCGCTGGAACGCGATCGAGACGGCGGTCACCGCGTTCGCGCAGGCGATCGCGAGCGCGGCCGCGCACGAGACGGGGCACCTCGTCGGGCTCGTCGCACACGGCGCGACACCGGGCGGCCTGTTCGGCGGCGCGTCGGGCGGCGCGTACGACCACAACGTGACGCCCTCCGGCGCGACGCCGGGCGAGAACTTCCTGATGAACCAGGGCGCCTCGTTCACGTTCGCCGAGATCACGGGGCGCGCGGGCGAAGCGCTGCCGCGCCTGCGCCCGCTCGCGTGGGCCTACCTGCACAACGCGCTCGTGCTCGACGCGCGCGTCACCGCGCTGTACCCGGCACCCGCGCTCGCCGCAGCCAATCCGCCCGCGGTCGCGCTCGGCGGCGGCGCCGCCTCGGTGACGTTCACCGGCACGGGCTTCGTCGCGACGCCGGCGCTGTGGCTCGTCGATGCGCAGACGGGCAGCGCGAACGAGGTGCTCGGCGAGGCCTGGCTCGACGCGGGCACGGTGACGGGCACGGTGAACGCGCTGCTCGTGCCGCCCGGCACGTACGACGTGCAGCTCGTGAACCCCGACGGCCAGGTGGCGACGCTGCCGGCCGGGCTGGTCGTCCAGTGACGGCGCGCGCGCGCAGGCGCGCCCTCGCGGCCGCGCTGTCGCTCGCCCCGCTGCTGCTCGGCGGCACGTGCGGCGGCGGCCCCGGCGGAGGCGGAGGCGGCCCGGCGCCCGCCGCGGTCCTGACGTTCGCCTTCGACGCGTCGAACCTGCGCGTCGGCGTGCCGGTCCAGGTTTCGGTGATGGCGACGACGACCGCCGGCACGCTGCAGGCGTTCGACATCGACGTGCAGGTCTCGCCGAAGAAGGCCGTCCTCCACTCCGCCGCGCCGGGCGCCGACTTCGACGACGACGGCGGCCTCTTCCGGCCGTCCGTCAACGCGTTCGCGACGGGCGAGATCCGCGGGATCGTCGACGTGCGCCACGGGCCGAGCGCGCTCGCCGGCGCGGTCGAGATCGCGCGCTTCACGCTGCTGCCGCTCAAGCCGGCGGCGGGACAGTGGGTCGAGTTCACGAGCGCGGCGCTCGCGGATCCGCAGGGGCGCGCGTTCGAGGTCACGGCGATCGGCACGCCGATCCTGATCTCGGAGTGAGGCCGCGCCGCGGCGCGCGCCACCCGGCCTCTCACAGATCCCAGAAGAAGTCCTTGTTCGTCAGCCCGCCCTCGTGGACCTCGTCGCGCGAGGCGGAACCATCGTCGCCGCTCCCCGGCGCGGGCGGCTCGTCGTGCGACGCGATGCGCGCGAGCTGCTCCTCGAGGTCGCGCGTCTCGTTCTCCCAGTATTCGTCGGTGCCGAAGTGCGGGAACGCGTCGGGGAAGCTCGGGTCGCCCCAGCGCTTCGCGATCCACGCCGCGTAGAAGACGAAGCGGAAGGCGCGCAGGGGCTCGATCAGCTCGAAGCTCCGCGGGTCGAACGGGCGGAACTCGCGGTACGCGTCGACGAGCCGCTCGCGCTGTCGCTCGGCGGCGGCGTCGCGCCCCGGCAGCAGCATCCACACGTCCTGCACGGCCGGGCCGTGCACCATGTCGTCGAAGTCGAGGAAGAACCAGCCGTCGTCGCCGTGCAGCAGGTTGCCGGCGTGGCAGTCGCCGTGGATCGGGTGCACGGCGATCCCGCGGCTGCGCTCGTCGTACACGGCCGCCACCTCGCGCGCGGCGGCGACATAGCGTCGCCGGCAGTGCGGCGGCAGGAAGCCGCCGCCCTCGAGCACGGCGAGCGCCTCGCCCACGACGGACTCGGACGTCAGCGTGCGCCGGTGCGCGAGCGCGAGCGCCTCGCCCGCGGAGTGGATGCGCGCGAGCAGCCGCCCGAGCACGGCGACCTCGGCGTCCGAGAGCTCGTCGGGCGAGCGGCCGCCCGTGCGCGGCCAGACGGCGTAGTGGATGCCCGCGACCTCGTGGAGCGTGTCGCCGTCCGCGAACGGCAGCGGCACGCACACCGGAATCTCGGCGTCGCGCAGGGCGAAGAGCATGCGGTGCTCGTCGAGGATCGCCTCACGACTCCAGCGCCCCGGCCGATAGAACTTGGCCACGAGGTGCGCGCCGTCCTCGAGGCGCAGGTCGTAGACGCGGTTCTCGAGCGCGTTCAGCGCGAAGCAGTGACCGGTGGGACGGAAGCCGCCCGCCTCGACCGCCTCGAGGACGCGGTCGGGCGACAGACGGAAGAACGACTCGTTCGGGCTCTCGCGCGTCGCCACGCGCCTCAAGTAGCGCGGCGCGCGGGTGCGCGCCTCGATTGAGCGGTGCGGCCCGTTCGGATAGCGTCCCCTGCCAGCCCGGGGGGTCCTCGAGGAGCACGATGCCGCCTGCCGAACGCGACCGCCCGTGGATGATCCGCACCTACTCGGGGCACTCGTCGGCGCGGCGCAGCAACGAGCTCTACCGCTCGAACCTCGCGAAGGGACAGACGGGCCTCTCGGTCGCGTTCGACCTCCCGACGCAGACCGGCTACGACGCCGACCACCCGCTCGCGCGCGGCGAGGTCGGCAAGGTGGGCGTCCCGGTCGGCTCGATCGACGACATGCAGACGCTGTTCGACGGCATCCCGCTCGGGCGCATGAACACGTCGATGACGATCAACGCGACCGCGCCGTGGCTGCTCGCGCTCTACGTCGCGACGGCCGAGCGCGCCGGCGTGCCAGCGCGCGAGCTCGCCGGCACGACGCAGAACGACATCATCAAGGAGTACCTCTCGCGCGGCACCTACGTGTTCCCGCCCGAGGCCTCGATGCGCCTCGCCACCGACGTCGTCGCCTACACGGTCGCCGAGATCCCGAAGTGGAACCCGGTGAACGTCTGCTCCTATCACCTGCAGGAGGCGGGCGCGACGCCCGTGCAGGAGATCGCGTTCTCGATGGCCAACGCGATCGCGCTGCTCGACGCCGTGCGCGCGCGCGCCGATGTGCCGGCCGACGCGCTCCCCACCGCCTTCGGCCGCATCTCCTTCTTCGTGAACGCGGGCATCCGCTTCGTCGAGGAGGTGTGCAAGGTGCGCGCGATGACGGAGATGTGGGACGCGCTCGGCCGCGACCGCTACGGCGTCGCCGACCCGAAGCTGCGCCGCTTCCGCTACGGCGTGCAGGTGAACAGCCTGGGCCTCACCGAGGCGCAGCCCGAGAACAACATCGTGCGCATCGCGCTCGAGGCGCTCGGCGTCACGCTCTCGAAGGACGCGCGCACGCGCTCGCTCCAGCTCCCCGCGTGGAACGAGGCGCTCGGGCTGCCGCGGCCGTGGGACCAGCAGCTCGCGCTCCGCACGCAGCAGATCCTCGCCTACGAGACCGACCTGCTCGAGTACGAGGACGTCTTCGCCGGCTCGCACGTCGTCGAGGCGCGCACGCGCGCGCTGCGCGAGGAGGCGGAGGGCGAGCTCGCGCGCGTGCTCGAGATGGGCGGCGCGGTCGCCGCCGTCGAGAACGCGTACATGAAGCAGCGGCTCGTCGAGTCGCACACCGCGCGCGTGCGCGCGATCGAGAGCGGCGAGCAGGTGGTGGTCGGCGTGAACCGCTTCGCCGAGAGCGAGCCGTCGCCGCTCGCGGCCGGCGACGGCGGCGCCATCCTGAAGGTCGACGACGCGGCCGAGCGCGAGCAGGTCGAGCGGCTGCGCGCCCACCGCGCGGCGCGGAGCGACGACGACGTGCGCGAAGCGCTCCGCAACCTGCGCGACATCGCCGCGAACGGCGGCAACGTCGTGCCCGCGTCGATTCGCGCCGCCCACGCGGGCGTCACGACGGGCGAGTGGACGCAGGCGCTGCGCGAGCAGTTCGGCGAGTACCGCGCGCCGACGGGCGTCGGCGCGGCGCCGGGCCTCTCGGGCACCGAGGCGAGCGAGGCCGTGCGCGCGCGCGTGCGCGAGCTCGGCGAGAAGCTCGGCCGCCCGCTCAAGATGCTCGTCGGCAAGCCCGGGCTCGACGGCCACAGCAACGGCGCCGAGCAGATCGCGGTGAAGGCGCGCGACGTCGGCATCGAGGTCGTCTACGACGGCATCCGCCTCACGCCCGACGAGATCGTGCGCAGCGCGGCCGACGAGGGCGTGCACGTGATCGGGCTCTCGATCCTCTCGGGCTCGCACGGCGTGCTCGTGCTCGACGTCATCGAGGGGCTGCGGCGCGCCGGGCTCGGCGACGTCCCGGTCGTCGTCGGGGGGATCATTCCCGACGAGGACGCGCGCGACCTGCTCGCGAAGGGCGTCGCGCGCGTGTACACGCCGAAGGACTTCGACCTGACGGCGATCCTGGCCGACGTCGTCGCGCTCGTGGCGGAGCGCAATGGCTGAGGCCGCGCTCGCGCGCGACCTCGCCTCTCGGCTGCTCGCGCGCGACCGCTCCGCCGTCGCCCCCGCGCTGAACCTCGTCGACGACCGGCGCCCCGATCGGCGCGCCGAAGCGCTCGCCCTGCTCGCCCGGGTCGAGCGCGCCGACGCCGTGCCGCGCGCGCACGACGCGCTGCGCGTCGGGGTCACGGGCGCGCCCGGCGCGGGCAAGTCGACGCTGCTCGACGCGCTCGTGCGCGCGCTCCGCGCGCGCGGCGCGACCGTCGGCGTGATCGCGGTCGACCCGTCGAGCCAGCGCACCGGAGGCGCGCTGCTCGGCGACCGCTTCCGCATGCGCGCGAGCGCGCGCGACGAAGGCGTGTTCGTGCGCTCGATGGCGGCGCGCGAGCGGCTCGGCGGCCTCGCCGACGCGACCTGGGCCTCGGTGATCGTGCTCGCGAGCGTCTTCGACTGGGTGTTCGTCGAGACCGTCGGCGTCGGGCAGTCCGAGGGCGACGTCGCGCGCCAGGTCGACACGACGGTGTTCGTCGCGCAGCCCGGAGCGGGCGACCTGCTGCAGTTCATGAAGGCGGGCGTGCTCGAGCTCCCGGACGTGTTCGTCGTGAACAAGGCCGACACCGGCGCGGCCGCCGCGCGCACGCAGCGCGAGCTGCGCGCCGGCCTCGCCCTCGGCGAGCGCAAGACGGCGGGCTGGGAGCCGCCCGTGCTGCTCGCGTCGGCGCGCGACGGCGCGGGCGTCGAGGAGGTGCTCGACGCCGTGCGCGCGCACCGCGCCGCGCTCGAGGCCTCGGGCGAGCTCGCGCGGCTGCGCGCGCGCGCGCGCGTGGCGCACGTGCGCGAGGCGCTCGCGCGGCGCTTCGGCAGCCACGGCATCGAGCGGCTCGGCGGACCCGACGCGCTCGATGCGCGCGCGGCGGCGCGCGTCGCGGAGGGGGGCTCGGCGTTCGAGCTGCTCGGCGAGCTCGCCGCGGGTCTCGAGGCGGCGCTCGCGCCGCCCGGCGCGCAGCGCGAAGCGGGCGACGCGACGTGAAGCTCGCGCGCCTCGTCTGGATTCCGCTCGCCGCGGCACTCGTCACCGGGCTCGCGATCGGAACCTGCGCGCGGCGCCGCGCCGAGCGACCGACGATCGTGATCGTCGAGGCCGCGCGTCAGCCGCGCTCGCGCCCCACCCATGCGACGTCGGCGACGCCCGCGCGCGCGTTCGCGAGCCGCGCGAGCGTGAACAGCAGGTCGGACAGCCGGTTCACGTAGCGGAGCACGGCCTCGTCGACGGGCTCGAGCGCGTGGAGCGCGACGATGCGCCGCTCGGCGCGCCGGCACACCGTGCGCGCGAGGTGGAAGGCCGCGGCCGCCTCGCAGCCGCCGGGCAGCACGAAGGTGGCGAGCGGCGCGAGCTCGCTCTCGAAGCGGTCGATCGCCGCCTCGAGCTCGGCGACGTCGTCGGCGCCCACGGTCGGCACCTTCGCCTTCGCGCGGTGGTGCGCGTCGGGCGTGGCGAGGTGCGCGCCGACGTCGAAGAGCGCGCTCTGCACGCGCTGGAGGAGCGGTGCGACGTCGTCGTCGCGCAGGCGCGCGGCCGCGAGCCCGACGCACGCGTTCGCCTCGTCGACCTCGCCGTACGCGTCGACGCGGAGCGCGTCCTTGCGCACGCGCTCGCCGCCGAACAGGTCGGTCTCGCCCGCGTCGCCGCGCCGCGTGTAGATCTTCACGGGCGCTCCCCGAGCTCGCGCTCGATCTGCGCCGCGACGTCGCGGTCGAGCGCGGGATCGGCCGCGTGCGGCGCGCGCGGGTCGGGCGTTCCGGACGGCCCGGCGGCATCGCCGCGGCGGCCGACGAGCCGGCGCAGCGCGACGAACACGAGCGGCCCGCCCGCGACGACCGCGAGGATCGGGATGCCGTACGCCGCGACACCGCCGAGCCCCTCGGCCGGCGGCGCGGGCCGCATCTCCTCGCCGTAGCGCGCGATCAGCTGCGCCTCGACCTCCTCGCGCGTCGCGCCCGCCGCCTCCTGCGCGAGGATCCAGACGCGCAGCGAGTCGGCCTGCGGGCTCGGGCACTGCGCGAGTGTGCGGCCGGGGCAGAACGGGCTCATCAGGTCGTGCGCGAGCTGGTAGCCCCAGGATTGCCCCGGCGCGGCCGAGGCGGCCGCGGCAGCGGCGTCGCCGCCCGCGTCCGACGCGTCGACGGACGCGTCGGCGGACGCGGCCGGAGCGGCGGCGAGCACGGCGACCGCGGCGAGCGCCGCGACCGCGGCGAGCGCGCCGATCGCCGCAGCGACACCGGACGCGCCACTCGGGTGTCGGCTCAGATCTCCCACTCGAGCTGCTCCCCGTCCGCGGGCGGCGCACCGGTGTGCACGAGGTGCCGCGCGGGCTCCGCCAGCACGCGCGAGCCCGGCTCGATCGACGACGTGATCCACACGTTGCCGCCGATCACGCTGCCGCGCCCGACCACCGTCTCGCCGCCGAGGATCGTCGCGCCCGCGTAGATCGTGACGTCGTCCTCGATCGTCGGGTGGCGCTTGTGCCCGCGCAGGGCGCCCGCGTCGCGCACCGAGGCCGCGCCGATCGTGACGCCCTGGTAGACGCGCACGCGATCGCCGATCTCGGCCGTCTCGCCGACGACGACGCCGGTGCCGTGGTCGATGAAGAAGCGGCGGCCGATGCGCGCACCGGGGTGGATGTCGATCCCGGTCCGGTCGTGCGCGTACTCGGTCATGATGCGCGGCACGAGCGGGACGCCCTGCTCGTGGAGCTCGTGGGCGAGGCGGAAGATCGCGAGCGCGCGGATCGACGGATAGGCGACGACGATCTCCTCGAAGCTCCTCGCGGCGGGGTCGCCGACGTAGGCGGCGTCGACGTCCTCGGCGAGCGCCGCGCGCACGACGGGGAGCCGCTCGATCGTGCGGCGCACGACGGAGGCGGCGTCGACGCCGGCCGGCAGCGTCACCTGCCGCAGCACGGCGGCGAGGCGGTCGGCGAGCGCGGGCACCTCGACGCGCAGCTCGCCGCGCTCGCGCTGGAAGAGCACGAGGCGCTTGGCGCGCTCCGCCCACTCGATCACCTCGTTCGGGTCGAGCAGCCCGCCGCAGGCCGCCTTCGAGAGCGCGTCCTCGTCGCAGGACGCGAGCGCCTCGACGGTCGCGGCGTAGGGCCCGCCGCCGTCGTCGCCCGCGGCGCGGACGGGCGCCTCGCGCAGCTCGTTGCCTCGCGTCGACATGCGTGTGCCTCCAGTCTCGGAAATCGGGCGTCGGGAGTCGGGAGTCGGGGGCGCTCGGGCGTCGTTCGTCGGGCGCGCCGGGCCGCGGGCCCGGGTGGTGGATTCGGCGGGCGCAGGCGCCGGCGGAAGGTAGCGGCCCTCGCGCATCCCACCCGCCGGCGCGCGCGCCTACGATGCGGCCGCGGGACGGAGGTGACGCGATGCGAGGCGGCCGGGGCGAGCGCGATCCGAGCGAGGCGACGCGCGTCGAGCGCAGCGCGGGCGGCGTCGTGTTCCGGCGCTCGCCGCGCGGCGTCGAGATCCTGCTCGGCCACCAGGTCGACTGGAACACGCGGGCTCGCACGGTGCGCCTTCCGAAGGGGCACATCGACCCCGGCGAGGCGCTCGAGGACGCCGCCCTGCGCGAGGTGCGCGAGGAGACGGGCCGCCGCGCGCGCATCGTCGAGCCCCTCGGCGAGTCCCGCTACGCGTACGAGAACCTCGCGACGGGCGAGCTGATCGGGAAGCACGTCGTCTACTTCCTCATGGAGGACGCGGGCGACGCCTCCGCGCACCGCGACGACGAGATGGACGACGTGGGCTGGCACGCGCTCGCCGACGCGATCGAGGCCCTCACGTTCGAGAACGAGCGCGAGGCCGTGCGCGCGGCCGCGGCGCGCATCGAGCGGCTCGCGCGAGGG
Organism: Myxococcota bacterium; assembly: GCA_041389495.1. Classification (NCBI taxonomy): domain Bacteria; kingdom Pseudomonadati; phylum Myxococcota; species Myxococcota bacterium. The sequence goes on along the minus strand of JAWKRT010000001.1, from coordinate 1,519,498 downwards.
TCGTGAGGCGCGACCCATCCGTTATCCTGGGCCCGTGCCGGTCTACAGCCACTCGCGCCTGTCGACGTTCGAGACGTGTCCCCGGCAGTTCCACTTCCGCTACGTGCTGCGCGTCCCCGAGGAGTCCGAGGGCATCGAGGCCTTCGTGGGCAAGCGCGTCCACGAAGTGCTCGAGCGGCTCTACGAGTTCGTCGACCGCGGCCAGGTGCCGCCGCTCCAGAAGGTGGTCGACCGCTACTACCAGATCTTCGACGAGCACTGGGACGACGCGCGCATCCGCATCGTGAAGGAGGGCACCGACAAGGCCTTCTATCGCGAGCTCGGGTCGCGCTGTCTGCACAACTACTATCGGCGCCACTACCCGTTCGACGCCGACGAGACGCTCGGGCTCGAGGAGCGCGTGCTCTTCGAGCTCGACGAGGCCGGCCGCTACAAGGTGCAGGGCATCGTCGACCGCATCAGCCGCGCGCCCGACGGCGCCATCGAGATCGTCGACTACAAGACGGGCCAGTGGGTGCCGTCGCAGAGCAAGCTCGACGAGGATCGCCAGCTCGCGCTCTACCAGCTCGGCCTCCAGAAGGTCTACGGGCCGAAGCAGCCGATGCGGCTCGTCTGGCACTACGTCGCGAAGGGCGTGACGCGCGTCTCGCAGCGCACGCCCGAGCAGCTCGAGCGGCTGCGCGCGACGACGATGGAGCGGATCGACGAGATCCAGCGCGAGAGCGCGTACGAGCCGAAGCCGTCGCGTCTGTGCGACTGGTGCGAGTACCGCTCGCTGTGCCCGGCCTTCCGCGAGGACGGCGACGCGCGCGCGCAGGACGCCGCGAACGCGAGCGCGCCGACGAACGCGAGCGCGCGGCGCGCGGGCGACGCGCAGCGTCCGGCGCGTCCGTCCGCACTGCGCGTGGGACGCACGGGTCAGCTCGACCTGCTCTAGCGCGCCGACGCGCGTGCTAGGCTGCGCCGCCATGAGCCTGCAGATCGAACGCATCCCGACGCTCGGCGACAACTACACCTATCTCGTGGTGTGCGACGCCACGCGCGAGGCCGCCGTGATCGACGCGCCGGAGGCGGCGCCCGTGATCGCGCGCGTCGACGCGACCGGCGCGCGCGTCGCGCTCGTCCTCTCCACGCACCACCACCCCGACCACGCGATGGCGAACCCCGAGCTCGCCGAGCGCTACGGCGCGCCGGTCGTCGGCCACGTCTCCGATGCCCATCGCCTCGCCGGCTTCACGCGCGGCGTCGACGAGGGCGACGAGGTGCGCGTCGGCCGCGAGACCGCGCGCGTCCTCCACATCCCGTGCCACACGACCGGCCACGTCGCCTACGTCTTCGACGACGCGAAGGCCGCGTTCACGGGCGACATGCTGTTCGCCGCGGGCTGCGGGCGGACGTTCGAGGGCGACGCGCAGATGATGTACGACGCGCTCGTCGGCAAGCTCGCGAGGCTGCCCGACGACATGCGCGTCTACTGCGGCCACGAGTACACCGAGTCGAACCTGCGCTTCGCGGCGGCGGCCGAGCCGGACAACGAGGACATCCGCCGCCGGCTCGAGGCCGTGCGCGCCATCCGCGCGCACAAGGCCGCCGACTGGCACGACGCGACGCCCGACGAGATGACGATCCCCTCGACGATCGGCGAGGAGAAGCGCACGAATCCCTTCCTGCGCGCGCGCGACGCCGAGGACCTCGGGCGCCTGCGCAAGTGGAAGGACGACTTCTAGCCGCATGGGCGCCGAGCTGGCCGGGCCTCCCGACGGCGCCGCCGTCGCGCGCGTCGCGCACCGCGTCGCGTTCTTCGAGACGGACGGCATGCGCATCGTCCACCACGCGAACTACGTGCGCTGGTTCGAGCTCGCGCGCATCGAGTGGATGGATCGCTACCACGTTCCGTACACGCGCTACGTCGACGCCGGCCTCCACCTCGCGACGATCCGCCTCGAGGTCGACTACCGCGCGCCCGCGCGCTTCGACGACCGCGTCGAGATCGCGACCTGGCTCGACCACGTGGCCGGCGCGTCGCTCCGCATGGCGTACTGCGCCGAGCTCGCGGGCCGGGTGCTCGTGACGGGCGCGACCGAGCACGCCTGCGTCGACGAGGCGGGCCGCCCGCGGCGCATCCCGCGCGAGTGGCGCGACGAGCTGCGCACGCGCGCGGCGCCCGACGCGCGCGACGCGTGACCCCGCGCGACGCGCGCAGTGGCGCCTCAGGCGCCCGCGCGCGGCCCGACGAGCGCGCGCACCGCGCCGCGCAGTCGCGACACCACCTGGTCCTCGGTCCACGCCGACACGCGCTGGATGGCGTCGAGCGCGTCGCCCTTCCCCGCCCAGTGCGCGCGCACGACGTCGGGGTGCACGTGGTTCAGCATGCGCGACAGCGCCATGCCCACGACGACGAGGTCGTCGACGAGGCCGATGGGCCCGAGCACGAGCTCGGGCATCAGCTCGAACGGCGAGAGCACGTAGCCGACCGCGAGGCCGGCGATCGCCTTCGAGAAGAAGGGCACGCGCGCGTCGCGCGCGAGGCGGAAGAGCAGGACGGCGAGGTCGGGCAGGAGCAGCACGAGGTCCCAGAACGTCGAGGTGCGCCCGGGCTCGGGCTCGGCCACGTACGAACGCACGCGATCGTAGAACCGCCGCTCGGCGGGATTGAGCTCGATCGTGATGCGGGGGTCGTCGGGGCTTCGACTCACGAGCCGCTCCTCGCGCGCGGGGGGTCGCTCGGTGTGCTCCGTTCGTCCGAGCCCGCCCGCGGACGCGTGCGCGCGAACACGCCCACGATCGGGCGGCCTTCCGCGCCGGGCAGGTCGACGCCGAGAAGGTGGGCGAGCGTGGGCGCGACGTCGAGCGCGCTCATCTGCGGAACGACGATGCGCTCGCGCACGCCGGCTCCCGCGACCGCGAAGGCGACGTGCGTCTGCGCGGCCGCCCCCGCGGCGCGTCGCTCGGACGGCCGCAGCAGCGGGCCCGTCGCGGCGTCGCCGAACACGTAGCCGGGCGTCGCCTCGAGCCCGAACCACGCGCGCGGGTCGCCGCGGCGCGCCGCGAGCTCGACGGCGGGAAGCACGCGGAAGGCGCCCGTGCGCGCGGCGGCGCCCTCGAGGATCTGCCGCACGGCGACGGCGCCCTGCTCCGTCTCGGCGTGCACGGTCGCGAGCGAGTCGGTCGCGCGCACGATCGCCTGCCACGCTCCCTCGGTCGACGCGAGCGGCAGGCTCGGAAGCCATCCGCCCTCGGCGAGCAGCACGTTCGGGTCGATGCGCGTGTGCACGGGCGCGAGGACGCGATCGCCGGCGATCGCGATCGCGGCGCCTTCGCGCAGGCCCGCGTCGCGCAGACAGCGCACGAGATCGGCGACACGCGCGTCGGCGCGCGCGAGCGCGGCGCGCGACGACTCGCCGTCGACGCCGTCGAGCTGCATGGCGACGGCGGGCTCCTCGAGGCGCAGCAGCAGCAGCTCGGGCGGGGCCGCCGCCCGCAGCGCGGCGCAGGCGGCCGCGGTGCGCGCGCGGTCGCGCTCGCTCGCGACCGGCCACGGCGCGGGCGCGCGGCCGAGCGCGTCGCGCATCGCCGCGAAGAGCGCGGGCGTCGCCGCGCGCTCGAGCACGCCGAGCCACGTCTCGCCCTCCCGGACGGGCGCGAGGTCGGGGACGATCGCGTCGAGCGGCGCGCCGACGGTCGACGGCCAGCCGATCGCGGCGACGCGGCGGCCGGCGGCGCGCGCGGCCGTCAGCAGCGTCGCGCCCTCGATGCGCGTCGCGTGCCAGAAAGGCGCGTTCGCGCGCACGCCGCGGCGGCCGAGCAGCGTGTCGGCGACGACGCGGTGCGCATCGGGCGCGCGGCCCGTCACGAGCGTCGCGTGCGCCGGGTAGACGAGCGGGGCGCCGACGCCGCGCACGTCCTCCGCGCGCGCGCCCTCGCGGGCGAGGCGCGCGAGCGTCGGCAGCGCGTCGTCGCGCAGCGACGCCGCATCGAGCCCGGAGATGGAGACGAGCACGACGCGCTCGACCGCCTCGGTCACCTCGCGCGGCGCCGTCGCGTCGCGCGGCGCGCGCGCGCCGCCGTCCGTCGCACAGGCTCCCGCCGCGAGCGCACTCGCGAGCGCCGCGGCGAGCCCGCGCGCGCGCCCGCGTCCGAGCCCACCCCAGCCGCGCTCGCGCCTCACCGCCGCGACCGCCGCACGCTCTCGAAGCAGTCGGCGAGCCCGTGCGCGGGCTCGAAGCCGGTCGCCGCGGCGAAGGGCCGGCCGTCGAGCGTCACCGGATACTTGAGGTAGTCGAGCATTCCCTGCGGAAAGTCTCCGAAGCCGAGGCGGAACAGCGTGCCGAACGTCGAGCGCAGGAGCACCTCGGGAACCGGCCAGGCGACGCCGCCCGTCTCGTGGATCGCCGTGCGCACCGGCACCTCGCCCGGACCGACGACGTTGAAGACGCCCCGCAGTCCGCACCCGAGCGCGCGCGCGATGGCGCCCGCGACGTCCTCCTCGTGGATGAACTGCATCATCGGATCGAAGCCCATGACGGTCGGGACGCGCGGCAGCCCGAGGTAGCGCGCCGCCATCGAGTGCGCGGTCGGGCCGATCACGTTCACCGGCCGCAGCACGCACGTCGTGACGGACGGCTCCTTCCACAGGAAGCCGCTCGCGAGCGTGTCGACCTCGACCAGGTCGCGGATCTCGGGGTAGGTGCGGCTCGCGGAGAGCGGCGCGTCCTCGGTCATGTGGAACGGGTTCTCCGCGAACGCGCCGTACACGTAGCTGCTCGACACCACGACGAGCCGCTTCACGCCGTAGCGCAGGCAGTGGTCGAGCAGGCGCTTGGTGCCGCGCACGTTCACGTCGTGGCGATGGCGCTCGTCGGACTGGAAGTGGCGGATGAAGCCGAGGTGGACGATCGCATCCGGACGCTCGCGCCGGATCGCGTCCTCGAAGCTTCGCTTGCGCACGTCGGCGAGATGGATGCGGACCCCTTGGGGCGCGGAGCGCCACGGCACGACGTCGACGCCGCAGACGCGGTGCGCGCCCGCGAGCGAGCGCGCGAGGATGCGCGCCAGTGCGCCGGAAATACCCGTGATCAGGACGTTTTCCAAGCGATCCCCGGGGCGTGTGGGAGCCGGCCAGCGAGCGCGCCAAGGCGCCCTACTCTACCGTGCCCGGCATATGACGACGGACTCCCCTGAGGGAGAAGCGATCGAGCCGTCCGCGCGATTCGAGGCGATCCAGGTCCCTCTCCGCGAGCCGGCCCACGGCCTCCACGAAGTCTCCGCCGTGCTCGGCATTCCGGAGTGGTGGCCGACCGGCTCGCGCGTCGCGGTCGTCCTCGCTCACGGCTCCACGAGCGACCTCCACGACCCGCTGCTCGAGCACGTCCACCGCGAGCTCACGCTGCGCCGGTGCCTCACGCTCCGCTTCAACTTTCCCTTCGCCGAGGCGCGCAAGCGCGCGTCGTCCGACTCGCCCGAACGTCTCGACCACGCGTTCCGCGCGGCAATCGCGACGCTCGGACGCGACCCGTCGGCCGCGCCCGCCCATCTGTTCATCGGGGGCGTCGGACTCGGCGCGCGCGTCGCCGCGCGCCTCGCGACCGACCCGATCCGCGTCGACGGCCTGGTGCTGCTCAACTACCCGCTGCACCCGCGCGGCAAGCCCGAGCTCGCGGACGCGGAGGATCTCTACCGGATCATCTCGCCGATGCTCTTCGTGCAGGGCATGCGCGACCCGAGCTGCGACGTCGACCGGCTCCGCGATGCGCTCGTGCGCGTCGGTGCGCCGACGCGCCTGCAGGTCGTCGAGAGCGCCGACGCCGCGTTCAAGGTCACGAAGAAGTCGGGCATCGACCCGCGGGCGGTGCGGCACGCGGTGCTCGAGGCGATCGCGACCTGGCTCGAGGACCAGGTGGGCGCGCTCTGAGGACGCGTGCGGACGGGCGTGCGCGCGATGCCGACGCGCCCGCGCCCGGCGAAGAAGGCGCGCGCTGGCGCGGGACGATCGCGCTCGACGCCGTCGCCGGGCTGCGGGCGGGCGAGCTGCGGCGCATCGACGTGGCCGGGCGCCGGCTCTGCATCGGGCGGCGCGCGCAGGGGCTCTTCGCGGTCGACGACGCGTGCCCGCACGCGGGCGGGAGCCTCTCGGCGGGGCTGCTCGCGGGCAGCGAGCTGATCTGCCCCGAGCACGCGTGGGCCTTCGACGTCGACACGGGCGAGACGCCCGACGACGATCGCGTGCGCCTGCGCCGCTACGAGGTGCGCGTGTCGGCATCGGACGGGGAGCTCGAGCTCGTGTCGCGCGACGTCGCGGACGCGGGTGGAGAGAAGTAGGGGCGCGCGCGGCGCGCCCGACGCAGGCGGAGGGCCGACATGGCCGACGAGACCGATCTCTACTTCCGGCAGCTCGCGCTCGGCGAGATGGCGAACCTCGTCTACCTCGTCGGCTCGCGCTCGACGCGCGAGTGCGTCGTCGTCGACCCCGCCTGGAACATCGACGGCATCCTCGAGGTCGCGGACGAGGACGAGATGAAGCTCGTCGGCGCACTCGTCACGCACTACCACCAGGACCACATCGGGGGCTCGATCTTCGGCATGGAGATCGAGGGGCTCGCCGAGCTGCACGAGCGGCGCGCGGTGCCCGTGCACGTGAACAAGCACGAGGTCGAGGGGACGGCGAAGATCAGCGGGCTCTCGCCGCGCGACATCGTCGGCCACGAGGCGGGCGACGTGATCGAGCTCGGCGGCGTTCGCGTGCGCCTGCTCCACACGCCCGGGCACACGCCGGGCTCGCAGTGCTTCCTCGTCGAGGAGGCCGCGACGCCGGGCACGCTCGTCTCGGGCGACACGCTCTTCCTCGGGAGCTGCGGGCGCGTCGACCTCCCGGGCGCGAGCCCCGAGGACATGTACCGCTCGCTCAACGAGACGCTGAAGCGGCTGCCCGACGAGACCTGGCTCTTCCCCGGCCACCTCTACTCGCCCGAAGCGCACTCGACGATGGGCGAGCAGAAGCGCACGAACCCCTTCCTGCGCGTCGCGTCGCTCGAGCAGTTCCTCGGGTTCATGGGCGTCGACTGAGCGCGCGAAGGCCCCGGCGTGCAGCCGTCCGTTGCGCCGGAAGTCGGCGCGGCGGCGTTGAAAACCGCTCCCCCGGCGGCTAGCGTTCGCCCGCTTTTCGACGGCGCGCCACGCCCCCGGGCCGGCGCGCCGTTGTCTCGCCGTCGACCGGTGCGACGCCGTGCCGGTCGGCTCGACACGACACCCGAAGAACGAGTCCTCGCGACTGTCGGAGGCCCCTCCCCATGAAGGTCATGGTGTGCCTGAAGCAGGTCCCCCATTCGGATGCCAAGCTGGACATCGATGGGTCGGGAACCTGGATCAACGAGAGCAACATCAAGTTCGAGATCAACAGCTACGACACCTACGCGCTCGAAGAGGCGCTGCAGATCAAGGACAAGGCGGCGGACACGGAAGTCGTCGTCGTGTCGATCGGCCCCGACCGCGTGACGCAGGCGCTGCGCACGGCGCTCGGCATGGGCGCCGACCGCGGCATCCACGTGAAGGACGCCGATGCCGCCGCCTCGGACGCGCTCGGCGTGGCGAAGGTGCTCGCCGCGGTCGCCAAGGCCGAGAGCCCGGACCTCGTGTTCACGGGCCTCATGTCGGACGACTCGAACTTCTCGGCCGTGCCGCCCATGCTCGCCGAGCTGCTCGGCCTCCCGTCGGCCACGGGCGTGACGAAGTCGGAGCTGTCCGCGGGCTCGATCCGCTGCGAGCGCGAGCTCGAAGGCGGCGCGTTCGAGGTCGTCGACCTGCCGACGCCCGCGCTCGTCGCGATCCAGACCGGCGCCAACCAGGTCCGCTACGCGTCGCTCAAGGGCATCATGCAGGCGAAGAAGAAGCCGGTCGACGTCAAGACGGCGGGCGACCTCGGCGTGTCCGACCTCGGCGCGAAGGTGAAGATCGGGAAGATCTACTCGCCGCCGAAGGGCCAGGGCGCGACGATCCTCGAGGGCAACACGGAGCAGGTCGTCGCCGGCCTGGTCGGCAAGATCAAGGAGCTCGGGCTCCTCTAGCGGGGCCCGACCGGAGGACGAACTCGATGGGCACCATCCTCATCGTTGCGGAAGTGGCGAACGGCAAGATCCGCGAGGCGAGCTACGAGCTCATCACGCTCGCGGGCAAGATCGGCGGCGACGTGAAGAGCGTCGTCATCGGCAGCGGCGTCGGCGACGCCGCGAACGCGTTCGCGGGCAAGGGCGGCGGCGAGACCTACGTCGTCGACGACGCGGCCTTCGCCAACTACAACGTCGACCTGTGGAACGCCGCGATCCGCGCGGCCGTCGACGCCACGGGCGCCGACCTCGTGCTGCTCTCGAACACGCCGCAGGGCTGGGACGTCGCGCCGCGCATCGCGGCCGGCCTCGACGCCGCGTTCGTGTCCGACTGCTTCTCGATCGAGGCGGCGGGCGCGGGCTTCGCGTTCAAGCGCCGGATGTTCAACGGCAAGCTCGACGCCGAGCTCGCGTCGACGGGCGGCAAGGCCGTCGCGACCGTGCAGCCGGGCGCGTGCGCGGCCGCGGAGAGCGGCGCGGCGGGCTCGACGAAGCCGCTCGCGGTCGACGCCTCGGGCGCGCGCGCGAAGTTCGTCGAGATCAAGGTCGCCGAGTCGAAGGGCGTCGACCTCACGAAGGCCGAGATCATCGTCTCGGGCGGCCGCGGCGTCGGCGCGCCGGAGAAGTTCCCGGAAGTGATCCAGCCGCTCGCCGACGCGCTCGGCGGTGCGATGGGTGCGTCGCGCCCCGTCGTCGACGCCGGCTGGCTGCCGCACCCGTACCAGGTCGGCTCGTCGGGCCAGATCGTGTCGCCGAAGCTGTACATCGCGTGCGGCATCTCGGGCGCCATCCAGCACCTCGTCGGCATGAAGGGCTCGAACTACGTCATCGCGATCAACAAGGATCCCGACGCCCCGATCTTCGAGGTCGCCGACCTCGGCGTCGTCGGCGACCTGTTCGAGGTGGTGCCGGCGCTGACGGCCGCGGTGAAGACGGCGAAGGGCGCCTAGCCTCGAAGGCACGCGCGCGTCGCACGCGATGCGCGCGCGAGTGGACACGACGCGCCCGGGGCTCGCGCCCCGGGCGCGTTTCTCGTTGCCACGGCGACGCGGTTCGCCGCTATGCTCCCCCGCCACCAGGAGTCCGCATGCCCACGGTCGACACCTCGCAGTTCCGCAACGGCCTCAAGCTCGAGCTCGACGGTCAGCCGTTCGTCATCACGTACTTCCAGCACGTGAAGCCCGGCAAGGGCGGCGCGTTCGTGCGCACGAAGGTGAAGAACCTGATCAACGGCAAGGTGCTCGAGCGGACGTTCCGCTCCGGCGAGAAGGCCGAGGAGGCCAACGTCGAGGAGAGGACCATGCAGTACCTCTACCGCGACGGCGAGAACCTGGTGTTCATGGACACGCAGACGTACGACCAGATGCCCATCCCCGAGGCGGGCGTCGGCGACCACGTGCTGCTGCTCAAGGAGAACACCGAGGTCGACGTGCTCCTGTGGAACGGCAAGCCGGTGAACATCGAGCTGCCGCAGTTCGTGGAGCTGCTCGTGACGAAGAGCGATCCGGGCCTCAAGGGCGACACGAGCTCCGGCGCCACGAAGCCCGCCACCCTCGAGACCGGAGCCGAGATCCAGGTCCCCCTGTTCATCAAGGAAGGGGACGTCCTGCGCATCGACACGCGAACGGGTGCCTACACCGAGCGCGTCAGCAGCTGACCTCGCGCCCGCCGGCGGGGCGCCGAAGCGCGCGATCGTCCTGTCGGGCGGTGGCGCGCGCGGCGCCTACGAGGCGGGCGTGCTGCGTTTCATCGTCGAGGAGCTGCCGCGGCGCCACGACCTCCGCCCCGAGTTCGACATCGTCTGCGGCACGTCGGTGGGCGCCATCCACGCCTGCTTCCTCGCGGCGACGGCCGACGGCGGCGAGGAGCGCGGCGAGCGGCTCGCCCGCATCTGGGAGCACCTGCGCGTCGACGAGGTGTTCCGCGTCAAGGGCGCGGACGTGCTGTCGCTGCCGCGCCGCCTGCTCGGGCTGCGGCGCGTCGCCGAGCAGCTGCGCGCGGGCCAGCGCCCCGACCGCCTCTACGGACTGCTCGACACCGAGCCGCTCGAGAAGCTCGTGCTCGACGCGATCCCGTGGCGCGACATCCGCACCAACATCGAGGCCGGCCACGTCGAGGCCGTGTGCGTGGCCGCGACGCAGATCGCGACCGGTCGCTCGATCGTGTTCACGCAGCAGCGGGACCCGCTGCCGCCGTGGGCGAGCCTCGACACCTTCCACATGCAGCCGATCCGGCTCATGCCCGTGCACGCGCTGGCGTCCGCGGCGATCCCGGCGCTCTTCCCGGCCGTGCGCGTCGGCGCGCGCTACTACGCCGACGGCGGGCTGCGCCTCAACACGCCGCTCGCGCCGGCGATCCGCCTCGGCGCGAACCGCGTGCTCGTGATCGGCCTGTCGCACCCGCAGCCCGCGAAGGTCGCGGAGAGCCTCGCGCAGGAGCGCGTGCAGGGCTTCGGCAACCCGATGTTCCTGCTCGGCAAGATCCTGAACGCGCTCCTGCTCGCGCCGATCGAGACCGACCTGTCGCGGCTCAATCTCGTGAACTCGTTCATCGAGAGCGGCGTGCTCGCGTACGGGCCGGGCTTCCTCGACCGCATCAACGAGGAGTTCACGCGCCACGGGCGCCGCCCGCTGCAGCGCATCGACACCGTCGTCGTGCGCCCGACGCGCGACCTCGGCATGCTGGCGGGCGAGCTGCTGCAGGGGCGTCACGGCCCGTTCGAGCTGTCGCGCTTCCTCCGGTTCTTCTTCCGCACGTTCCGCTCCGGTCGCGACGCGCGCGAGGCCGACCTGCTCTCCTACCTGCTCTTCGACGCTCGTTATGCGCGCCTGCTGACCGACCTCGGCTACCAGGACGCGGCGGCGAAGGAGGACGAGCTCGTCGCGTTCTTCCGGGGGTAGGCGCGCGCCCGGACGCGCTCGCCTAGCTGTAGTCCTCGTCGAGCGACATCAGGAAGCGCACGAGCGCATCGACGTCGTCGTCGTCGAGCCGGATGGCGCGCAGCTCGGGCGCGCCGTTGCGCAGCTTGCCGCGCCGCGCGAGCTCGCCCGCCGCGTCGTAGAAACGGACGACGTCCTCGAGCGTCGCGCTCTGCCCGTCGTGGAAGTACGGCGCGGAGTGGCCGAGATCGCGGAGCCCCGGCGTCTTGAAGCGCGCGAGCGCCGTCGGCAGGAGCCGCGGCGCCGTGCACTCGCGCGCGATCCAGCGCGCGCGGACGCGCGCGCTTCGCTGCACGGACGCCGGCGCGTGCGCGAGCGCCTCGTCGCACAGCCGCGCGCCGAGGCGCTCCTGCGGCGCCGGGAAGTCGGGGTTCGCGAAGACGTTCCACAGCCCGAGGTCCGCGCGCAGCGGGCGACCGGCCTCCGGCACGCGACGGAACGGCTCGGCGGCGTCCGGGTGGAGCGGCGTCGCCGGCAGCCAGCGCGCCGGCTCGCGCTCGCGGCGGCGCAGGCTCGGAACGCGCAGGCGCGCGAACCGGCCGGCGCCGTGCACGGCGTCGTAGGCGGACTGCGAGACGCCGGTGTTGTGGAACGAGAAGTCGGTGAACTCGGGCGGCGCGTGGCAGGCGGCGCAGTTGCCGACACCGTCGCGGCCGGGGAGCGAACGCGTCGTCACGAACACCTGCAGCCCGCGCAGCTCGCGCGGCCCGAACACGAAGTCGCGGTCGTGGAACTCGAACGGCCCCGCGTCGACGAAGACCGGGCTCTCGAGCCGCTCGACCGCGAGCCGGAAGCGCCGCGCGAAGTCGTCGGGGCCCTCGCCCGGATCCGGCCGCGCCGGCAGGCCGTTGGCCGCGACGAACGCGTCGAACGGCGAGCCCACGAAGACGTCGTCGTCGTCGGTCGCGAACGAGAGCTGCAGCGCATAGGCGGCGATCAGGCGCGCGACCGCGGCGACGATCTCGCCGTCGCTCGCAGAGTCGACGTCGACGCGCAGCTCGGGCGGGAGCACGAGCTCGGGCGGCAGCGACGGGTCGGTGCCGGCGAGCACGCGCCGGTACGCGCCGCCGAACTCCTGCGCGAGCGCGCCGGTGCCGTCGTCCTCGCGGACGACGCGCGCGACGTGCGCGACCGCGTCCGCGGCCTCGCGCGGGAGCCAGCCGTAGTTGCGGCCGGTGAGCGTCCCGAACACGAGGCCTTCCATCGTCGCGAACTCGCCGTCGAAGTGGAGGTCGAGACCGCCCGGGCGCGGCCGCGACGCGCCGACGAGCGGCGGCGAGTTGCGCGGCGTCGCCGCGAGCCCGTCTTCGCGTGCGGGCACCGGGCTGCGGACCGCGAAGTCCGTGTAGGTCCGCATGCCCCCGCCCGGCGCGTCGAGCTGCTCGTCGACGAGGTGGCAGGCGCGACAGTTGATCGACTCGCCCGCGAAGGGCCCCGGCAGGTCGCCGTCCGGCGTGCGCGTCGTGTCGACGACCGGGTCGCCCGCGGCGAGCGGCGCGTTCACGTTCCCGCCCGCGTTCGCGGCGAAGAACTGGGCGAAGCGCGTCTCGAGGAAGAGGCGCTCGCCGAGCGCGACCGGCGCGGGGTCGGGCTCCTCCTCGGCCTCGTCCGCGCGAGCGGGCGCGGCGAGACAGGCGAGCACGGCGAGGGCGGAAGCCAGGAATCGGGGGCTCATCGGGGGTGTCCTCCACTGGGAATCCACCCCGATGATTCATGAACGAATCATTATCTTGCAAGTGAAATTCAATTTCATTTCTAGAACGCTCGGGCCGGATCGGCCCGCCCCGCGGCGGAGTGCGCCCGGGCCGCGCGTCCCGGAAGAGCTTCTACGCGTAGCGGCGGGCGGCGGCCTCGAGCTCGGCGCGCACCTCGTCGCGCAGCGCGGCCGGCTCGAGCACCTCGGCCCCGGCGCCGAACGAGAGCACCCAATTGCGGATCTCGGGCGTCCCGCCCACCTCCATCGCGAGCTCGACCCCGCCGTCGGGGAGCGCGCAGAGCTCCTGGCTCTCGTGCCAGCGGTGCTCCTCGACGTGGCTGCGCCACTGCTTGTCGAAGCGGATGCGCACGCGCGAGACGGGCTCGGAGATCACGCCGAAGGCGCTCGCCGTGAACGCCTCGAAGTCGAAGTCCGCCGCGACCTCGAAGCGCGCGTCGAGCAGGTCGATGGCCTCGATGCGGTTCACGGCGAAGGTGCGCAGCTCGCCCGACAGGTGGTCGTGGCCGACGACGTACAGGCCGCCGCTGCGGTACCAGACGCGGTACGGGTCGAGCTCGCGCTCGCGCACCTCGCCGGTGCGCCCCGTGCGGTAACGCATCGCGACGCGGCGATGCTCGAGCACGGCGTCGTTGAGCGCCTGGATCGTCTCGCGGAACTCCGCATAGCGTTTGTGCGGGCCGGGAAGCACGCGGAAGCTCTCGCCGAGGCGTTCGAGGTAGGCGACGAGCTGCGGCCCCATGCCCGCGCGGATCTTCGAGATCGCGGACTCCATCGAGTCGTGGAAGACCGTGCCCTCGAGCGTCGCGAGCAGGTCGGCGCCGAGGATCAGCGCCAGCACTTCGTCGTGCGTGAACGGCACGTCGCCGAGCCCGAACGTCTCGATGAAGCGGTAGTAGACGCGCCCGTCGCGCTTCTCGGACACGACGGGGAAGCCGGCGTACATGAGCGCGTCGAGGTCGCGGTAGACGGTGCGCCGCACGCAGCCGAGCGATTCCGCGAGCTCGTCGAGCCCGGCGCCGCCGCGGCTCTTCGCGAGCCGCTGGATGAGCTGCCACTGCCTCGCGAGCTGGTCGCCGCGCATGGCGGCCGAGCATAGTCCGCGGCCACGAGGCCGGCCGCCCTACCCGGCGATCGGCAGCACGCTCTGCGCCGTGCCCTTCGCGTCCGTCATCATGCCGAGCCGCATCCAGTGCTCCTGCGTGCGCTCGGTGATGAGGCCGAGTCGAAGCAGGTTCGGAACGACGGTGTGCATGAACGGCGGCGAGTTGAGCTGCGCGAAGTCGGGGAGCTTGGTGAAGCCCTCGACGATCAGCTCGGGCTGGAGGTCGTACTTCGGCGCGAGCAGGCGCAGCATGTCGAGCTGCTGGTTGGCGTTGAGCGTCTCGAGGATGCCGAACGCCCAGTCCTCCATCTGGTGCATCTCCTGCGTCGACGCGTCGCGCACGATGCGGCGCATGTTCAGCACGCCGAACGCCGCGTGGCGCGCCTCGTCGCCCTCGACGCGGAGCAGGATGTCGCTGAACAACGCACACCGGCTCTCGCGCCGGATCATGTCCATGATGCCGACGGCCATGCCCTCGAAGAGCGTCTGCATGCCGAGCACCTTGTACGACACGCCCTTCGCCTCGAGCAGGATGTCGAGGAGCGTCTTGAGCGTCGTGCCGATCGGGTAGAGCGTGCCCATCTTGCGCTGCAGGAACTTCGACAGCACCTCGATGTGGCGCGCCTCGTCGACCACCTGGCTCGCCGCGTAGAGCTTCTGGTCGATGTCCTCGCACAGGTTGGTGAGCTGGCCGCAGAGCTGGAGCGCGGCCTGCTCGCCGTGCAGCAGCTGCGAGATCGTGTACGCGACCTCGTCGAAGGCGGCCGCCTTCTGCGTCGCCTCGTCCTTGCCCATCATCTTGCAGAGCTGCGCGAGCGCGGACGCCTCCGGGTTCATGATCCAGTCGTCGGCCGAGACGCGCGCGTCCCAGTCGACGTCGGTCTCCGCGTTCCACTGCCCCGCCTTGCCCTTCTCGTAGAGGCGCCGCAGCTCCTCGACCTCGGGCGCGTAGCTCCACGTCCAGTGGAGCGTGAGCGGGACGTCGACGTCGACGTGCTCGCGCACCCGCGCGATGGCGCCCTCGTCGACGACGTCGACGACTTCGAAGGCGCCGAGCTGGTGGCGATGGGCGGCGAGGATCTTGTCCATGACGGTCTCCCGGTGGCGGTCGGCGCCGCGCGCCGCCGCGTTCGATCTCGCTATGCGACGCCCGACGCGTCGCGAAGCAGGGCGCGGAGGAAGAAGGCGCGCTGCTCGTCGCGGCGGCGCGCGACGGCCTGCGCCGAGAACAGCGACTCGCCGAGCACGGCCTCGCCGAGCTCGCCCGAGGCGAAGTGGAAGACGGCAGCGCCGATCAGCGTCTGCGTCGCGTCGACGACCGACACGTCGCGGAACTCGCCGGTCGCGATGCCGTCGCGCACGAGCTGCTGGAAGGCGCCGATCATCGCGGCGAGGATCGCGTCGCCCGCCGCGGCCTCCGGCGGAGCGGCGTCGGTCGCGAACGGATGCGCCTCGAAGAGGCTCCGGAGGAGGAGCGGCGCGGAGGTCGGGTGCTCGGCCAGCGCGTCGACGAGCGCGTCGCTCGCGGCGGCGAGCCGGCCCGCCGCCCCCGCGTCGCGCGAGAGCGCCGGCATCACGCCCGCGGCGATCCGCGCGAGCACGTGCTCGACCACCTCGAAGTAGAGCGCCGGCTTCGTCGCGAAGTGATGGAAGAGCGACGACTTCCCGAGCCCGGCGTGCTGCGCGACCTCGCGCATGCCGACGCCCGCATAGCCGCTGCGCGCGAACAGGGCCTCGGCGACGTCGAGGATCTTCTCGCGCGAGCTCGGTGCGGACGCGGCGGGCCTGGGCACGGACGGACACCTCGGGACGGCTTCGAACGCGGGTGGGCGCCGACCGATCGGTCGGACGGCGGCGCGCAACGTAGTCGACCGATCGGTCGGTGTCGAGCACGGCTTGACGCGCGCGGACTCGGCCGCGCGAACCCGATCGTCGCGGCGGGGTCGAAGCGCGCCGGGGGGAAGCCGCGCCCGGTGCCGATCCGCAGCCACGTCCGGCCCGCGCGCACAGGCGCGCGGCGACGCCGCCACCGCCGTCCGGAATCGTGCCGCGACGCCGGGTTGCGCCGGCGAAGCGCGCTATGGTGCGCGCTCGCTGCGGCTCGGCTCCGCCCGGGGGCGAGCGCCTCGATCTTCCCTGACTCCGAGATCCCCTCGATGCCCCTGCCCCGCCACGCGGCGCGCGTCGCGCCCCCGTCCGCCCGCGCCGCCGCGCCGCGCGTGCGCGCGCTGGCCCGCGCGCTGCTCGGCGCCGCGGCCCTGCTCGCGGCGGCGCCGGCCTCC